>NZ_JBWKES010000006.1:0-298339 GCF_056435325.1 Streptomyces sp. NPDC043952
GAACTTCCACACGATCCCGTTCAGGACCCTGCGGTCATCCAGCCGCTTGCGCCCCCGCAACGACTCGGGCAGCAGCGGCCGGACGAACTCCCACTCGGCATCCGACAGTTCATGGCGACGTATCACGACACCATGATCTACCAGCAATGATCATTTGAAGACACCGCCTAGGGGCCAGGCTCCGAGGCACCTGAAGCTCCCCAACGGGCAGATCCGCATACGCCGGACCGACCTCGACGCCTGGTTCGACTCGTGCGAGGTGCAGGAAGCGTGCTGACCTACGACGTGCAGATCTGGGGTATCCGCAAGCGGCCCAACCGCGTGGCGGCCTATCAGCTCCGTTGGCGGGTCGGCCCGCGCCCCTTCTCCAAGAGCTACAAGATCAAGGCTCAGGCCGACGGTCGGCGCTCGGAGCTGTTGGCCGCACTGCGCAACCGCGAGCAGTTCGACACGGAAACCGGCCTGCCCGCCTCGGAGGTCCAGGCGCTCAACTCCACCACGTGGTACGCCCACACACGCGCATATGCGGAGATGAAGTGGCCCGGTGCCTCGGCCAAGCACCGCGCAAGCATCGCTGACACGCTGGCCACCATCACGCCCAAGCTGGTCAAGGACAACGGAGGGGCCCCGGCTCCCAAGGTGCTCCGCATCGCCCTCTACTCGTGGGTGTACCGCTTCGTCCTCGGCGACGACGGGACGCTGAAGCCCCGTATCGACGTTGAGGCACCTCCCGCCGACATCGTGGCGGCGCTGGACTGGATCAGCCGAAAGTCCGTCGACATCATCGCGCTCAATACGCCCTCGGTGGTCCGTACGGCGCTCGATGCCCTGAAGCTGAAGCAGGACGGCACGGCCGCTGCCGAGAACACGGTGAATCGCAAGCGGACAGTCTTCAGCAACTGCCTCCGGTACGCAGTCGAACGGGAGCTGCTTGCGACCCTGCCCCTCGACAAGGTCGACTGGACTCCGCCCGAGACTGACGACGAGATCGACTTCCGATTCGTACCCGGCCCCAAGCTGGCGAAAGCACTGATCGACGCCGTAGGCGAGCAAGGGACACGCGGACGTCACCTGATGGCGTTCTTCGGCTGCCTCTACTACGCGGCCAACCGGCCTGGGGAGGCTGCCAATCTCCGGGAAGAAGACTTCACCCTGCCCGAAGAGGGCTGGGGAGAAGTGGTCCTGTCCACGAGTACGCCCCGCGTCGGCTCTGGCTGGACCGACACGGGCGAGTCGTTCGACACGCGCGGCCTGAAGAAGCGGGCTCGCAAGGCAACCCGGCCTGTGCCGATTCCCCCCGTCCTCGTGCGCCTGGTCCGCGAGCACATCAAGGAGTTCGGCACCGCTGAAGACGGCCGGCTGTTCCGTGCGGCTCAAGGCGGTGGCCTGCTGTCCAAGGAGTACGGGGAGGTTTGGAAGGCGGCTCGGCTCGCAGTGCTGACCGATGGGGAAGCGGCCTCGCCGCTGGCTGACGTGCCGTACTCCCTGCGCCATGCGGGCGTCTCGCTCTGGCTTGAGTCCGGCGTTTCCCCGGCAGAAGTCGCACGCCGCGCGGGCCACAGCATCGCCGTCCTCTTCCGCTTCTACGCCAAGGCAATTCACCGGAATCAGCAGCGCTCGAACGAACAGATTGAGCGCGCCCTTGACGCTGGCGACGAGCAGTAACCACGCTTCCTACCGAAGCAACGACGGCGCCGCTCTGCCCACTCCGGCAGGGCGGCGTCCGGGCATGCACACCACGGATGTCAGACCCTCGTGGCACAGTCACTGCGAGGTGATGATCCGGTGATCGACGATTTCCACCGTCCACAGGGCCTACCGGCATGGGCCAGAGGTAGCTCTCACCACCACGTTCGAGACGACCCGCTTCCGCCAAACGCCGGTCAGCCAGCACTCCCGAGTCGTGCAGTGATCCACATGGCCACGGGCGCCGGTAAGACACGTACCACTCTTGCGATGTACGACCGCTGGCTACGCGAAGAGCAGAGCACGTTTCTCGTTCTGGTGGATGAGGCCCACCGTCTGGTGATCCGAGACGGCAACACCAGATCAGCAGCAGCTTTTCGACAGCTGGTGCAGCCGCCGTCGACTCCGCAGCCAGTGGCTCCGCCCAAGTTAGTAACCTTGCCGTTCCAGCCGCGCCGGCTCCGTGTCCTGAGCGATGCCGAGCAGTACGCGAAGTGGATGACGCAGGCTGAGGAATGGGAGCGTACGGGACGCGATCAGAGGCGTGCCGAAAACACCACCGTTCACAGAGTCCGCAATCCTCTTGTACGCAAAGCTGTGCTGAGGCGGTCCAAAGGGCGCTGCGAGAACCCGCGATGCAGGAATCCTGAACCCGTCGGCTACACCGACAACGGTGATCCCATCCTGGAGGTTGATCACGTCGTCGAGCATGCGAAGGGCGGCCGGGATCACGGCAGCAACACAATCGCCCTGTGTCCCAATTGTCATGCGCTCAAGACCCGAGGCAGGGACCGACACGAACTTGCGGCATTCCTTCAAGAAGTCGCCCAACGGCTCCACCGAGCTGCTTCCCCACCCAGCCGATAGGGGCAGTGTCCTGCACATGGTCGAAACGCCTGGTGAGAGACCTGCGCGGGCAACAATCTGGTCCACGCCTGGTCCACACGCACTGATCCACAACGCGACAGAGCCGCATCAGGGTGAGACAGGCTCCAAGCACAAGGGGTCCCCTCATCGAGGGGCACCCCTTCTGACCAGCACGTCTCTGACCTGCGGAGGCGGTGGGATTCGAACCCACGGTGACGCTTTCACGTCACTACGGTTTTCAAGACCGTTCCCTTAGGCCGCTCGGGCACACCTCCCCGCGCCGCCCACCTGGGGCGGAGCGGGGTACAGCGTACCGGCACGGGGGCGGTCGCGGGGGCGTTGGGGACAACCCCCCGGTGGGAGGGGGTGGTCAGCTGTCGCCGACGCGGGCGCCGAGGGTCAGCTCGGCCGTGTGCTCCTGGCCGCCGCGCTTGTAGGTGATCGTCACCTTGTCGCCGGGCTTGTGGGTCCAGATCTCGCCGATCAGAGTGGGACCGCTGTCGATCACCGAGTCGTCGAGCTTGGTGATCACGTCGCCGGGCTTGAGGCCCGCCTTGGCCGCCGGGCCGTTCGCCTCGACCGCGGCGGCGCCGTCCGCGCCCTGGTCGGTGATCTTCGCGCCGTCCGAGGAGTCCTCCAGGGAGACGGACGCGCCGATCTTGGCGTACACCGGCTTGCCGGTCTTGATCAGCTGCTGGGCGACGTACTTGGCCTGGTTGATCGGGATGGCGAAGCCGAGGCCGATCGAACCGGACTGCCCCCCGGAGCCGAAGCCGCCGCTGCTGCCCGAGGACTGGATCGCCGAGTTGATGCCGATCACCGCGCCGGAGGCGTCCAGCAGCGGGCCGCCGGAGTTGCCCGGATTGATGGACGCGTCGGTCTGGAGCGCGTTCATGTACGACGCCTTGCTGGTGGCGCTGCCGTCACTGGAGGCCACCGGGCGGTTCTTGGCGCTGATGATGCCGGTCGTCACCGTGTTCGACAGGCCGAAGGGGGCGCCGATGGCGATCGTCTCGTCGCCGACGGCCACCTTGTCGGAGTCGCCGAGCGGCAGCGGGTTGAGGTCGGAGGGCGGGTTCTTGAGCTTGATGACCGCCACGTCGTAGCCCTGCGCGTGGCCGACGACCTCGGCGTCGTACTTCCGGCCGTCCGGGAACGTGGCGGTCAGCTTGCCGCCGTCGAGGGCGTCCGCCACCACGTGGTTGTTGGTGATGATGTGGCCCTGCTTGTCGAAGACGAAGCCGGTGCCGGTGCCGCCGTCGCCGTTGGAGCCCTCGGCCTCGATGGTGACGGTGCTGGGCAGCGCCTTGGCCGCCACGTTGGCGATGGTGCCGGGGGCGCGCTTGACCTGGGCCGCGCCGTTGTCGGAGGCGGAGACGGTGGTGGAGCCGCCGTTGTCGTTGTTCCTGGCCAGGGTGTAGCCGAGGCCGCCGCCCAGACCGCCCGCGACCAGCGCGGCCACCAGGACCGCGGCGAGCAGTCCGCCGCGTCCGCGCGGCTTGGGGGCGGGCTGCTGGTACGACGCTCCCCAGGCGGCACCGCCACCCGCGCCGCCCGCGCCGTCGGCGTAGGTCGGCGTGCCGGGCGGCGGCGGGGGCGGCCAGGCGCCCTCGGGACCGGCGGCAGGGGGCTGCGGGGCGGTGTCCGGAACCGGCGGCAGGGGGGTGGTCGGCTCGGGGCCGCCCGGCGCGGCGGGGTAGCCCTGGCCACCCTGGGGTGCGTGGTGCGGCTGCGGGGGCCGGCCCCCCTGGTGCGGCTGGGGGGACTGGGGAGCCTGGGGGGTCTGCCCCGGCTGCTGGTCCGCTTGGTGCTCCGGGCCCGCCGGCCCCTCGTTCCCCTCCGGCGCGGTGCCTGCCCGCGGGGACGCGTCGGGAGAGGCCACCGGCACGGGAGGTGCGGACGGGGCCGGGGGTACCGCGTTGCCCTCGTTCTCGGTGCTCACAGCTCTACTCCTCGATCCACGGCTGTTGGTCCTCGGTCGCACTCGGTCACGTTCGTGCACGCTCGGCGGCGCGTGCGCGCTGATCGTGGCCTGTCACGATGCGGCTGCGCATGGTCCTGCGTTCACTGTTCCAGTTTGTATGCAGTCAGCTTTTCCCACGGGCCGTCAGAGCACCATAAGCCGTGGCTGTGGGTCCCGGACCAGCCCTTACAAAGGGCATTCACGGAAAAAGTTACATAAACCGTCATGTCGTGTGCCACCGTTCGCCGGTCGGACGCACGAGCGCCGCCACGCTTACCCCGCGGTGGTGGCACCATGACGCGGTGACCACCCACGCACGACAGCTCTCCGTCCAGGTCGTCGCCCACCGGGGCGCCTCCGAAGACGCACCGGAACACACCCTGGCCGCCTACCGCAAGGCGATCGAGGACGGCGCGGACGCCCTCGAGTGCGATGTGCGGCTGACCGCCGACGGCCACCTGGTCTGCGTCCACGACCGGCGGGTGAACCGCACCTCCAACGGCCGCGGCGCCGTCTCCGCCCTGGAGCTGGCCGATCTCGCCGCGCTGGACTTCGGCTCGTGGAAGACCGGTGAGCCCTATCGCGGCCGGGTCGAGGAGCCCGACTGGGAGCACCGCCCGGAGGACCGCGGGGAGACCTCCGTCCTCACCCTGGAGCGGCTGCTCGAACTGGTCGCGGACGCCGGACGGCGCATCGAGCTGGCCATCGAGACCAAACACCCCACCCGCTGGGCGGGCCAGGTCGAGGAGAAGCTGCTCGGCCTGCTCGGGCGGTTCAACCTGGCCGCGCCCGCCGCGGCCGCCGAGTCGCCCGTGCGGATCATGAGCTTTTCGGCACGCTCGCTGCACCGGGTGCACGCGGCCGCGCCGACCCTGCCGACGGTCTACCTGGTGCAGTGGCTCTCGCCCCGGCTGCGCGACGGACGGCTGCCGGCGGGTGTGGGCATCGCCGGGCCCCCGGTGCGCATCGTGCGCAACCACCCCGGATACGTGGAGCGGCTGAAGCGGGCCGGGCACCAGGTGCACGTGTGGACCGTGAACGAGCCCGAGGACGTCGAGCTCTGCCTCGGGCTCGGCGTCGACGCCATCATCACCAACCGGCCGCGCGCGGTGCTGGACCAGCTCGGCCGCTGACCCTGCTTGTCGACGCCCTGGTTCGACCTCGGGCCGGCCGTCGGCGCCGTCACGGGGAGTGCTCCGGCGCGTTCGGATCGTGTGCGCGTCCGGTGAATGCGTCAGCGGAAGGGGATTGGCCGGTTTCCGGCACAGATCACTGGGGCATCCACACCGTGGCGTGGGGCGAAGGAGGTCTCGGGGGTGGCGTTGGTGGTGGCACAGGAGGTGCCCACGTCGTCGTGCATGGCCGTACCCCATGGCCCTGCGGGCGTGGGGGACGCGAGGCGCCGGATGCGCGCGCAGCTGCGCGGCGGAGGCGTGGCGGAATCGGTGGTCGACGATGCCGTACTGATCCTTTCCGAACTGCTGAGCAATGCGTGCAAGCACGGCCGGCCGCTGGGCGGCAGCGGCGCGGGCACCGGCGACGGATACGACGGCGGTGACGTGCGGGCCGCATGGCGGGTGGACACGCGCGGCCGGCTCATCGTGGAGGTCACGGACGGCGGGGGCCCGACCCGCCCGGCGCCGGCCACCCCCTCGGTGACCGCGCACGGCGGCCGGGGGCTGGCCATCATCACCGCGCTCGCCGACGACTGGGGGGTACGGGACGACGTCCGCGGCGAGGTGACGGTCTGGGTGGTGGTCCACGGGGACGTGCACGACCCTGATGCCCGCTGCCGCCGCGACCACGCCACCGCCGCGCTCACCGCATCGGCACCACCGGACCTGTCCGGCCTCGACCTCACGGAGGTGTTCGAGGACCTGGCCTGAGAGCGGTGGGCTGGGCAGGACGACGGCGAGCCGGGGCTGGGGTTCTGGGGAGCTGGGGTGGGTGCTGGGTTCCGGGAAGCGGGGCGCGGGGCGCGGGTGTTGGCGCTCCGGGGTACGGGGGCGAGTGCTGAGGTTCCGGGGCGGGTGCTGGTGTTCTGCGGCGGGCCGCTGGTGTCTGGGGCGGATCGCCGAGGTCCGGGGAGGGGGAACCGAGGCCCACGGCAGGCCACCGCTGGCCGGAGGTGGCGGATCACCGAGGCCCACGGTGGGCCGAGATCCGGAGGCGAGCCGCCGAGATCCGGGAGCGGCCCATCAATCGCCAAGGTGTGGGACGGGCTCCCAAGGCACGCGGCAGGCCCCCGAGATCCGGAGCGGGCCGCCACGAGATCCGAGCGCGGGCCACCGACGCATACGGCAGGCAGCAGGTCCGAGATCGCCCCCCGAAGGTGCAGGAAAGGGCCGCCACAAGAACCGCAGACGGGCCACCGGGCTCCAGAACAGGGTCCCCAGTCCAGGGCCAGCCCACGAGGTCCGACGGCGTACCCCGGTGCGCGGCCGCCAGCGGCAAGCACAACATCACACCATCGGCCTCCCCCCACACCCCCGCACCCCCGTTATCCACAGGTTCCCGTCGGGGATGGTGTGAGCGGCTAGGCTCCCGCCGTACGAGAAGCGCCGTAACCGGGAGACATCCACGATGGCCAAGAAGCGACCCCAGACGAAGGCCAAGAGCCCGCAGCCGACCGGCGGGGCGGACGGCGCCATTCCGGTGGTCGGCGGCCGCGAGCCCTGCCCCTGCGGCAGCGGCCGGCGCTACAAGGCGTGCCACGGCCGGGCCGCCGCGCACGCGGTGACCGAGCTGGTGCACCGGCCGTTCGAGGGGCTGCCCGGCGAGTGCGACTGGGTGGCGCTGCGCGAGCTGGTCCCCGCCGCCACGGCCGAGCTGACCCTCTCGGCCGGCCTGCCCGAGGGCGTCCCCTCGGTCACGCTCGCCACGGTGCTGCCGATGGCCTGGCCCGCCCTGCGCCGCGACGACGGCTCCATCCTGATCGGTCTTCAGAACGACACGTCCTCCGGCGACATCAGCCGCGACCTGGCCGACACCCTCCTGCGCGCGCTGGAGGCGGAGCCCGGCACCCCGGTGCAGGGCCGGCGCGCCCCCGCCGACGGCCCCCGGCTCCAGGACCTGCTGGCGGCGGACGCCCCGTTCGAGCCGGTCGTGCACAGCGGCTTCGAGTTCTGGGTGCCGGACGCGGAGAACGCCACCCCGGAGGTCGCCGCCTCCCTGGAGCGGGCCAACGCGGCGGCGATCCCGACCACGCGGCTGTCCGGCGTGGACGCGGCGTACTGGTGCGAGACCCCCGAGAAGAACCACCTGCGCTGGGTGATGCCCCACCCGGAGGAGCGGCTTCTGGACGCTCTCGCGCGCCTGCACGCGCAGGGCCGCTCCAGCCTCGGCGAGGGCACCCGGCTGGTCGGCTCCTTCCGTGCTCACGGCCTCACCGTGCCGGTCTGGGACCTGCCGGGCGAGGTCCGCGCGGAGGATGTGGAGAAGCCGGCCGCCGAGTTCGCCGAGCGCCTCGCCGCCGCCCTCGCCGTCGAGGAGCCGCTCACCCCGGAGGAGCGCCGGGCCCGCGGCGGACTGACCAACCGGCAGGTCACGCTCAGCTGACGGCACCCGCACCGGTGTCATGACTGACTGGTCGGTCAGTCATGACACCGGGTCGCCGACGGGTGAATCCGGTCACAACTCCCCGCTCCGACACGGGAATCGGTAGGAATTCGATGGCCGAATGCCTGAGTCGGAATTTGCGAACGGCGGATCTCTTGTTACCGTTCCAGTAGCCCGGTTGCTGGTGCATCCCCCGTCGCCAGCAACCGGGTCTTTTCATGCCCGCGTCCAGCCTCCGGCGCACCGCGCGACGTCAAGCGTCGTCCGGCCCACCGGAGTTGCTGCCCGAGCGCAGCAGCAGCGCCCCGCGCGGCCCGCCCTCGGCGAACTCCGCGGCGGCCGTGTACGCGTCCGCCCCGCCCCGGCTGTGCTCGCGGGGGGTCTCACAGGTGGCGGGCTCGTCGTCGGTCCCCGTGTCGCAGCGCGTACGCGTGGTACGGCCGCCGGGGCCCATGAGGCTCAGCTCGGCGTCCAGCGCCTTCCCGGTGGCGTTGCGGTAGTAGGTGCGCGCCCAGGTGTCGGCGCCCTGGATCAGCACGCAGGTCTGCGCCTCGATGCCCTCGGGGGAGCTGAGCTGGGGGCCGCAGCGGGCGGCGGTGGCGAGTCCCAGGCCCAGCAGTCCGGGCGAGCGGCCGGGCGCGGCCGAGGGGTCCTTGCCGTCACCGTGCCGCGGCGCGCCCGGCACCAGGACGTCGCTCACGTCCCGGACCTGCCCGGCGGACGCCACGGTCAGCGGCAGCACCACGGCGGCCGTCACCACACACGCCAGCCCGACGAGATGCACCCGCCGCGGATCGGCCTTTCCGTACCGCGCCCGCCGGAACCCGCCCTTCGGCCGCGGGTCGGCGCCGTCACCGGGCGCACCTCCGGACTCGGACGAACAACCGTTTACGCACGGAGAGTTGTCCTCGACCGCCGACCGGAGGCCGACCCCGGCCTCAGCCGGCATCCGGGAACCGGCCCCGGCGCCCGCGTCCGCCCCGGCGCCGACCGGCGTCCGGAGGCCATCGCCGACCGGCGTCCGGGGACCCGCCCCGCCGTCGGCCGGCACCTGAGGCCCGGCCCACCCGTCCACCGGTACCCGGCCCCGCGCACCGCCCTCCACCGGCACCCGGCCACACGCACCACCGCCCTCCACCGGCACCCGGTCACGGGCACCGCCGTCCCCCACCGGCACCCGATCCGCTCCGCCGTCGTACCGCGGCCCTGTGCCGTCCGGGCGCCGGTGTCCCCCGTCGCGCGGCCGGCGCGTTCCATGGCCCCCAAAAATTCGCAGCATGGGCGGAACATAACGAGCGGGGCACGCCCGCCCGCACCGTGCGCGCCGGAGAGCCCTACAACTCGGGCGTGCTCACACCCGTACGAGTGAGGGCCTCGACCACGGCGTCCACCACCGCCTCGACGTCCGGCACCCAGGGCGCGGCCGAACCCGGCAGCGGCGCCCGTTCCCAGCGCACCGCGCCCGCGCCGGTCTCGGACGGGGGCAGCGCGATATAGCCGCCCTCGCCGTGGAAGCGCAGCGAGCCGGGGACGTAGTCCTTGGCGTAGAGCAGCTCGCCCAACTGCGCCATGGAGTACGGCTCGACGAGCAGCGCCCAGCGGGTGGGCGAGGCGACGACCGGGCCGAGGCGCATGCCCCGCGCATCGAGCAGGGCGAGGGCGCGGGACGCGGCGAGCGCGGGCAGGCTGACCGCGCAGGGTGCCTTGCCGCCGGTCGCGAGGATGACGGGCGCGCTCGGCCGGTTGGTCCACCACCAGCGCACCATGCGCCCGTCGGTCGTGGCCGCGAGCAGGCCGGGGTCGAAGGGGTGGGCGCCGGGCACCGTGCACTCCGGGTCGGGGCAGCCGCAGCGGGCCCGGCCCTGCGGGTCCGGGGCCACGCCCGGTAGTACGGGCCACTGCCACTCCGTCGCGAAGGTCAGGGCCGCGCTGATCGGCTCAGGCGTCCCGTCGTTCCGTCGCTTGGACAGGAGCCTGCGTCGCCTTCCGAGGATCTCGCGCATGAGCGCTCGTTCCTTTCCGTTGCACCGCTGGCAACACCGTGGTCCACATCACAACATGAGTCGATCACTGCACTGTGCGTACCTGGTGGCGCATCACATCCCCGCGCACGGCGGGGGATCCCCAGGGGTTCGAGCGTCGGTCGCGGCCGCGTCCACGGCAGTCAAGGCAGGCACGGTCACGGCGCGGGGGTGGCGAAGCATGGCGTTTGCCGTCGCGCGTGGTTCTCTCCGCCTCCGCCACGGGAGGATGGGGCTCGGCCGTCGGTGGCTATGACGCCCGGGTCCGTCGCCAGGTTCCGGGTGGTCCCCAACCACCCCTGGCCTTCTCCGAGTACGTACCCATCACGACCGCTGTGACGCTCCGTGGAGCGAGCCCAGTCGACCGCAGCGGACCGTTCCCCCAGGCAGTTTTGAGCCAACTTGGCGGTAAGGCAAGGGGTTCCCGGAAATCACCCACCAGTCCCGCGGACACCAGGAAACCCCGCAGGACAATGCTGGACATCCCCTCACGAGTGCGTGTACATGTGGAGACACTGCTAGCGGCGCAGAATCACCTGGGGGTTTGCGATGCTTTTGAGCACTGTGCACCAGTCTGAAGGCCGCGCGCCATGAGCGCCCCACACCCCCCGAAAGTGGCCGGAATCGATCCCACTGTTCCCACGCCCGCCCACACTGTCGCGCCCGCCTCTCCCGTCCCGGAGGCCACCGCGGGCACCCTCGCGGACACCGTCCCCGCCGCCCCCGCCCCGCACCCCCCGGTCGCCGCCCCCGGCACGCTCCTCCAGGACCGTCTCGCCGGCTGGGTCTCCGACCTCACCACGCTGCACGAACTCACCGAACGGCTCGTCCGCACCAGCGCGTTGGAGCCCGCTCTCGACGAATTGCTGGGCGCCACGGCCGCCCTCGTCGGCGCCCGCCGCGGTCTCGTCGTGCTGGACCCCGGCGACGGCGGCCCCCGCACCACCCGCGGCCTCGGCCTCGGCCGCGCCGACCTCGGCCACCTGGAGACCGTGCCGCGCGGCGCGCTGCCGTACGACACCGCGGGCACCGCCGAGATCGTCCACCCCGACCTGTTCGCCGAGGACGATCTCGATCCCCGGCACCGCGAGGTCGCCGCCCGCCTCGGCTACGCCGCCAGCTACGCGCTGCCGCTCGCCACCGACAACGCCGGCCGCCTCGGCGCCGCCGTCTGGCTCTACGACGAACCCGCCGAACCCCGTGAACGGCAGCGCCACCTCGCGGGCCTGTACATCCGGCACGCCACCGAACACCTGGCCAGGCTGCGGGAAGTGGAGCGCACCCGCGCCTGCGTGGCCACCATCACCGAGGAACTGCTGCCCTCCCGGCTGCCCCGCGTGCCCGGCGTCCAGCTCGCCGCCCGGCATCGCACCGGACCGCGCGGCGGCGGCGACTGGTACGACGCGCTGCCGCTGCCGGACGCGGCGCTCGGCCTGTCGGTCGGCTCGGTCAGCGGTTCGGGACCGAGCGCGGTGGCCGCCATGGGCCGGCTGCGCGCCTCGCTGCGCGCGTACGCCGTGATGGAGGGCGAGGATCCGGTCGCCGTCCTGTCCGACCTGGAGCTGCTGCTGCGGCTGACCGAGCCCGCCCGCTCGGCCACCGCCCTGTTCGCCTACTGCGAGCCCGCGCTGCGCCGGGTCACCCTGGCAGGTGCCGGGCACAGCCCGCCGCTGCTGATCGGGGAGCGGCGCACCGAGTTCGCCGAGACCTCCGTCTCCGCGCCGCTCAACATGCTCTCCTGCTGGGAGGCGCCCAGCACGGAGATCGAGGCCGAGGCGGGCGAGACGGTGCTGCTCTACACCGACGGGCTGCTGCACCGTACCGGTGACCGCATGGACCGCGCCTTCGCCCGGCTGCACTCGGCCGCCGCGAGCGTCCCGCGGGCGCTGCGGCAGGACCCCGGAGCCATCGCCGACCATGTGCTGCGCATGGTGCTGCCGGACGGCCCGGAGGCCGCCGACAGCAGGGAGGACGTGGTGCTGCTGGCGGCCCGCTTCGACTGAGGCAGCCGGCGGCAGGAGGCCCGGCCCGGCATGACCGCTCGGTGCCCGGCCGGTGCCAGGCATGGCCGGACGACCGCCCCTGGCCCGTCCCGGTACGACCGTACGATGATGGAGGTCCCCGGCTCGGACACAGTGACCCCATCGTGGCGAGCCGCACGGACCGCTCCGGGGGAGATCACACGCCGTACCGAGGAGGAACACGTGGCCGACGAACTCATTCCGGCGACCCCGGAAGCCGAGTCCGAGGAGCCCATCAAGCAGCGGAAGAACGGCCTGTACCCAGGTGTCTCCGACGAGCTGGCCGAGAACATGCAGTCCGGCTGGGCCGACACCGAGCTGCGTGACCTGAAGCCCATCGAGCAGGCCGCCGAGACCGCGCGCCGCCGCGCCGCGCTCTCCGCGCGCTTCCCGGGCGAGCGCCTGGTGATCCCGGCGGGCAACCTGAAGACCCGCTCGAACGACACGGAGTACGCCTTCCGCTCCTCCGTCGAGTACGCGTACCTCACCGGCAACCAGACCGAGGACGGCGTCCTCGTGCTGGAGCCCGCGGACGAGGGCCACCAGGCGACGATCTACCTGCTGCCCCGCTCCAACCGCGCGAACGGCGAGTTCTGGCTCGACGGCCAGGGCGAGCTGTGGGTCGGCCGCCGCCACTCCCTCACCGAGTCCGAGGCGCTGTACGGCATCCCCGCCGCCGATGTGCGCGAGCTGGCCGGCAAACTGCGCGAGGCCACCGGCCCGGTGCGCGTGGTGCGCGGCTACGACGCCGGCATCGAGGCGGCCCTGACCGACAAGGTCACCGCCGAGCGCGACGAGGAGCTGCGCGTCTTCCTCTCCGAGATGCGGCTGGTCAAGGACGACTTCGAGATCCGCGAGCTGCAGAAGGCCGTCGACTCCACGGTGCGCGGCTTCGAGGACGTGGTGAAGGTCCTCGACAAGGCCGAGGCCACCAGCGAGCGCTACATCGAGGGCACCTTCTTCCTGCGCGCCCGCGTCGAGGGCAACGACATCGGCTACGGCTCGATCTGCGCCGCCGGACCGCACGCCTGCACCCTGCACTGGGTCCGCAACGACGGCCCGGTCCGCTCCGGCGACCTGCTGCTGCTCGACGCCGGTGTTGAGACGCACACCCTCTACACCGCCGACGTCACGCGCACGCTGCCCGTCAACGGCACGTACAGCGAACTCCAGAAGAAGGTGTACGACGCGGTGTACGAGGCCCAGGAGGCCGGCATCGCGGCGGTGAAGCCGGGCGCCAAGTACCGCGACTTCCACGACGCGGCCCAGCGGGTGCTGGCCGAGAAGCTGGTCGAGTGGGGCCTGGTCGAGGGCCCGGTCGAGCGCGTCCTGGAGCTGGGATTGCAGCGCCGCTGGACCCTGCACGGCACCGGTCACATGCTCGGCATGGACGTCCACGACTGCGCGGTGGCGCGCACCGAGACGTACGTGGACGGCGTGCTGGAGCCGGGCATGGTGCTCACCGTCGAGCCCGGCCTGTACTTCCAGGCCGACGACCTCACCGTGCCCGAGGAGTACCGGGGCATCGGCGTCCGGATCGAGGACGACATCCTGGTGACCGAGGACGGCAACCGGAACCTCTCGGCCGCCCTGCCGCGACGCTCCGCGGACGTCGAGGCGTGGATGGCCGCGCTGAAGGGCTGACCTTCGCCGTCGGACGGCCGGGCACCGCGGGGTGCCCGGCCGTCGCCGTCCGCGGGTCCGGCGTGCGCGCCGTGCCCCTTCGGGTCACACCGCCAGCAGCGGAGCGTCGTCGCGCCACTTGAGGATCTTGTCGAAGCTGACCACCGTGCCGCGGCGGCCGGGCTTGGGGCCGATGTGGACGTGGTCGGCGAGTTCCCGGATCAGACACAGGCCGCGGCCGTGCTCGGCGTCGGGGCGGGCGGGGCGCAGTTCGCGGGTGTGCTGGAAGCCGGGGCCGGAGTCGGCCACCTCGATCCGGCACTTCTCCCCGTCGAGGTACGCGGTCACCCGGTACACCGACGGGGTGCCGTCGCCGCCGCCGTGCTCGACGGCGTTCGCGCACGCCTCGCTGAGGGCGACGGAGAGGTCGTAGGAGATCTCCGGGTCCACCCCGGCCGTCTCCATGGTGCCGATCAGGAGCCGCCGCGCGAGCGGCACGCTCGCGGCCTCGCGCCGCAGATGGAGTGACCACCAGATGCTCATGCTCCAGCCTCCAGGCCGCGGCTCGACATACCGATACCTATTGCCGCCCATAGATGGCCGTAAGCACCCCGTTGACGTGACTGCGCCCATACAGCCGATGCGTCCTGGGAGATATCGGTGTATGTCGGGACGTACCCCTCGGGCCGGCCGGGGGAGGTGTTGACCGGACCTGGCGTAGGGCGGCGCGGAGCGCGGTGCGATGATGAGGCCGCCATGTCTGCCCTTCACGCGCGCACGGCGCGTCCCGGAGCCGGGCTCCGGATGCTGCGGGCCGCGGTCTTCGCCGCGGTCTGCGTCGTGCTGGCCGCGGCCGGGCACGCCCTGGCCTCCTGCGCGAGCGTGCCGCTGTGGACGCTCGGCGCGGGCTTCCTCGGCTCCCTGCTGCTCGTGGTCCCGCTCGCCGGGCGGGCCCGCTCGCTGCCGGGCATCGCCGCGTTCCTCGCCCTCGGCCAGACCGCGCTGCACACGCTGTTCGGACTGGGCCAGCACGGAACGGGCATGGCCATGGGCGGCATGCCGATGGGACAGAGCGCTCCGGGCGGGACCGCGCTCGGCGACGCCGCGCTGGTCGAACAGGCCTCCCGGCTGCTGTGCGGGGCGAACGCCGCCGCGCTCTCCCCCGGCCACGCCTTCCACCTGCTGCTCGCCGCCCGCCTCATCGACCCCTCGGGCCGCCCTGTGGCCGAGGCCCCCGTGCCCCTGCCGCACACGGCCGCTGCCACCGGCGCCTGGGCGGCGCTGCTGCCCTCGCTGCCGATGCTGCTCGGGCACCTGCTCGCGGCCGTCGCCGTCGGCTGGCTGCTGCGCCGCGGCGACCTGGCCGTGCTGCGGCTGCTCGAACTGTCGGCGCACTCGGCCCACGAAGTCGCCGAGGCGGCGCTCGTACGATCCCTGCGCGCGGCGCTCGCCCTGGTGGGCGCCCTGTGCGCCGGGCTGCTGACCGCGGCCGAGCCCGCGCCGCGCGCCCGGCGGGGCGACCGGGACGAGCGGCCCGCCCCCGCCACCCTCGCACTCCAGCACTCGGTGATCCGGCGCGGTCCGCCCGCCGCCGCACTGCGACTCGCCGCCTGACGCGACGCGCCCGCCCCATGCCCTGAGACAGCTCCGGGTTCCGAGGAGGCGGCCGCCGTCGCGCGGCCCGCGCGCGCCCGCGCGCCTTTCTTCCTCACCGGAACTCTCACCATGGAGTGCTCCTGCCATGCAGGTTTCCCAGCTCGTTCCCAGCGTCGCCGCCGGCCGTAACGCCACCCGCCGCACGGCCGCCCGCCTCGCCGCCGGTGCCGCCGTCGCCGGCACCGTGGTGCTCGCCCTGTCCGCCCCCGCCTTCGCGCATGTGACCGTGCAGCCCGAGGGCGCCGCGGCCAAGGGCGGCTACGCGGTCGTCGACTTCAAGGTCCCCAACGAGCGTGACAACGCCTCGACCACCAAGGTCGAGGTGAACCTCCCCGCCGACCATCCGCTGGCCTCCGTCATGGCCCAGCCCATTCCGGGCTGGCGCGTGCAGCTCACCAAGTCCAAGCTCGCCAAGCCGCTGAGCGTGCACGGCGAGAAGATCGACCAGGCCGTCACCAAGGTCACCTGGACCGCCGACGGCAAGGGCATCGAGCCCGGCTACTTCCAGAAGTTCCCGCTCTCCGTCGGCGCCCTGCCCGACGACACCGACCAGCTCGTGTTCAAGGCGCTCCAGACGTATTCCGACAACGAAGTGGTGCGCTGGATCGAGGTGCCGCAGGCGGGCCAGGACGAGCCGCAGAACCCGGCCCCGGTGCTCCAGCTGACCGCCGCGGCCGACGAGCACGGCACGGCGGCCGCCCAGAACGCCTCCGACGACACGAAGGAGAACACCGCCGCCCCGGACTCCGGCGGTGGCAGTGACACCACCGCACGGGTGCTCGGCGTCGCCGGGATCGTCGTCGGCGCCGCGGGCGTGGCCTACGGCGTCCTCGCCGGGCGCCGCCGCACCGCCTAGCCCCACCGTTCCGCAGCGCGCGCCGGGGCCGTGCCAGGCTTGGCCCCCGTACGACCCCGGCGCGCGCCGGAGTTCTCACATCTGGGACATTTCTCTATGCGCAAGAAGACGTTCGCCGCGGCCGCGCTGCTCGCCGCCGCCACCCTGACCCTCTCCGCCTGCGGCAGCCAGGACACCGCCGGCGGCCAGTCGCCCGTCTCCTCGGTCTCCCAGGAATCCGGGCAGAACGGCCCCGCCATCGTGTTCGACCAGCCCTGGGCCAAGCCCGACCTGGTCCTCACCGACACCCACGGCAAGAAGTACGACCTCCGCAAGGAGACCCAGGGCCACCCGACCCTGCTCTACTTCGGCTACACGCACTGTCCCGACATCTGCCCGACGACGATGAGCAACATCGCCGTCGCCGCCCAGAAGTCGCTGACGCCGGCCCAGCGCGACGACCTGCGGGTCGTGTTCGTGACCACCGACCCCGGCCGCGACACCCCGGCCGCGCTCCGCAGCTGGCTCAAGGGCATCGACCCGCGGTTCATCGGCCTCACCGGTGACTTCAAGTCCGTCCAGGCCGCCGCCCGCTCCCTCGGCATCTCCGTCGAGCCGACGACGAAGAAGGACGGCAAGCTCGTCTCCGTGCACGGCACCCAGGTGATGGCCTTCTCGCCGAAGACCGACGGCGGGTACGTCATGATCAACGACAGTGCCACGGTCGACGACTACATCAAGGACCTGCCCAAGCTCGTCAAGGGAGCCAAGCCGTGAACCGCCGACCCCTCGTCCTGGCCACGGCACTCGCGGGCGCGCTGGCCCTCGCGGGCTGCTCGGGCTCCTCGGACACCACCAAGGCCGAACTCTCGGTCAGCGGCAGCTACATGCCGCAGCCCGTCTCCGCCGACATGGCCGCAGGCTTCCTGACGATCACCAACAAGGGCGGCACGAAGGACGAGCTGACCAAGGTGACCAGCGACGCGGCCGGCCAGGTCACCATGCACAGCACCATGGGCGGCGAGATGCGCGAGCGGTCCTCCTTCGCCATACCCGCCCACGGCCGGCTCGTCTTCAAGAGCGGTGGCAACCACCTGATGTTCGAGCAGCTCCGGCACCGGCCGAAGCAGGGCCAGACGGTCACCCTGAAGCTCACCTTCGCCAAGAGCGGTCCCGTCACCGTCACGATGCCGGTGAAGTCCGCCACGTACCACCCGCCGACCGGCAACTGAGGGAAGGGACCACCGTGACCCGGACCATCACCCCCCGCCCGCGGACCCTGGTGCTGCTGTTCCTCGCCGCCCTGGCCGCACTGCTCGCGGGCGCCGCACCGGCCTCCGCGCACGCGGCGCTGACCGGCAGCGACCCCGCACAGGGGGTGGTGGTCCAGCAGCCGCCCGCCCGCGTCTCGCTCACCTTCTCCGAGAAGGTCGCGATGAACGGCGACTCGCTGCGCGTCCTCGACCCCCGAGGCAAGCCCGTCCAGACCGGCGCCCCCGCGAACGTGCGCGGGACCACGTACGCCGTGCGGCTCAAGGGCGGCCTCGGCAAGGGCACGTACACGGTCACCTACGAGGTCGTGTCCGCCGACAGCCATCCGGTGGCCGGCGCCTACACCTTCTCCATCGGGGCACCCTCGCGGACCGTGGTCTCCGGCACCGGTCCGGCCGTCGGCGGCGGGGTCGTCGGCGCCCTCTACCAGGTCGGGCGGTACGTGTCGTACGCCGGTTACATCGTGCTCGTGGGCGGCGCCGCCTTCGTGCTCCTGTGCTGGCGGCGCGGCGCGGGCGTACGGGCGCTGCAACGGCTGGTCGTCGGCGGCTGGCTGGCACTGACCGCGGCCACCCTGTGGCTGCTGCTCCTGCGCGGCTCGTACACCACCTCCGGGAAGGTCGCCGACGTCTTCGACCTCGGCCTGCTCGGTCAGGTGCTGGAGACCAAGCCGGGGGCCGCGCTGGTCTCCCGGCTGCTGCTGCTCGCCGCCGCCGCGCTGTTCATCGCTGTCCTGTTCGGTTCGTACCAGCGGCGCGAGGAAAGCGCGGAGAAGCGGGACCTGGCCTTCGGGCTGGGGATCGGGGGCGTGGTCGTCGCGGCCGGGCTCGCGACCAGCTGGGCGGTGTCGGAGCACGCCTCGGTCGGACTCCAGCCGGGTATCGCCATGCCGGTCGACGTCGTCCATCTGCTCGCCGTCGCCGCCTGGCTCGGCGGGCTCACCGCGCTGCTGGTCGCGCTGTACCGGGCGCCCGCCGAGACCCCGGTCGAGGCCGCCGCGGTACGCCGCTTCTCCCGGCTGGCCTTCGGCTCCGTGGTGGCCCTCGTCGCCACCGGCGTCTACCAGTCCTGGCGCCAGCTCGGCTCCTGGTCCGCCTTCACCGACACCCGGTACGGACAGCTGCTGCTGGCCAAGATCGCCCTGGTGGCGGTCATGGTGGGCATCGCGTCGGTTTCCCGTCGCTGGACCGGACGGCTCGCGGATCAGGGCGCTGAGGGTGAACGCGCTGTGGAGGAAGAGCGAGCAGCGGAAGGGGAGCAGGCTGCGGGCGAGGCGGGATCCGAGAAGGAGTCCGTGACCGCGGCGAAGGCGACCGCCGGCCAGGACACAGGGGCGGCGGACGCGGAAACGGCACGCACCGGAACGGCGGACGCGCACGCGAGGACGGCGGACACGGGGACGACGGACACGGGGACGACGGACACGGGGACGACGGACACGGGCGCGGCGGATCCGGCCGGGCAGGGCCCCGCCACTGCTGACGCGGCCGGACCCGACCGCGCTCCCGAAACCCCCGGCGACTCCCGTCGCGCCGCCCAGCTCGCCCGGCAGCGGGCCGCGGTGGAGGCCGCCCGGCGCAAGCGGCTGCGGGACGGTGACGCGGGGCGCTTCGGGCTGCGCCGCTCGGTGCTCGCCGAGGCCGCCGTCGCGGTCGTCCTGCTCGCCGTCACCACCGCGCTGACGCAGACCGAGCCGGGCCGCACCGAGCAGGAGGCCAGGGCCGCCACCGGCACCGTCACGGCGCCCACGAACGGCAGCCTGTCCCTGAGCCTGCCCTTCGACACGGGCGGTACGAACGGCAAGGGCGTGGTCGCCCTCGACATCGACCCCGCCCACGCGGGCGCCAACTCGCTGCACCTGTTCGTCCGCAAGCCCGGCGGCCAGCTTTTCGACGTCCCCGAGGTGACGATCGCCCTCACCCTGGAGGCGAAGAAGATCGGCCCGCTCTCCGTGACCCCCGAACACATCACCACCGGCCACTGGTCGGCGGACGGGGTGCAGATCCCGATGGCCGGCGACTGGAAGGTCGCCGTCACCGTCCGCACCTCCGACATCGACGAAGTGACCGTCTCCAAGAACGCGCAGATCGGCTGAACCAGACCATGACCGACCAGTCCACCCAGCAGGCCCGCAGCCCCGAGGCCCCGGCGCATGAGGCCCGTTCCGGGGGCGTCTCCCGGCGCGCCCTGCTCGGTACCGCGGGCGCCACCGGGCTGGTGCTCGGCGCGGCGGGCGGGGCCGTCGGCTATGCCGCCGCACCCGCCCCGGCCACCCCGCTCACCTCGGTGGGCACCGACCGCGCGATGTTTCACGTGAAACACCAGCCCGGCATCACCGAGGGCCTCCAGGCGTGTGGTCATCTCATCGCCTTCGACCTGGCGGCGGGCGCGGGCCGCAAGGAGGCGGCGGCCCTGCTGCGCCGCTGGTCGGCGACGGCCGAGCGGCTGATGGCGGGCGAGCCGGCCCCGCACGGCGACACCGATGTGGCGCGGGACGCGGGACCCTCCTCGCTGACGGTCACCTTCGGCTTCGGGCACAGCTTCTTCGCCCGCACCGGGCTGGAGAAGCAGCGGCCCACCGCCCTCGATCCGCTGCCCGCCTTCTCCTCCGACCACCTCGACAAGGCGCGCAGCGACGGCGATCTGTGGGTGCAGATCGGCGCGAACGACGCCCTGGTCGCCTTCCACGCCCTGCGCGCGATCCAGAAGGACGCCGGGGCGACCGCGCGGGTGCGCTGGCAGATGAACGGCTTCAACCGCACGCCCGGCGCCACCGCCCGCCCGATGACCGCCCGCAACCTCATGGGCCAGATCGACGGCACGGGCAACCCGAAGCCGACGGACGCCGCCTTCGACAAGCAGATCTTCGTGCCCGCCTCGGGCGAGCCCGCGTGGATGGCGAACGGCTCCTACGCCGTCGTACGCCGGATCCGCATGCTGCTGGACGACTGGGAGAAGCTGTCCGTCTCCGCCCAGGAGCAGGTCATCGGGCGCCGCAAGTCGGACGGGGCGCCGCTGACCGGGGGGCACGAGTCGTCCCCGATGGAGCTGGAGAAGACCGACGCCAAGGGCGACTACGTGATCGCACTCAACGCGCACGCGCGGATCACCCGGCCGGACCAGAACGGCGGGGCGGCGATGCTGCGGCGCCCGTTCTCGTACCACGACGGCATCGACGCGGACGGGGTGCCGGACGCCGGGCTGCTCTTCGTGTGCTGGCAGGCGGACCCGCTGCTCGGCTTCGTGCCGGTGCAGCGCAAGCTCGACCGGGGCGACGCCCTGTCGCGGTTCATCCGGCACGAGGCGAGCGCGCTGTTCGCGGTGCCGGGCGGGGCGGCCAGGGGCGAGTACGTGGGCCAGCGGCTGCTGGAGGGCTGAGCCGGGCCCTGGCCGATGCCCTTAGCCTGCATTCCACCGGCTCTGCCGATTTTCCGCTTCCAAACCACCCGGTCGAGTGGTCATCTTGAGACACCTGAGCTACGACGGCTCGCGGCCATTAGGGTGAGGACCATGCCAGCGAGCTATGCGTATCTCGGCCCCGAGGGCACCTTCACCGAGGTGGCCCTGCGGACCCTGCCGGAGGCGGCCACCCGTGAGCTGACCCCGTACGTGTCGGTGCAGTCCGCCCTCGACGCGGTGCGGGCCGGCGAGGCCGAGGCCGCGTTCGTGCCGATCGAGAACTCGGTCGAGGGCGGCATCACCGCCACCCTGGACGGGCTGGTCGCGGGCGAGCCGCTGACGATCTACCGCGAGGTGCTGCTCTCCATCACCTTCGCGCTGCTGGTCCGGCCGGGCACCCGGCTCGCCGACATCAAGACGGTCTCCGCCCACCCCGCGGCCCAGCCGCAGGTGCGCAACTGGCTGAAGGCCAACCTCCCCGACGCCGTCTGGGAGTCGGCCGCCTCGAACGCGGACGCGGCGAGGCTGGTCCAGGAGGGCCGCTACGACGCCGCCTTCGCGGGCGAGTTCGCCGCCGCCCGGTACGGCCTGGAGGCCCTGGAGACCGGGATCCACGACGCGGAGAACGCGCAGACCCGGTTCGTGCTGGTCGGCCGCCCGGCCCGGCCCGCCGCGAAGACCGGCGCCGACAAGACCTCGGTGGTGCTCTGGCAGCGCACCGACCACCCCGGCGGACTGCGCGACCTGCTCGGCGAGTTCGCCTCGCGCGGCATCAACCTGATGCTGCTCCAGTCCCGGCCGACCGGCGAGGGCATCGGCAACTACTGCTTCTGCGTGGACGCCGAGGGCCATATCTCCGACCGGCGGATGGCGGAGGCGCTGATGGGCCTGAAGCGGCTCTGCCTGGAAGTGCGCTTCCTCGGCTCGTACCCGCGCGCCGACATCACGCCGGACGAGGCACGCGCCGTACGGCCGGGGACCTCGGACGAGGAGTTCATGCGGGCCGCGGACTGGGTGGCACGCTGCCAGGACGGCCGCTTCTAGTTATCCACAGGAGTTATCCACAGGCACTCTTCTCGACCTGGGGACAAGTCGACAGCGAAGCGCGACCCGGTCGACAAATCGCCCCACAGCGCGCGGACGGGGTGGCCGTCGGCCGACTCACCCTTCGTCCACCCGTTTCCTTTGGTTCATCTTTTGGGGCGACCGTTTTCCACCCGAAAGTGGGTGTCGATCCACTTTGGCCGGGGAATTCTGCAAGCCGGCCAACGGATCCGGAATGATCAATTCCCGCATCCACAGAGCTTCCCCACACCCTGTGGATAACTCTTCGGCGGGTGTGGATTTCTGTGGACAACCGGGCCGTCAAGTCCCGCTCCCCACAAGGAAATCGAGTCAACCAGGCGCCCGGCGCATGCCCCGTCCCAGGGAGTGAGACACTTTCCCTTGACACGCGCGGCAATTAGCACATAACGCGCGGTAAGCCGCAAATCGAAGCGCGCCGTAATAGTGATTCGTGAGCGGCATCCCCGCACCGGTAGCCTTGGGCCTGTGATTGACCTTCGCCTGCTCCGTGAGGACCCCGACCGTGTGCGCGCGTCGCAGCGCGCCCGTGGAGAGGACGTCGCGCTCGTCGACTCCCTCCTGTCTGCCGACGAGCGGCGCAGGTCGTCCGGCGTCCGCTTCGACGAACTGCGTGCCGAGCAGAAGCAGCTCGGCAAGCTGATCCCCAAGGCCGGCGCCGACGAGAAGGCCGAACTGCTCAAGCGCGCCGAGCAGCTCAAGGCCGACGTCAAGGCCGCCGAAGCCGAGCGCGACGCGGCCGACGCCGAGACCCAGGAGCTGCTGCTCCGGCTCGGCAACCTCGTCCACCCCGACGTGCCCGTCGGCGGCGAGGAGGACTTCGTCACCCTGGAGACGCACGGCACCATCCGCGACTTCGGTGCCGAGGGCTTCGAGCCCAGGGACCACCTGGAGCTGGGCCAGCTGCTCGGCGCGATCGACGTCGAGCGCGGCGCCAAGGTCTCCGGCTCCCGCTTCTACTTCCTCACCGGTGTCGGCGCCCTGCTGGAGCTGGCCCTGGTCAACGCGGCGATGGCCCAGGCCACCGCGGCCGGCTTCACCCCGATGCTGACCCCGGCACTGGTCCGCCCGCAGTCCATGGCCGGCACCGGCTTCCTCGGCCAGGCCGCGCAGGACGTCTACCACCTCGACAAGGACGACCTCTACCTGGTCGGCACCTCCGAGGTGGCCCTCGCGGCGTACCACATGGACGAGATCCTCGACGCCGACAAACTGCCGCTGCGCTACGCGGGCTTCTCGCCCTGCTTCCGCCGCGAGGCCGGTTCGCACGGCAAGGACACCCGCGGCATCTTCCGCGTGCACCAGTTCGACAAGGTCGAGATGTTCTCGTACGTCGACCCGGCCGACTCCCAGGCCGAGCACCAGCGCCTGCTCGCGTGGGAGAAGCAGTGGCTGTCCTCGCTGGAGCTGCCGTTCCGCGTGATCGACGTCGCCTCCGGCGACCTCGGCTCCTCGGCCGCCCGCAAGTTCGACTGCGAGGCGTGGATTCCCACGCAGGGCAAGTACCGCGAGCTGACCTCGACCTCGGACTGCACCGAGTTCCAGTCCCGCCGCCTGTCCATCCGCGTCCGCGAGAAGGCCGGCGGGAGCGAAGCGACCTCCGGCAGGGGTGGTGGTCGGGCGACGGGCGGGCAGGTCAAGCCGCTCGCCACGCTCAACGGCACGCTGTGCGCCGTACCGCGCACCATCGTCGCCATCCTGGAGAACCACCAGCTGGCCGACGGCTCCGTCCGGGTCCCCGAAGTGCTGCGCCCCTACCTGGGCGGCCGGGAGGTCCTGGAGCCGGTGGCCCGGTGAGCTTCCCCTACGGGCTGGTCGCGACCGACCTGGACGGGACGCTGCTGCGCGCGGACCAGTCGGTCTCCCAGCGCACCCGCGACGCACTCACCGCGGCCACCGCGGCGGGCGCGGCGCACGTCGTCGTCACCGGCCGGGCCGTCCCCTGGACTCGCCATGTCCTCGACGACCTCGGCTACGACGGCCTCGCCGTCTGCGGCCAGGGCGGGCAGGTCTACGACGCCGGGGCGCACCGCCTGCTGACATCCGTCACCCTGGACCGTCAGCTGGCGGGGGTGGCGCTGGCCAAGATCGAGGCGGAGGTCGGCCCGCTGCATCTCGCGGCGAGCCGGGACGGGCTGGACGGCGAGGTGCTCGTCGGACCGGGGTACGCCGTCGCGGGGCCGCTGCCCGCGGTCCCCTTCACCGACGCGTCCGACCTCTGGGCCGCACCGCTGAACAAGATCTACATACAGCATCCGACGCTGGGCGACGACGAGCTGGCGGAGGCCGCCCGGCAGGCGGCCGGCGGCTTCGTCTCGGTCGCGATGGCCGGCGCGGGCATCGTGGAGCTGCTGCCACTCGGCCTCTCCAAGGCGACGGGGCTCTCCCTGGCCGCGCGCCGCCTCGGCCTCAGGGCCGCGGACACGATCGCCTTCGGCGACATGCCGAACGACATCCCGATGTTCGGGTGGGCCGCGCGGGGCGTGGCGATGGCCAACGCGCACGAGGAACTCAAGGCGGTGGCCGACGAGGTGACGTCCTCGAACGAGGAGGACGGCATCGCCGAGGTGCTGGAAGGTCTGCTGGCGTAGCGCCTCCGGGGGTACCCGCCGTGGCCGGCTGGTCACGCGGTTCCCCGCACCCCGCTGCCGGGCGCGGGAGGATCACCGCCGCCGGCGCCGTCCCCGGCGCCGGGCCCGGCTGAAGAACCACCCCGCCGGCGGCTCGTCGGAGCGCCAGGGCTGGGGTTCCGGGGCCTCGGCGCGCCAGCGGGCGGCCAGCATCCGGGCACGGGCGGAGGGCTCGGCGGCCTCGGCGGACCGCACGAAGTCCTCGTCCAGGACCAGCCCCTCGAAGGCGTCCCCCTCGGGCGCCCCGCCACCCCCCGCTATCTCCTCCGTCATCCCCGGCCTCCTATCCCTACGTCCCGGTTTGCCCAGTGTGCCCGGCCGGAGATGAAGTCCCCGTCAAGGATCGGGGCCCCCGGAAACCCCTTACTCCTCCCCCGCCAGCTTCAGCGAGCGCAGCTTCTGGCCCGCGTACCAGGTGGCCAGCACGGTCACCACGACCAGCAGCACCACCGCCGTCGTGAGCCCGACGTCGGACGTGACCAGATCGCCTCCGGTCACCTTGTGCGCGACCGCGAGCGCCCACTGCTGCACGCTGAGCGTGCGCGCCCCCGGCACCAGGGACCCGAACAGCGCCTCCCAGACCAGGGCGTACACCAGGCCGAAGACGACCGCGTGCCGGGACACCGTGCCGAGCAGCAGGAACAGCGCGGAGTAGGCGATGGAGGCCACCAGCGCGGCCACCGTGTAGGCGACGGCGATCTGCTGGCCGTTGCCGTTGAGGATCAGCCCGGCGATCATCGTGGGCACCGCGGAGAACACCATGGTCACCGCGATGGCCACGATCAGCTTGGTGAAGATGATCGTCGGCCGCTTCAGGGGTTTGGCCAGCAGATAGACGACAGAGCCGTCATCGATCTCCGGGCCGATCGCGCCCGTGCCCGCGATGACACCGATGATCGGCACCATGGTGGCGAGCGCGAACCCGCCGAGCACGTTGGCGGCCGTCTGGTCGTCGGCACCGCTGAGGGCGCGGACGGCCACGGCGATCACGATGAGCAGCAGCGGCAGCGCGCCGAGGATGAGGGCCCGGCGACGGCCGAGCAGGGCCCGGTAGGTGAGTCGGGCGACTGTGGGGTCGTACATCTTCGGCCTCCTACGCCGCGACCAGGTACGAGAACACGGATTCCAGGGACTCGTCCGACGGCGAGACCGTGAGCAGCCGGATGCCGTGGTCCCTGGCGACCTTCGGCAGCAGAGCGGTGAAGCGGCCGAAGTCGACGGCCTGGATGCGCAGCGCGCCCTCGGTGTGGTCGACCTCGATGCCGGCGGTGGACGGGTCGGCGATCAGCGCCGCCGCCAGGGCCCGGTCGTCGCTGGAGCGCACCAGGTAACGGTGCGGGCGGTCGGTCATCAGGCGGCGGATCCTGCGGTAGTCGCCGCTGGCCGCGTGCCGTCCGGCGACGACGACCTCGATGTGCCGGGCGAGCTGCTCGACCTCCTCCAGGATGTGCGAGGAGAACAGCACGGTGCGGCCCTCGTCGCCCATCTTCCGCAGCAGGTCCATCAGCTGCATGCGCTGGCGCGGGTCCATGCCGTTGAACGGCTCGTCCAGCAGGAGCAGCGACGGGTCGTGCACCAGGGCGCTCGCCATCTTCACGCGCTGGCGCATGCCCTTGGAGTACGTGGCGATCCTGCGGTCCTGCGCGTACTCCATCTCGACGGTGGCGAGGGCCCGCTGGGCGGCCTTGTCGCCGAGGCCGTGCAGTTCCGCGTTGGCGACCACGAACTCGCGCCCGGTGAGGAAGTCGTACATCGCCTCCCGCTCGGGGACGATGCCGATGTGCCGGTAGATCCCCTCGTTGCGCCACACCGGCTGCCCGTCGAGGGTGACCGTGCCGGTGGAGGGGGCGAGGAAGCCGCCCATCATGTTGATCAGGGTGGACTTGCCGGCGCCGTTGGGGCCGAGCAGTCCGGTCACGCCGGGTCCGATGGTCATGGTGATGTCGTTGACGGCGACCACGTTGCCGAACCAGCGGGAGACATGGTCGATGCTGAGGGTCGTCACAGTCCCACCTTCTTGTAGCGGCGCACCAGGAGGCCGTAGCCGCCGGCGATCAGTGCGAGGGTGACGAGGACGTAGACGATGCCCTCTCCACTCGAAGGAGCGATGCCTCCGGGGTTTGCGGCGGTGGCGCCCAGGAAGGCGGACTGCACCCCGTCGATCAGGGTGACCGGCGAGAACAGGCCGATCCACGGGATCGCCCCGGAGTGCCCCTGGACCTCCGCGATGCCCTGGAGGGTGGAGACCGCCCCGTAGGTGATGACCAGGACGGCGATCACGGCGGCGATGCCGAAGCCGCGGCGCGGGGTGACGGCGGCGATGACCAGGCCGATGCCGGCGAACAGCAGGGAGAGCAGGGCCACGGAGACCAGTCCCTCGGCGAATTCCTTCGTCTGGTGGGCGAAGCCCAGCTTGGACAGCAGCGCCCCCACGTACATCACCAGCAGGGGAGCGGCGGTGAGGATGAAGATCGCCGAGGCCAGCGCGGCGAACTTGGCGCGCACGTAGTCGGCGGTCTCGATCGGCCGCGAGAAGTACAGCGGCACCGTCTTGAAGCGCAGGTCGCGGGAGACGGCCTGGGGCGCCTGGGAGGCGACGTACAGGCTGATGACGGCCTGGAGCATGATCGCGTACCGGGTGTAGGCGACCGGCAGTTCGTGCGCCTTGGTGGCGACCGCGACGGCGACCATGATGGCGGCGGGCACGCACATGACCGCGAACAGCAGCATGGGCAGCACCTTGGACTTCGCCGAGCGGCCGAGGCCGTAGGCGCCGCGCAGGGACTGCGAGTACAGGGAGCGGCGGGCGTAGGCGCGGCCGAGGCGCGGTCCGTCGTAGCCGCGGTAGCCGATGTCGTGGATCCGGGTCGTCTCGCCCGGAGGCGAGGTCAGGGGCTGCTCAACCGCCATGGCCGACGGCCTCCTTCCGCTGCTCGTCACCGCTGCCTTCGGCGGCGTCGGTCGTGAAAACCTCGGAGATGTGGTGCCGGCGCTGCTCCATGCGGACCAGGCCGAGTCCGAGGTCGGCGACCACGTCGCGCACCAGGTCGTACGTCTCCTCGCCCGCGGCGGTCAGCAGCAGGATGTGGCCGGCGCCGGGCAGGCCCGCGCCCTCGTGCCGGGTCTCCACCCCGCGCTCGCGCAGCGCCTCGCGGACCGCGGCGGTGCCGTCGGGGTGCGTGTCGCTGTCGGTGACCTCGATCGCGAGGGTGGTCGTGGTCTGTGTGAAGTCGGTGGTGGAGCTGGAGCGCAGCAGCTTGCCGCCGTCGATGACGACCACGTGGTCGCAGGTCCGCTCCAGCTCGCCCAGCAGGTGCGAGGTGACCAGGACGGAGATGCCGAAGTCGGAGTGGACGCGGCGGATCAGGCCGAGCATCTCGTCGCGGCCGACCGGGTCGAGACCGTTGGTCGGCTCGTCCAGGAAGACCAGTTTGGGGTCGTGCACCAGGGCCTGCGCGAGTTTCACGCGCTGCTTCATGCCGGTGGAGTAGCCGCCGATGGGGCGGTAGCGCTCCTCGTAGAGGCCGACATGGCGCAGGGTGTCCGCGGTGCGCTCGCGCGCTGCCGTGGGCGGCAGCCCCGACATGCGGGCCATGTGCACGACGAACTCGGTCGCCGAGACGTCCGGCGGCAGGCAGTCGTGCTCCGGCATGTAGCCGACCTGTTCGCGGATGGCGGCACCCTCGGTGGCGATGTCCAGGCCGAGCACGCGGGCGCTGCCCTCGGTGGCGGGGGACAGCCCCAGCAGGATTTTGATCAGGGTGGACTTGCCGGCGCCGTTGGCTCCGACGAGTCCGGTCACCCCGGAGCCGATGTCCACGGACAGCCGGTCGAGCGCGGTCACCCGTGGGAACCGCTTGCTCAGGCTTTCGGTCGCGATCACAGTCACCCGGTGAACGGTAGTGATCCCGGCCACGCGGGTCATCAGACCACAGAGCCGTCTTCGCGTCCGACCCAGGTATTACAGGGCCCTAGGGGCCGCCCATCCCTAGGGGTCACCCGGAGTTGTCCCCGGCCTCCGCCCCCGGCTATTGACGCCACCTCTAACAACTGCGAGATTCTGCCTGTCAAGTTACGAACGCGTACCGCAGCCGACGTAAATCGGCCGGACCACGGGACGAGGCGGCATGACGACGGCAGTGAGCAGTGAACTCCCCACCGAGCTGCGGGGATTCAGAAGGGTGCAGCGCCTCGCCTACGAGTGCGCGGAGGCGGTCGCGGCGCGCCTGGAGCCGGGGGTGACCGAGCGTGCGGCGGCGCGGATGCAGCGGGAGTGGCTGCGCGAACGCGGGGTGCGGGACTGGTTCCATCTGCCCTTCGCCTGGTTCGGGGACCGTACGGCGTTCGTGAACTTCCGGGTCCCGCTCCAGTTCTTCCCGACCGACCGCGAGCTGGCGCCCGGCATGCCGTTCATCCTGGACATGGCCCCGGTGTTCGAGGGATACACGGCGGACATCGGCTACTCGGGGTCCCTCGGGGTGAACCCCGTACAGGACCGGCTGATGGCCGACCTGGAGGCGCACCGGGAGCTGATCCTGCGCGAGGTGCGCGAGCGGCGCTCCCTGCGCGAGATCTACGAGGACGTGGAGCGGCTGATGGTCCGGCAGGGCTACGCCAACCGGCACCGCGCCTATCCCTTCGGGGTGATCGCCCACAAGGTGGACCGGGTGCGGGAGCGCCGCTGGTCGCCGCATCTCTTCGGATTCGGCACCCAGTCCCTGAAGGGCCTGGCCGCGGACGCGCTGCACGGCCACCGCGAGGGCTGGTCGCCGCTGTGGTCGCCGTACCGCTTCTCGGACCATCCGCCGCGGCCGGGCCTGTGGGCGGTGGAACCGCACCTGGGTTTCAGGGGCACGGGGGCGAAGTTCGAGGAGATCCTCGTGGTCACCGACTCGAAGGACCCCGAGGAGAGCGCGTTCTGGCTGGATGACGACCTGCCGCACGTGCGGCGCTGGGCGGAGGAGAAGTGACGACGCTGAAGGGTGCGCGCGAGCGCATGGTACGGACCGGCGGAATCGAACTGTGCGTGGCCGAACTGGGCGACCCGCGGCAGCCGACGGTGGTCCTGGTGCACGGCTATCCGGACAGCAAGGAGGTGTGGTCCGAGATCGCCCCGCGCCTCGCCGAGCGCTTCCATGTGGTCCTGTACGACGTCCGGGGCCATGGCCGTTCCACCGCGCCGCGGCCGTTGCGCGGCGGGTTCACGCTGGCCAAGCTCACGGACGACTTCCTGGCCGTGGTGGACGCGGTGAGCCCGGAAAAGCCGGTGCACCTCGTCGGCCACGACTGGGGCTCGGTGCAGTCCTGGGAGTTCGTCACGGTCGGCCGCACCGAGGGCCGTATCGCCTCCTTCACCACCATCTCCGGGCCGTCCCTGGACCACTTCGGGCACTGGATCAACGACCGCCTGAAGCGCCCGACGCCCCGCCGCCTGGCCCAGCTCCTCGGCCAGGGCGCCAAGTCCTGGTACGTGGGCATGCTGCACACCCCGGCCCTGCCGGAGCTGGCCTGGCGCGGCCCGCTCGGCAAGAGGTGGCCGAGGCTCCTGGAGCGGACCGAGGGCGTCCCCGCCGGCGACTACCCGACCGCCTCCCTGCCCACCGACGCGGCCCACGGCGCCTGGCTGTACCGGGACAACGTACGCCCGCGGCTGCGCCACCCCCGCCCGGACGCGTTCGCGCACGCGCCGGTGCAGCTGATCACGCCCCAGGCCGACGCGTTCCTGTCCGAGCGGCTCTACGACGACCTGGACCGCTGGGTGCCCCAGCTGACCCGGCGCACGCTCCCGGCCAAGCACTGGGCGCCGCGGACCCGGCCCGACCAGCTGACCGCCTGGATCGAGGAGTTCATCGTGTCGGTGGAGGGCGGCCGACCCGAGCCGGGGGCGACCGGGCCCCATGCGGCGCGGTTCGGCGGGCAACTGGTGCTGATCACCGGCGCGGGCAGCGGGATCGGCCGGGCGACGGCGTTCGCGTTCGCGGAGGCGGGCGCGCGGCTGGTGGCCGTCGACCGCGACGCGGAGGCGGCGGCCCGCACGGCGGAGCTCGCCCGGCTGATCGGCGCGCCCGAGGCCTGGGCCGAGACTGCGGACGTCTCCGACGAGCAGGCCATGGAGAAGCTGGCCGAGCGGGTCCACCGTGCCTACGGCGTGCTGGACGTGCTGGTCAACAACGCGGGCATCGGCCTGTCGGGGTCCTTCTTCGCCACGACCACCGAGGACTGGCGCAAGGTCCTCGACGTCAACCTCTGGGGCGTGATCCACGGCTGCCGGCTGTTCGGGGCGCGGATGGCCAAGCGGGGCCAGGGCGGCCACATCGTCAACATCGCCTCCGCCGCCGCCTTCCAGCCCTCCCGCGTCCTGCCCGCCTACAGCACCTCCAAGGCGGCGGTCCTCATGCTCTCCGAGTGCCTGCGCGCCGAGCTGGCCGCGCAGTCCATCGGTGTGACGGCGATCTGCCCCGGCATCGTCAACACGAATATCACGTCCACGGCGCGCTTCGCCGGTGCCGACGCGTCCGAGGAGCGCCGCCTCCAGAAGAACTCCGCCCGCCTGTACAGCCTGCGGAACTACCCCCCGGAGAAGGTGGCTTCGGCGATCCTGGACGCGGTGGTCCACAACCGCCCGGTGGTCCCGGTGACGCCGGAGGCGCGGGGCGCGCACTTCCTGTCGCGGGTGATGCCGGGGGCGCTGCGCCGGCTGGCGCGGGTGGAGCCGAAGGTGTGAGCCGGGTGGGGGTGCTGGGGGGCGCGGGCCGGGCGTGCGTGCATGCGTGCGTGCGTGCCGGGGTGCGTGCCCGGCGGTCGTGGTCCCCAACACCCCCATTGCGGAGGCCAGTTGTCCACAACCTCGCCAATCCCCCTGTGGATAACCGGGATTGTCTGTGGATCAAACCTGTCCGCGGAAAACAACCTGCGTGATCCGCGTCTCTCGCCCACCCTGAACCCATGGACGAAAGACGCACGATCAAGGTCTCCAAGTACCTCTCCCGACACCTCCGCCACCAGCCGGCCCGCATCGGCCTCACCCCCGACCCCGCGGGCTGGGTGGACATCGACGCCCTGATCACCGCGGCGACCGAGCACGGCTTCCCCCTCACCCGCGAGGAACTCGACCAGGTCGTCGCCACCAACGACAAACAGCGCTTCACGATCGACGGCACCCGGATCCGCGCCAACCAGGGCCACACCATCACCGTGGACCTGGGCCTGCCCCCGGCCGTCCCACCGCCGCACCTCTACCACGGCACCCACCCCCGCGCCCTGGAGTCCATCCAGGGCGCGGGTCTGAAACCCATGGACCGGCACGCCGTGCACCTCTCCCCCGACCGCGACACCGCCACCCGCGTCGGCGCCCGCCGGGGCCGCCCCGTCGTCCTCGTCGTCGACGCCGGCGCCATGCACCGCGACGGCCATGTCTTCCACGTCAGCGCCAACGGCGTCTGGCTGACCGCCGCCGTTTCCCCGCGCTACCTGCGCCTCCCCGGCCCCCGCTGACCGCGCCCGCGCCCCTCACCCCACCGCTTACCCTCGAACGCATGAGTCTGCGTCTGAGCACCGTGATCCTGCCGTACCGCCGCTGGCACGAGGGCGGCCGCGCCACCTGGGTGCGCGCCGAGCAGCTCGGCTTCCACACGGCGTACACCTACGACCACCTGTCCTGGCGCAGCTTCCGCGACGGCCCCTGGTTCGGTGCCGTCCCCACCCTGACCGCCGCCGCGGCCGCCACCGAGCGGCTCCGCCTCGGCACCCTGGTCACCTCCCCGAACTTCCGCCACCCGGTCACCCTCGCCAAGGAACTGATCTCCCTGGACGATGTCTCCGGCGGCCGGATCACCCTGGGCATCGGCGCCGGCGGCACCGGTTTCGACGCCACCGCCCTCGGCCAGGACCCGTGGACCCCGCGCGAGCGCGCCGACCGGTTCGCCGAGTTCGTGCCGCTGCTCGACCGGCTGCTGAGCGAGGACGCGGTGACGTACGAGGGCCGCTTCTACTCGGCGGACGAGGCGCGCAACATTCCGGGCTGCGTCCACCGCCCCCGGCTGCCGTTCGCCGTCGCCGCCACCGGCCCGCGCGGGCTGCGGCTCGCCGCGCGCCACGGCCAGGCATGGGTGACCACGGGCGACCCGAAGCTGTACGAGACGGGCACCCCGGAGCAGTCGGTCGAGGCGCTGCGCGGACAGCTCGACCGGCTGTCCGCGGCCTGCGCGGAGGCCGGCCGGGACGCCGCCGGCATGGAGAAGATCCTGCTCACCGGCTTCACCCCGGACCGCGGCCGCCCGCTCGCGTCGCTCGACGCGTTCGTGGACTTCGCCGGCCGCCACCGGGACCTCGGCTTCACCGAGATCGTCCTGCACTGGCCCATCCCGGACTCCGACTTCGCCGCGGACGAGAAGGTCTTCGAACGGATCGCCATGGAGGGCCTCGCCCAGCTGGGCTGAGATGTCCGGGACGACTCGTGGGGCGGCAGGGGCACCCGCAGCGTCATCTGTGTCTCATCTGTGCACAGTCCCGCACGCCCGTGCGGGCATATGCGCGAGAATGACCGGATGACCTCAGCGACCAGGCAACCAGGGACCCCCGCCGCCGCGATCCGCCCGCGGCTGATCGCCACCGACCTCGACGGCACCCTGCTGGGCGACGACAAGTCGGTCTCCCCGCGGACCGTCGCCGCCCTGGCCGCCGCCGAGCAGGCGGGCATCGAGGTCTTCTTCGTCACCGGCCGCCCGGCCCGCTGGATGGACGTCGTCAGCGACCATGTCCACGGCCACGGGCTGGCCATCTGCGGCAACGGCGCCGCCGTGGTCGACCTGCACGGCGGTCCCGGCGCCCACCGGTTCACCAAGGTGCGCGAGCTGGCCCGCGCCAACGCCCTGGACGCCGTCCGGCTGCTGCGCCAGGCCGCGCCCGGCACGGTGTTCGCGGTCGAGCAGACCTACGGCTTCCACCAGGAGCCCGCCTATCCCCGGCTGCACATGGAGGTGCCGGGCCACCGGCTGCCCGCCGAGGAACTGCTCGCACCGGACGGGCCGACCGCTGCACAGCCCGTGCTCAAGATCCTCGCCCACCACCCCACCCTGGACCCCGACGCCTTCCTCACCCTGGCCCGCCTGGCCGTCGGCGAGCGCGCCACGGTCACCCGCTCCAGCCCCAGCGCCCTGCTGGAACTCAGCGGCCCCGGCGTCTCCAAGGCCAGCACGCTCGCCCTGTGCTGCGCCGAGCGCGGCATCTCGCACGAGGAGGTCGTCGCCTTCGGGGACATGCCCAACGACATCGAGATGCTGACCTGGGCCGGGCAGTCGTACGCCATGGGCAACGCCCACCCCGACGCGGTCGCCGCCGCCTCCGGCCGCACCGCCGCCAACACGGAGGACGGCGTGGCGATCGTGATCGAGCGCCTGCTCGCCCAGTACGGCTAGACCGGCGCGACGGCGGGTGGGTACGGCCGCTATGGCACCGTCCGCCGCGTCGCCCCGTCCCCTGGCGGCGCCTCGGGCGTCACCGGGCTCCGACCAGTGACTCCGTCTCCGCCTCGCGGCGCAGCATCGCGCGCAGCGGACCGTCCACCGCGGCCAGTTCCGCGTAGGGGCCCCGCTGGACGACGCGGCCCGCGTCCAGCACCAGCACCTCGTCCACCTCGTCGAGACCGGCGAGCCGGTGGGTGATCAACAAGGTCGTACGGCCCTCGGTGGCGGCCAGCAGATCGGCGGTGAGGGCGTCGGCCGTCGGCAGGTCCAGGTGTTCGGCCGGCTCGTCCAGGACCAGCACGGGGAAGTCGGCGAGGAGCGCGCGGGCCAGCGCGAGGCGCTGCCGCTGGCCGCCGGACAGCCGCGCCCCGTGCTCGCCGACCAGCGTGTCCAGGCCGTCGGGCAGTCCGTCCACCCAGTCGAGCAGCCGGGCCCGCGCCAGCGCCCCGCGCAGTTCGGCCTCGGTCGCGCCCTTCCTGGCCAGCAGCAGGTTCTCCCGCACCGAGCTGTCGAAGAGGTGCGCGTCCTGGGCGCACAGCCCGACCAGCCGCCGCACGTCGTCGCCGGACAGCTCGCGGGCGTCCACCCCGGCGAGGGTGTACGAGCCGGAGCACGGATCGAGGAAGCGCAGCAACACCTGGGCGAGGCTCGTCTTGCCGGCTCCCGACGCCCCCACCACGGCGATCCGGCGGCCCCGCTCCAGCGTCAGGTCGAGCCCGGCCAGCGCCTCCCCGCGCTGGCCCTCGTGCCGCGCGGCCAGCCCCTTGAGGACCACCGGGAACGGCGTCGCGGGCGCCGGCCGGGGCCGCTCGGGCTCGCGCACCGGCTCCGGCGCGTCCAGCACCTCGCGCACCCGCTCCGCGCTGCGCCGCACCCGCTGCCGGTGACGGACGGCGAGCGGCATCCCGAGTACGGCCTCGAACGCGGCCAGCGGGGTGAGGACGACGACGGCCAGCGCGACGCCGCCGAGCCGCCCCGCCGCCACCGCCTGGACGCCGAACAGCGCCATGGCCGTCACGGTCAGGCCCGAGACCAGCGCGGTGAGCCCGTCGCCGAGCGCGGTGACGGCGGCGGCGCGGGAGGCGATCCGGGTCAGCGCCCCGTCCGCCCGCCGGGCCGCGCCGGTACGGGCGGGCAGTGCGCCGGCCACGGTCAGCTCGGCGGTGCCGGTGAGCAGGTCGGTGACGCGGGTCGCGAGTTCACCGCGGGCGGGTGCCAGCCGGCGTTCGGTGTGCCGGGCCGCGGCCGCGGTGACCAGGGGCACACCGGCCCCGGCCGCGAGCAGGCCCACCGCGAGGGCGGCGCCCGCCTCGGGGAGCAGCCAGGCCGTGAAGCCGACGGTCGCGCCGGAGACGAGCAGGGCGACGGAGGCGGGCAGCAGCCAGCGCAGCCAGTAGTCCTGGAGCTCGTCCACGTCCGCGACCAGGCGGGTCAGCAGATCACCGCGGCGGGCGTTGCGCAGCCCGGCGGGCGCCAGGCGCTCCAGACGCCGGTAGACCGCGACACGGGTGTCGGCGAGCATCCGCAGCACGGCATCGTGCGAGACCAGCCGCTCGGCGTAGCGGAACACGGCCCGCCCGATCCCGAACGCCCGCGTCGCCGTCACCGCCACCATCAGGTACAGCACCGGCGGCTGCTGCGACGCCCGCGAGATCAGCCAGCCCGAAGTCGCCATCAGCCCCACGGCACTCCCGAGCGCGAGACTCCCCAGCACCAACGCCAGCACCAACCGCCCCCGCCGGGCCCCGGCAAGGCCCCGGACCCAGCCGAGGGGGCTGCGGGTGCGGTCTGCCTCCTCGGGCGAGCCGGACACCGGCGACGGCTCAAGAGACGCGGCGGCCAGTGCCTCGGGGCCACCTTCCAGTGCCGGGTTTCGGGTGGCGAGTGGGCGAGGGCGGGGGTCCAGGGGGCGGAGCCCTCTGGTGGGCCCGGTGTCCCCACCCGAGCCCGCCGGCTCCGGCCGGGCGGGCTCCAGTCGTACGACCCTGTCGGCCACCTCCAGCAGCGCGGGCCGGTGCACGACCACCAGCACCGTGCGGCCCACCGCGAGCCGCCGTACCGCCGAGACGACCTCCGCCTCGGTCACCCCGTCCAACGCCGCCGTCGGCTCGTCCAGCACCAGCAGCGGCCGATCCGACAGAAACGCCCGCGCCAACGCCAGCCGCTGCCGCTGCCCCGCCGAGAGCCCCGCGCCGTCCTCCCCGAGCACCGTGCCGGCCCCCTCCGGCAGCGCGTCCACGAAGTCCAGCGCCCCCGCGTCCCGCAACGCCGCCCGCACCGCGCCGTCGTCCGCGTCCGGGCGCGCCAGCCGCACGTTCTCCGCGATCGTCCCGGCGTACAGATGCGGTCGCTGCGGCACCCAGGCGATCCGCGACCGCCACTGAGCGAGGTCCAGCTCGGCGAGGTCCACGCCGCCGACCCGCACCCGTCCCGCGGCGGGCCGTACGAAACCCAGCAGGACGTTCAGGAGCGTGGTCTTGCCCACCCCGCTCGGCCCGACCAGCGCCACGGTCTCGCCGGGCTCGACGGTGAACGACACCTCGCTCACCGCGTCCGCGGACCGTCCGGGATACCGCACCGTGACCGACTCGAAGGCCACCGCCCCCGACGGCACCGCACCGGCCCCGGACGCTGGCACCGGTGTCTCCAGCACCTCGAAGATCTCCTCCGCGGCGGCCAGCCCCTCCGCCGCCGCGTGGTACTGCGCCCCCACCTGACGCAGTGGCAGATACGCCTCCGGCGCCAGCACCAGGATCACCAGCCCGATGTACAGATCCATGTCGCCGTGGACCAGCCGCATGCCGATCGTCACGGCCACCAGCGCCACCGACAGCGTGGCCAGCAGCTCCAGTGCGAAGGAGGAGATGAAGGCGATCCGCAGGGTCCGCATGGTCGCCTGGCGGTACTCGCCGGTGATCCGCCGGATGGACTCGGCCTGCGCCTTGGCCCGGCCGAACACCTTCAGCGTGGGCAGCCCCGCGACCACGTCCAGGAAGTGGCCGGACAGCCGGGACAGCAGCCGCCACTGCCGGTCCGTCCGTGCCTGCGTGGCCCAGCCGATCAGCATCATGAACAGCGGGATGAGGGGCAGGGTGCCGACGATGATCGCCGCCGACACCCAGTCCTCGGTGACGATCCGCGCCAGCACCGCCACCGGCACCACCACCGCGAGCCCCAGCTGCGGCAGATAGCGCGAGAAGTAGTCGTCGAGGGCGTCGACCCCGCGCGTGGTCAGGTTGACCAGCGAACCGGTACGCCGGTCGCCGAGCCATCCGGGACCGAGCGCAGCCGCCCGCTCCAACAGCCGGCCCCGCAGCTCCGACTTCACCGCCGCGCTCGCCCGGTGGGCGGCGCGTTCGGTGAGCCATGCGACCAGGGCCCTTCCCGCGGCCACCGCCACCAACAGCAGCAGGGGAGTGGCCAGTTCGGCGAGGGAGTGCCCGTGCTGGAAGGCACCGACGACCACCTCGGCGATGAGCATCGCCTGGGCGATGACGAGTCCGGCACCGACGGCGCCCAGGGCGACGACCGCCACCAGGAAGAGGCGGGTGGCGCGGGTGTACCGCAGCAGACGGGGATCGACTGGTTTCACGTGAAACAGGCCCTTCGGTCCAGAGGGTGTGTTTCACGTGAAACACACCCCCGGCGGACTCAGTGTGCGGGTTCGGCGATGTGCTGCGTGCCGATCCGCTTGCGGAACACCCAGTAGGTCCAGCCCTGATAGAGCACGACGAACGGGGTGGCGATCGCCGCCAGCCAGGTCATGATCTTCAGGGTGTACGGGCTGGACGAGGCGTTGCTGACCGTCAGGCTCCACTCCGGGTTGAGGGTGGACGGCATGACGTTCGGAAAGAGCGACAGAAAGAGCATCGCCACGGCCGCCACGATGGTGAGGCCGGACAGGGTGAACGCCCATCCCTCGCGCCCGAGTTGATTGGCGACCAGCGCGCCCACCAGGGCGACAACCGCCGCGACCAGGGCGACGAGGCTCTTGCCGTCCCCGCTGTCGGCCTGCGTCCACAGCAGGAAGCCCACCGCCAGCACGGCCGCGACGAGACCGGCCCACAGGGCCAGCTGCCGTGCCCGCCCCCGGATGTCGCCGATCGTCTTGAGTGCGGTGAACACCGCCCCGTGGAAGGTGAACAGGGTGAGCGTCACCAGCCCACCGAGCAGGGCGTAGGGGTTGAGCAGGTCCCAGACGCTGCCGACGTACTCGAAGTGCCGGTCGATCTTGACGCCCCGCACGATGTTCCCGAAGGCCACGCCCCACAGGAATGCCGGGAGCACGGAGGTCCAGAAGATCGCCGTCTCCCAGTTGCGCTGCCAGTTCTCCTCGGGCCGCTTCGCCCGGTACTCGAAGGCCACGCCCCGCACGATCAGGCAGACCAGGATGGCCAGCAGGGGCAGATAGAAGCCGGAGAAGAGGGTGGCGTACCACTCGGGGAAGGCGGCGAAGGTCCCGGCGCCCGCCGTGAGCAGCCACACCTCGTTGCCGTCCCAGACGGGCCCGATGGTGTTGATGAGCACCCGGCGCTCGGACCGGTCGCGGGCCAGCAGCTTGGTGAGGATGCCGACCCCGAAGTCGAAGCCCTCCAGGAAGAAGTAGCCGGTCCACAGGACGGCGATCAGGACGAACCAGACGTCGTGAAGTTCCATGACTGTTCCCTCGGCCTAGTACGAGAAGGCCATCGGCTTGTCGGCGCCACGGGTGTCGCCGCCGATCTTCGTGGGCGGGTTGAGGTCGTCCTCGGTCAGCTCGGGCGGGCCGGCCTTGATGTACTTCGCGAGCAGCTTGACCTCGACCACCGCGAGGACCGCGTACAGCGAGGTGAAGACGATCATCGAGGTGAGGACCTCGCCCTGGGAGACGCCGGGGGAGACCGCGTCCCTGGTTTGCAGCACGCCGTAGACGACCCACGGCTGGCGGCCCGTCTCGGTGAAGATCCAGCCCCAGGAGTTGGCGATCAGCGGGAAGGCCATGGTCCAGGTCGCGATGCGCCAGTACCAGGGCGTCAGCCGGGAACCGAGCGCCTTCTTGCGGAACAGCACCAGGTGCGGCACCTCGTCCTCACCGACGCGCAGGTGCTCCGGCAGCATGAACTTCTTGCGGGTCAGCCAGAGCCCGGCCAGGCCGATGGCGAAGGACGCCATGCCGAAGCCGATCATCCAGCGGAAGCCCCAGAAGGCCACGGGGATGTTGGGCCGGTAGTCGCCGGGCCCGAACTTCTGCTGCTCGGCCTTGTTGACGTCGTTGATCCCGGGGACCTCCGACGAGAAGTTGTCGTTGGCGAGGAAGGAGAGCAGGCCGGGTATCTCGATCGCGACCGTGTTGTGGCCCTTCTCCACATCGCCGTAGGCGAAGATCGAGAATGGCGCCGGCTTCTGGCCGTCCCACAGCGCCTCGGCGGCGGCCATCTTCATCGGCTGCTGCTTGAACATGACCTTGCCGAGGGTGTCGCCGCTGACTGCGGTGAGCATGCCGGCGATGACCACGGTGATCAGACCGAGCCGAAGCGAGGTCTTCATCTCGCGGATGTGCTTCTTGCGGGCCAGGTGGTAGGCGGAGATGCCGACCATGAAGGCGCCACCGGTGAGGAACGCGGCGGTCAGCGTGTGGAAGGCCTGGCTCAGCGCGGTGTTCTGGGTGAGCACCGCCAGGAAGTCGGTGAGCTCGGCGCGCCCCTTGGCCTTGTCGATCTTGTAGCCGACCGGGTGCTGCATCCAGGAGTTGGCCGCGAGGATGAAGTACGCCGACAGGATCGTGCCGATCGAGACCATCCAGATGCAGGCCAGGTGGATCCTCTTCGGGAGCTTGTCCCAGCCGAAGATCCACAGCCCGATGAACGTGGACTCGAAGAAGAACGCGATCAGCGCCTCGAAGGCAAGCGGGGCGCCGAAGATGTCACCGACGAAGCGCGAGTAGTCGGACCAGTTCATGCCGAACTGGAACTCCTGCACGATGCCGGTGACCACGCCCATCGCGATGTTGATCAGAAAGAGCTTGCCCCAGAACTTCGTCGCCCTGAGGTACTTCTCCTTCTCCGTGCGCACCCAGGCCGTCTGCAACCCGGCCGTGAGGGCGGCCAGGGAGATCGTCAGCGGGACGAACAGGAAGTGGTAGACGGTCGTGATGCCGAACTGCCAGCGCGCCAGCGTCTCCGGCGCCAAAGCCAGGTCCACGTCGTCACTCTCCTTACTACGCCGTGGTACTGCGGCGATTCGCCCCGTCTGTCACCTGCAAACGGGGCAAACGGGACGCGCTTGTGAACGCGTTCACATTCACAAGCCATTATGGCGCACCGGTTTTCGGCCAGGAAGTCCGGGGTCGTTCCCTTGCCCCGCAGTCAAGATCCCGGACGTCCCCAAGAGGCCCCTCCGCAGGGGCCGTCCCGCGGGCATGGATCCTCGGACCGCGGGTAACCCCCGCCATGAGCAGCGAAGATGTCGCCGATGTCCCGTTTCACGTGAAACGGGCGCCCGGCAGAGCCGGGCGCCCGTGGTCTTCTCCGGTGTGAGCCGGATTACAGCTGCTTCATGAGGCGGACGACAGGTGCCTCGTGAGCAGGATTACAGCTCCTTGCGGAAAGCCTCCGCCACCTTCAGGAAGATGTCGTTCGCCTCGGCCTCGCCGATCGTGACCCTGGCACCCTCGCCCGCGAACGGCCGGACCACGACACCGTGCTCCTCGCAGACCTGCGCGAACGCCGTCGTACGGTCCCCGAGCCGCATCCACACGAAGTTGGCCTGGGTCTCCGGCACCGTCCAGCCCTGCGCGCGCAGCGCGTCGACCACGCGGTTGCGCTCGCAGACCAGCGAGCCGACCCGGCCCAGCAGCTCGTCCTCGGCGCGCAGCGAGGCGATCGCCGCTTCCTGAGCCAGCTGGCTCACGCCGAACGGCACCGCCGTCTTGCGCAGCGCGGCGGCCACCGGCTCATGGGCGATCGCGAAACCGACGCGCAGCCCGGCGAGGCCGTACGCCTTGGAGAAGGTCCGCAGGACGCAGACGTTGGGCCGCTCCCGGTACAGCTCGACGCCGTCGGGCACCTCGGGGTCGCGGATGAACTCCCGGTAGGCCTCGTCCAGCACCACCAGGACGTCCTTCGGTACCCGGTCCAGGAAGCGCTCCAGCTCGGCCCGCCGCACCACGGTGCCGGTCGGATTGTTCGGATTGCAGACGAAGATCAGCCGCGTCCGGTCGGTGATCGCCTCCGCCATCGCGTCCAGGTCGTGCACATCGCCGGGCGTGAGCGGCACCTGGACCGAGCGGGCCCCACTGATCTGGGTGATGATCGGGTACGCCTCGAAGGACCGCCAGGCGTAGATCACCTCGTCGCCGGGGCCGCTGGTGGCCTGGATCAGCTGCTGGGCGACACCCACCGAGCCCGTGCCGGTGGCCACATGGGCGGCCGGCACCCCGAAGCGCTCCGCCAGCTCCTCCGTCAGAGCGGTACAGGCCATGTCGGGGTAGCGGTTGAAGGAGGCGGCGGCCGCGGTCACGCTCTCCAGCACACCGGGCAGCGGCGGGTACGGGTTCTCGTTCGAGGACAGCTTGTACGCGACCGGTCCCCCGGACGCGGCCGGCTTGCCCGGCTTGTAGGTGGGGATACCCGCCAGCTCCGCGCGCAGCTTGGGGCTCGTCTCGCTCACCGCAGTCCTCCTCGCGACCCCCGGCGGACCGTCGACGCCGCCGGCTTCCAATACTGCTCACCATATGAGGATTCGGCTGCCCTGAGTACTGGCCATGGGCAAAGCTCTCGGGCCCTCGTCGCAACAAGGGCATCACCGGGCATCGGCCCCCGAAGGCGGAACTTTCGGGGGGCGCGTCGTACATATATCTATGCGCCGGTAGCTTGCGCCGTAGCGCGCATCACCCGTGCAGGTGAGTTGAGACCTCTTCGAAACATCGGACCATTGGCAGGCTCATACGTGCCGTTACGCTATCTCTTGCAAAGAAAGCGCCCAACTTCCTTGGATTCAGAGCCAGTTAGCGCATCTAAGCCATGCAGAAACGTGCCTGTCAACGAGTGCATATGCGTCCGCACTACCCCACCGCATGAGCCCTACTATCGGCTCGCCATGACAGCAGCAGGGAAGCACCAGGTGAGCCGCGCGGAAACCTCACGTCGAGGCAGCCGGCCGGGCCGGGCGGGCATCAGGGACGTGGCCGCCGCCGCCGGGGTCTCCATCACGACCGTCTCCGACGCCCTCAACGGCAAGGGCCGGCTCCCGGACGCCACCCGCCGCCATGTCCGCGAGGTCGCCGACCGGCTGGGGTACCGTCCCTCGGCCGCCGCCCGCACCCTCCGTACCGGCAAGTCGGGGCTGATCGGCCTGACCGTGACCACGTACGGGGATGAACCTTTCACCTTCACGGAGTTCGCGTACTTCGCCGAGATGGCGCGGGCCGCCACCTCGGCCGCGCTGGCACGGGGCTACGCCCTGGTCATCCTCCCCGCGACCTCCCGCCACGACGTGTGGTCCAACGTCGCCCTCGACGGCACCGTCGTCATCGACCCCTCCGACCAGGACCCGGTGGTGAGCGAGCTCGTCCGCCAGGGCCTGCCCGTCGTCTCCGACGGCCGCCCGGCCGGCGCGCTTCCGGTCACCGCCTGGGTGGACAACGACCACGAGGCCGCCGTCCTCGGCATCCTCGACCACCTCGCCGCCGCCGGCGCCCGCCGCATCGGCCTGCTCACGGGCACCTCGACCGACACGTACACCCATCTGTCGACCACGGCCTACCTGCACTGGTGCGAACGGGTCGGCCAGGACCCGGTCTACGAGTCCTACCCCGCCCACGACCCGTGCGCGGGCGCCGTCGCCGCCGACCGGCTGCTCGCCCGCCCCGACCGGCCCGACGCGGTCTACGGACTGTTCGACCCCAACGGCACCGATCTGCTCGCCGCCGCCCGCCGCTACGGGCTGCGCGTCCCGGACGACCTGCTGCTGGTGTGCTGCAGCGAGTCCACCGTGTACGCCAGCACCGAGCCGCCCGTCACCACGCTCTCCCTCAAGCCGCGCCGCATCGGCACGGCCGTCGTCCAGCTGCTCATCGACGCCATCGAGGGCGTGGAGTCGGAGCAGCCGGTCGAGCAGGTGATACCGACCGAACTGATCGTGCGCACCTCCTCCCAGCGGCGGCCCCCGCGCACGACGGTCAGCCCGCCCCGGACCCCGGACGACACGTAGGGCGCGGGCCGGGCGGTGGCGGCGGAGCCCGTCCGGCGGTGACGCCGCGCGGGCCGCACCGGGCCGGCGGCCCCCGGCCGTCGGCGAACACCTGCACAAACGGGACGAAAAACACGGCGAAGCGGAGTCTTGTTCCGATTCACCACCCCTGGGTCATCACATGGCGCGACGCGCATTCCTATGATGGGCCCACGACACCGCGGACCGCTGCGACCAGGCAGTCCGAAGCGGTGCAGCTGCGGCGCGATGGTGGAGGGGTCTGATGACTCAGGGGGCCGGTCAGGGACCCGAGGTGGAGCGGACGGCGACGCTGCGCGACTTCCGGGTGCCCGCGTACGTCCACGAGACCGGTCCGTACGTCCCCCACACCCAGCAGGACGAGACCGCGCCGCCCGCCGAGGAGTCGTACCCCGACGGGTACACACCCACCCAGCGCGATCTGCCCGTCGTCCACCGCGGCGACACGCTCCAGGTCCCCGTCGGCACGGCGCCCGCCGCGCCGGCCGCGGGCCCCGCGGCCGGCCCCGGACCGCTCTACGTCGTCGGCGATGTGCACGGCTACCTCGACGAACTGATGGCCGCCCTGCGGGAGCAGGGGCTGATCGACGAGGCGGGCCAGTGGTGCGCCGGCACCACCCGGCTGTGGTTCCTCGGCGACTTCACCGACCGCGGCCCGGACGGCATCGGCGTCATCGACCTGGTGATGCGGCTGTCCGCCGAGGCGGCCGCGGCCGGCGGCTACTGCAAGGCCCTCATGGGCAACCACGAACTGCTGCTGCTCGGTGCCAAGCGGTTCGGCGACACGCCCGTCAACTCCGGTGCGGGCACCGCCACCTTCCAGGCGGCCTGGCTGCTCAACGGCGGCCAGAAGACCGACATGGACCGCCTCCAGGACCACCATCTCCAGTGGATGGCCCGCCTCGACGCGCTGGAGGAGGTCGACGGCTATCTGCTGGTGCACTCCGACACCACCGCCTACCTCGACTACGGCGACTCGATCGAGGCCGTCAACGACACCGTCCGCGAACGGCTCACCCGCAACGACGCGGACGAGTGCTGGGACCTGTTCCGCAAGTTCACCAAGCGCTTCTCCTTCCGCGACGAGGGCGGTGCCGACGCCGTGCGCTCCCTGCTGGACACCTACGGCGGCACCCGGATCGTGCACGGCCACAGCCCCATCCCCTACCTGCTGGGCGAAGTGGGCTCCGAGGACGGCGGGGAGAGCGACGACCCGGTGGTCGAGGGTCCGCATGTCTACGCCGACGGGCTCGCCATCGCCATGGACGGCGGGGTGACCATGGCCGGAAAGCTGCTGGTGAGGCAACTCCCGCTGGAACACTGACCGTTCCTCCGGACGGCCCCGCCATACCGGAGTACGCGCAGGCCGGGACGCAATTTCCGGCAATCCCCTGTCACCACGCGCCGTCACGGCTCTACCATCGGCTTATCCGTAGCAGGCTCCCCTCCGTCTCTGCCCGACGGCTCGCCGCTGCGCGAGCCCCAAGCCCTACGGAGCATCGGGGGATGCACATGAACAGCCTTCCGCAGCACCTGCGGAGCGAGGACCGCCGGGAGTTCGAGCGGCTCCTCGACGAGGTTCTGCGCTCCGCACCACACCGACCGGAACTGGCCGCCGTGGGACAGCGGCTCAACCCCGCGCAACTGCGCACCATGGCCATCGCCGCCTCCGCACTCATCACGGCGGCCGCGGCCGCCGAGTACCAGCGCTATGTACGGATACGCGACGAACTGCGCCACCCCGAGCAGGCCCCGAGTGCGGCCGGTGCCGCGCCCGCCGAGCCGGACCCGGCCGCGGCGGACCTCGCCGCCGCGCACGGCGCGGGCGCGGTCGCGGTCGTCGCCGTCCTGGCGCCGCTCCTGTCCGCGACCGCGGCGGTGATATTCCTGCTCATCGGCTACATCCTGAGAACTCTGGACCCCGGACAGTCCTTCGCCGGCACCATGCTCACCGCCGGCTGGGTGTTCGGGGCCCTGACCGTGGCCGCGATCCTCGTCGCCGCCGCAGGGCTCCTCCTCACCGCCCTGCGCAACGGCTCCTCCCCCGAATCACGGGCCCGCGACGCCGCCGCCGAGGAGGTCGCCAGAGCCAGAACCGCCTGGGAAACCGCCCTCCTGGAACGCGGCATCATCCCCTTCCTCCAGGAGGCACTCGCCGACCACCCCCACTACTCCGGCTCCGACCACGCCGACCCGGAACGCCAGCCGGACTGATCCGACCAGGCGGGGGCCTGTGGCCCGACGAGGCACCGCTCCGGGACCGGTGGCCCGGCCGGAGCGGCGCCCACGCCCTCGTCAGTCCGCGATCGGCAGGTACACCCGGTTCCCCGCCTCGGCGAACTCCTTCGACTTCTGGGCCATGCCCTCCTCGATCTCGGCCCGGTTGCCGCCGTGTTCGCGGCGGATGTCCTGCGAGATCTTCATGCTGCAGAACTTCGGGCCGCACATGGAGCAGAAGTGGGCCGTCTTGGCGGGTTCGGCCGGAAGGGTCTCGTCGTGGAAGTCGCGGGCCGTGTCCGGGTCGAGGGCCAGGTTGAACTGGTCCTCCCAGCGGAACTCGAAGCGCGCGTCCGACAGCGCGTCGTCCCAGTCCTGCGCCCCCGGATGCCCCTTGGCGAGGTCGGCCGCGTGGGCGGCGATCTTGTAGGTGATGACGCCGGTCTTGACGTCGTCCCGGTTGGGCAGGCCCAGGTGTTCCTTCGGCGTGACGTAGCAGAGCATCGCCGTGCCCCACCAGGCGATCATCGCGGCGCCGATGCCGGAGGTGATGTGGTCGTACGCCGGTGCGATGTCCGTGGTCAGCGGGCCGAGCGTGTAGAACGGGGCCTCGTCGCAGATCTCCTGCTGGAGGTCGATGTTCTCCTTGATCTTGTGCATCGGGACATGACCGGGGCCCTCGATCATCGTCTGCACGTTCAACCGCCGGGCGATCCGGCCGAGTTCCCCGAGCGTGCGCAGCTCCGCGAACTGGGCCTCGTCGTTGGCGTCCGCGATGGAGCCGGGCCGCAGTCCGTCGCCCAGCGAGTACGTGACGTCGTAGGCGGCGAGGATCTCGCACAGCTCCTCGAAGTTCTCGTACAGGAACGACTCCTTGTGGTGCGCCAGGCACCACGCGGCCATGATGGAGCCGCCCCGCGAGACGATGCCGGTCTTGCGGTTGGCCGTGAGCGGCACGAACGGCAGCCGCACGCCCGCGTGGACGGTCATGTAGTCCACGCCCTGCTCGGCCTGCTCGATGACGGTGTCCTTGTAGATCTCCCAGGTCAGCTCCTCGGCCCTGCCGTCAACCTTCTCCAGCGCCTGGTACAGCGGCACCGTGCCGATGGGGACGGGGGAGTTGCGCAGCACCCACTCGCGGGTGGTGTGGATGTTGCGGCCGGTGGAGAGGTCCATGACCGTGTCGGCACCCCAGCGGGTCGCCCAGGTCATCTTCTCCACCTCCTCCTCGATGGACGAGGTCACCGCGGAGTTGCCGATGTTGGCGTTCACCTTCACCAGGAACCGCTTGCCGATGATCATCGGCTCGATCTCCGGGTGGTTGACGTTGGCCGGCAGCACCGCCCGGCCCGCCGCGATCTCCTCGCGCACCACCTCGGGGGAGACGTTCTCCCGAAGGGCCACGAACTCCATCTCCGGCGTGATCTCGCCCTGGCGTGCGTACGCGAGCTGCGTCACCGCCTGTCCGCCACGGCCCCGGCGCGGCTGGCGCGGACGGCCCGGAAAGACCGCGTCCAGGTTCCGCAGCCCGCCGCGCGGCGAGGTGTGCTTGATCCCGTCGTCCTCGGGACGGACGGGACGGCCCGCGTACTCCTCGGTGTCGCCACGGGCGATGATCCAGTTCTCCCGCAGCGGCGCCAGCCCCCGGCGGACGTCGGTGTCGACGAGCTGATCGGTGTACGGGCCCGACGTGTCGTACAGCGTGACCGACTGCCCGTTGGTGAGGTGCACCTGACGGACCGGCACGCGCAGGTCGGGGCGTGAGCCCTCGACGTACGCCTTGTGCCAGCCGATGGACTTCCCGGCCTCCGAGGACATGTCGTCCTGGGCGGAGGCAGGCGTGCGTGCGTCCTTGTTGGTCATGAGACCTACTCCCTACGCCGGCATTACCCGGTAACAGGTTCGGCGGTCGACGCAGCGGTTTCCGTCGTCCGAGGTCTCTCGGGGAACTCGCATGTTCCACGTGAAACATCGCTCTACGGAGGTCAGCGCCCTCTCAGCCCGGTGCTCCGAGCTCCCGCGTGTGCAAAGGTGTCTCCACGCTAGCGTCATCCGTGACGCGATGAACAGTGGGCCCTCCCCGCTTCTTGCGATGATCTGGCGATGACCCGGATGGACGAGCACCCGTACCAGCCGCCCGGCCCGCGCCGGCCCGACGGCTCTCAGCCCATGAGCCAGGCCCACCGCCACGACCACGGCCACGCGCGCGCCCCGGCCCAGAGCCCGGCTCCGGCCCACGAACAGGGCCACGGACAGGGACAGGGACAGGGGCACGGGCACGGTCGGGGGCACGGACAGGAGCAGAGGCAGGGGCACAGCGCCGGTCACGGGCACGGGCACGGTCACAGCCATGGGCCCGCCGCGCCCGTCTCCCGGCATCTGCGCAAGGTGATCGCGGCGATCCTCGTCCCGTTCACCGCGGCGGTCGTGGTCGGTCTGGTGGTGCTCTGGCCCGGTGGCGCCCCCTCGCACAAGCACAGCGGCGTCGGCTTCGACCGGCAGACCCAACAGGCCACCGTCACCCGTGTGGTCGAGGTGAGCTGCGCCTCGGTGAGCGCGGGCGGCGGGGCACCGAGCGGTGATGCCTCCGGTGGCGCCCCGGCGGGTCAGCGGTCCGGCGGCACCTGCAAGAAGGCGACGGTCCGGGTCGACACCGGCAAGGACAAGGGCCGTACGTTCACCGAGATCGTGCAGCCCGACCAGCCCCGGCAGCTGCGCCAGGGCGAGCAGGTCATCGCCGCCTACGAGCCCACCGCGCCCAAGGACCTCCAGTACTCGGTCGCCGATGTGAACCGCAAGTTCCCCATGGCGCTGCTCGCGGGCGTCTTCGCACTCGCCGTCGTGGTGGTGGGCCGGCTGCGCGGTGTCATGGCCCTCGTGGCGCTGGCGGTGAGCTTCCTGGTGCTGAACCAGTTCATCCTGCCCGCGATCCTCCAGGGCTCCAACCCCCTGCTGGTGGCGGTGATCGGGTCGAGCGCCATCATGCTGATCGCCCTGTACATGTGCCACGGCCTGTCGGCGCGTACGTCGGTGGCGGTGCTCGGCACGCTGATCTCGCTGACCCTGATCGGTCTGCTCGGCTCGGTGTTCATCGGCTGGGCCGCCCTGACCGGCAACACCGACGACAGCACCGGTCTGATCCACGGGCTGTACCCGAAGATCGATATGAGCGGTCTGCTGCTGGCCGGTGTCATCATCGGATCGCTCGGCGTCCTGGACGATGTGACGGTCACCCAGACCTCCGCCGTATGGGAGCTGCACGAGGCCAACCCCACGATGGGCCCGCGCGGTCTGTACCGGGCCGTCATCCGCATCGGCCGCGACCACATCGCGTCCGTCGTCAACACCCTCGTGCTCGCCTATGCGGGTGCCGCGCTGCCGTTGCTGCTGCTGTTCTCCATCGCGCAGAGCAGCGTGGGGACGGTGGCCAACAGCGAGCTGGTGGCCGAGGAGATCGTGCGCACCCTGGTGGGCTCCATCGGTCTGGTCGCCTCGGTCCCGGTCACCACCGCGCTCGCCGCCCTGGTGGTGGCGGCCGATCGCAGCACCCCGGACCCGGAGACCTCCGCCGGTACCCGGCCCCTGCCGGCTCGCGGCGGCCGGGGGCGGCGCCGGAAGCGGTGAGGCGGGGCGGGCTGCCCGGCCTGCCCTGGCCAGCCTGTCCGGCCCCGTCCAGCAGGGTGCGGAAACTTTTGAAGAAGCGTTCCTGCAAAGCCCCGTACCACCGAGCGGAGCGTCCGCGCTCCGTCCCGCGGTGTCTCAGCCCGCGCTCTGCTCCTCGGCCAGAATGCGGTCCAGTGCCTCGTCCAGATGCGTGTCGAAGTCGGCGAGCGCGCCCTCCTGCCCGAGCGGCACCAGCTTGTCCGTGCGATCGAGGAAGGCCACGAGCGGCGACGCCGACGAGCGGAACAGGGCCTGGTCGCCGCCGACCTGAAGCCGGATCAGTACCTCGCCCAGCACCTCGGTCTCGACCGGGGAGATCCGCACATCCCCTTCCCCGCACGGACGTCCGACGCCGTCGATCAGCAGTTCCCGGCCGAAGACCCAGGTGACCGGGGCATCGCCGGGCAGATGGAAGGTGAGCCGCACGGCGTAGGGATCGCCGGTCTCGTAGCGCAACTCCACCGGAATGCGGAAGGAGAGCTCCTCCGAGACGAGAAAGCTCATCATGACCTCTGCCTGTACGGACTCGCGCATCGCCTACCCCGTCATATGACATCGACTGGCCGGGTTTGATCCCTCTGACCGTGGTAAATCTTGCTGAAAGTACACGGTGGATCACAAGGAGTAAGTTTTCAGATGCTGATAGAGAGGGTCAGGGATCCCAGATGCCGTCCGATCTCCGTCTGCAGCCGCTGGGCCGCGGGCAGCAGCCGGTCGGCCTGATGGGCCGGGAGGGAGATGGCCACGGTGGCCGCGGTCGTGCCGACCGTGATGGGTACCGCCGCGCAGACCGTGCCCAGCGCGTACTCCTGGCGCTCCGTCACCGTCTCCATGCGCCCCACCCGCGCCAGCCGGCGCAGCAGGGCGTCGCTGTCCCGCACGGTGTAGGGCGTGAGGCCCTGGACCGGATAGCGGGCGAGATGGTCCTGCCGGGCGCCCTCGTCCAGCTGGGAGAGCAGGCACTGCCCGATGGCGTGCGCGTGCCCGGTCTCGCGGAAGTCGGCCCACTCCTCGGCCGCGGGTGACTCACGGGAGTCGGCGACGCACAGAACCTCGATCTCTCCGTCCCGGTACATCGCGTAGTACATCGGGGCGCCGATGGAATCGCGCCAGTGCGCGAGCGTCTCCGCGACCCTGCCGCGACGTTTCTCCCGTGCCCCGCTGCTGCTCAGCAGTTCGGCCGCGTCACCGAGGTAGAAGAGGCCCTTGTCGCGGCGCAGATAGCCCTCGTGCACCAGGGTGCGCAGCAGGTGGTAGGTGGTGGGCAGGGCCAGGCCGGTGGCGCGGGCGAGTTGCTTGGCGGGGGCACCGTACGGATGGGCCGCGACGGTCTCCAGCAGCCGCATGGCGCGCTGTACGGAGCCGATGAGGGTGGTCGTGGGGGCCGGCTGCGGCGGGACGGCCATCCCGGACGGCCGCCGGGCGGGAGGGGTGCGGGGGCGGGGCTGGGCGGGGAGTGGGGGGGTTTTCGCCGGTGCGGTGTCGACCGTGGCCAAGGGTTACTCCGGAAGCGCGAGGGGGCAGCCCGTGCGTGGGCGGGGAGCACGGAGGGGGTTCTGCGCCACCCACGGGGCCGCACCCCGCGGGAGTTCCGGACTCTAACCGCCCGCCACCGCGTGCGGCCGGGCTCATGGGGAAACTTCCCTCCCCCGAGGGAACCGGCACCCCCTTACCGGTCACCGGCTCCCGCGTGCCTCACCAGTCGCCGTGGGAGGAGGAGTTGGACATGAACTTGCGCACGATGTAGATCAGGCCGCCGACCAGGGCCACGAAGACCAGCGCCTTGAACAGCAGGCCGATCACGAATCCGACGATGCTCGCTATCAGGCCGCCGAACACGACCAGGGCGATGACCGGCACCGCGACCCACTTCACCCACCACGGCAGTCCCGCGAAGATCCCTCGCATGGCCCTCGTCCTTCTCGTCTCGTGCGTACGTGTACGTCGCGTACGGTCTCGATGTCCTGCACTCGATGCTAGAGCCGCGGGAGGGGCCCACGGGGGCCGCGCAGCCCTTGTCCTCCCCTGAACCGTCCCCTAGGGAACCCGGAGAGCGACCCTCACGCCTCGGGTGGAGAGAAGACGACGAGAACCCTCAGATCCTCGCTGATGTGGTGGAACTTGTGGGCGACACCCGCGGGCACGTACACCACGCTGCCCCGCGCCACCTCGGTCGTCTCCAGGCCGACGGTGATCGACGCCCGGCCGCTGACGACGAAGTACACCTCGTCCTGCTTGTGCGGCTGCTGCGGGTCGTGCGCGCCCGCGTCGAGGGCGTAGAGGCCGACCGACATGTTCCGCTCCCGCAGGAACTGAAGATAGGCACCCTCGTTGGCGGCGCGCTCCGCCTCCAGGTCGTCCAGCCGGAATGCCTTCATCCGCTTCGTCGCCCTCGCCTCACTGCTCGCTGCCGATCCGGTCTGCCACGATCAGACACATGAAGAATTTCGTAGTCAAGACGATCGTGAACGCGGGCGCCCTCGCGGTGGCGGTCTGGCTCCTCGACAAGATCACGCTGACCGGAGCGAGCACCGCCAAGAAGGCCGGCACGCTGATCGTCGTGGCGCTGATCTTCGGCCTGGTGAACTCGCTGGTCAAGCCGGTCCTGAAGGTGCTCACCTTCCCGTTGTTCATTCTGACCCTGGGCTTGATCACCCTGGTCGTCAACGCGCTGATGCTGCTGCTGACATCCTGGGTGTGCGGCAAGCTCCAGTTGAGCTTCCACGTGCAGGGCTTCTGGACGGCCGTGCTCGGCGGTCTGATCATCTCGGTGGTCTCCTGGGCCCTGCACATGATCCTGCCGGACGAGGACTGAGCCTTCATGACCTACCGCGTCTGCTTCGTGTGCACCGGCAACATCTGCCGTTCCCCGATGGCCGAGCACGTCTTCCGCGCGCGGGTCGCGGAGGCCGGGCTGGCGGATCTGGTGGAGATCGACAGCGCGGGCACCGGCGGCTGGCACGAGGGCGAGGCCGCCGACCCGCGCACCGTCGCCGTCCTCCAGGACCGCGGCTACGACTGCGACCACATCGCACGCCGGTTCCAGCCGTCCTGGTTCGCCCGCCGGGACCTCGTGATCGCCCTCGACGCCGGTCATCTGCGGGCCCTGCGCCGCCTTGCGCCCACCGCGGACGACGCGCGCAAGGTCCGCCTGCTGCGCGCGTACGCCCACTGGTCGCCCGGCGCCCTCGCACCGGACGAGCCGCCGGGCGGCGACCTCGACGTGCCGGACCCGTACTACGGCGGGCCGGAGGGCTTCGAGGAATGCCTTGAGATGGTGGAGGAGGCGAGCGCCGGTCTGCTCGCCGCCGTACGGGAGCACCTCAAGGGACGGGCCGCATGAGCGACGCAACCATGGACGGGGGTCCCGGCGGGGAGGCGCCGGTGGGCGACGGCACGCGTGCGGTGCGGGCCGGGCTGCCCGAGCCGGTCAAGCACGAGCCGACGCTGCCCGGCCCCGTGTTCGCCGCGCACTTCCATCTGCCGGGCGAGGTGACCGGGCCGTATTCCTACGGCCGTGACGACAACCCCACCTGGACGCTGCTGGAGAACGCCATCGGCGAGCTGGAGGCGCCCGGACGGGAGGATGTCGAGACGCTGGTGTTCGCCTCCGGCATGGCCGCGATCTCCGCCGTGCTGTTCTCCCAGCTGCGCGCCGGGGACGCGGTGGTGCTGCCGTCCGACGGCTACCAGGCGCTGCCGCTGGTCCGCGCCCAGCTGGAGGCGTACGGCGTCGAGGTGCGCACCGCGCCCACCGGCCGGGACGCCCAGCTGGAGGTCCTGGAGGGGGCCAGGCTGCTGTGGATCGAGTCCCCGTCGAATCCGGGGCTCGATGTCTGCGACATCCGGCGGCTGGCGGTCGCGGCGCACGCCCAGGGCACCCTGGTGGCCGTCGACAACACCCTCGCCACCCCGCTCGGCCAGCGCCCGCTTGCCCTGGGCGCCGATTTCACCGTGGCCAGCGGCACCAAGCAGCTCACCGGGCACGGCGACGTCCTCCTCGGGTACGTGGCCGGCCGCGATGCCGGGGCGATGGCCGCCGTACGCCGCTGGCGCAAGATCGTCGGAGCGATCTCCGGGCCGATGGAGGCATGGCTCGCGCACCGTTCCATCGCCACGCTCCAGCTGCGCGTCGACCGGCAGAACGCCACCGCGCTCGCCGTCGCCGAGGCCCTGCGGCAGCGGCCGGAGGTCACCGGTCTGCGCTATCCGGGGCTGCCGGATGACCCCGCGCACCAGACCGCCTCGCGGCAGATGCGCCGCTACGGCTGCGTCGTGTCGTTCACGCTGCCCACCCGTGCGCGCGCCGAGCGCTTCCTCGCCGCGCTGCGCCTGGTGGAGGACGCGACGAGCTTCGGCGGGGTGCGCTCCACGGCCGAGCGGCGCGGCCGCTGGGGCGGAGACGCCGTCCCGGAGGGCTTCATACGGATGTCCGTCGGCGCGGAGGACCCCGAGGACCTGGTGGCGGACGTCCTGCGCGCCCTGGACAAGTCGGCGGAGGAGTAACCGGCCGGGGCGGCTCCGGGCAGTGCCGTACGGCCCGATGTCGTACGACGGTCCGAGCCTCCCCCCTCGTGGCTCGGACCGTCTCCGGTTCCGTTTGCGAAGAACCGTGCCATCCAGGCTAGTTGACTCTCTGTCAGTGTCCAATCACGCTAGCGACAGGGGCCTATCGACATATTTATAGTTGACGCCTGCCGGGGCCGGCCGAAGGCGGGGGCAGGGGAGGGCATGCCATGGATCTGGCCTTGCTGCGCACCTTTGTCACCGTGCACCGGGCCGGCTCCTTCACCCGCGCCGCGGCCCTGCTCGGCCTCTCCCAGCCCGCCGTCACCTCGCAGATCCGCACCCTGGAACGCCAGCTGGGCAAGCCCCTCTTCCTGCGCCAGGCGCGCGGGGTCACCCCGACCACCATCGGCGACGAACTCGCGCACAAGGCCGCGCCCCACCTCGACGCGCTGGTGGAGATAGCCGAGGGCCCACTCGACGACGAGTCCTCGCCGACGACGCTGCACCTGGCAGGGCCCCCGGAGTTCACCGCCGAACGGGCCCTGCCCGCCCTCGCCGAACTGGCCGGAGAGGGCCACCGGAGCTTCGCGCTGCGCGCCTCTTTCGGGACCCCGGACGAGGTTCTGGAGGGGCTCGCGGCCGGCCACCACGACCTGGCCATCAGCGCCGCCCGGCCGCGCGGCGCCCTGTTCACCGCGACACCGCTCTGCGACGAGGAGCATGTACTGGTCGCCGCTCCCCGCTGGGCGGAGCACCTCGACCCGGACGCGTTACGGCTGAAGGGAGCGCCCGCTCTTCAGGATGTGCCCGTGGTCGACGTCCACGAGTCGCTGCCGTTCGTCTCCCGGTACTGGGCCTCCGTCTTCGATGCCCGCCCCGCCGCCCCCGGCACGGTCGTCGCCCCCGATCTGCGGGCCGTGCTCGCCTGTGCGAGCGCGGGCGCGGGTCTGGCCGTACTGCCCCGCTATCTCTGCGCACCGGCCCTCGACCGGCGCGCGGTCGTGGCCCTGCACGACCCGGCGGTGCCGCCGCTGCGCACCTATTTCCTGGTGGTCCGCACGGGCACGCTCGCCCTGCCGCCCGTGGCCCGCGCCCATGAAGGGCTGCTGCGTGCGGCCGCGGGGTGGGGCTGACGCGCTCGCGGCCACGGAGCGCGGACAACCAGTTCCGCTTTGCGATGTTTCACGTGGAACCAACCGGGCCACATTTCTCCCATGACCGTCCGACCCGTGGTCAAGCGCACCGCCCGCGCCGTTCTGCTGGACGGTGACGACCTGATCCTGATCAAGCGCACCAAGCCCGGTGTCGATCCCTACTGGGTGACTCCCGGAGGCGGGGTCGAACCCGGAGACTCGACCGTCGTGGACGCCCTCCACCGGGAGGTGTACGAGGAACTGGGCGCCAAGATCAGCGACGTGGTGCCGTGTTTCGTGGACACCGTGGAGCACATCGGTGAGGACGGCGGCGCGACCGGCGTGAAGGTGCAGCACTTCTTCGTCTGCCGGCTGGAGTCCATGGACCCGTCCCTGCGCCATGGCCCCGAGGTGGAGGAACCGGCCGGTGAGTACGAGATCGTCCGCGTCCCGTTCACCCGCGTCGGCATCGCGTCCGTCCATCTCGTCCCGCTGTCGCTGCGGCACTATCTGGACGGCAACATCGAGGGCGTGCGGGCCATGCACGCTCCCGATCTGGGATAGGGGTCGCCTCCCGCCGGGTGGCCGACGGGGCGATGTTTCACGTGAAACCGATGGACGCCGGGGGGTTGCTTCGGACAGCCTGACGTGCGTGCCAACTCCTTCCCTCGACGCACTGCCCATCCGTCGTCTGACGCTGCGCGATCTCACTGCCTGCGCCGACCTGTCCGAGGACCGGGGGTGGCCACGCGAAGAACACAAGTGGGGCTTCCTCCTCACCGCTGGCCGGGGCTTCGGTATCGACGACCCGCAGGGCGGTCTCGTCGCCGCGTGCGTCATCACCGAGTACGGCTCCTGGGGGCGGCCCGAGCTCGGCGCCGTCGGCATGGTCCTGGTCGCCGAGCGCCACGCCCGCCGGGGTGTCGGACGCCGCTTGATGCGGCATGTGGTGTCCGTCATGGACGGCACCCCGCTGACCCTGTACGCCACGGAGAGCGGCCGTCCCCTGTACGAGGAGCTGGGCTTCAAGGTGACGGGACGGGCGGAGATGCTCAGGGGTCGTTTCACCCCCGGCGGCCCGGACCTCGGGATGAAGACGCGGGCCGCCACCGCGGAGGATCTCCCCGCGATGCTGCGGCTGGACGAGGAGGTGTTCGGCGCCGACCGGACACCGCTCATCGCGCGGCTGCCCGCCTTCGCGGACCAGCTGCGGGTGGCCGAGGAGGACGGCCGGATCACCGGATACGCGGCCGCGTGGCCCACCATGGACACCCATGTCGTCGGCCCGCTGATCGCCCGCGACACGGAGACCGCACAGGCGCTCATCGCCTCGCTGGCGGCCGGCACGGACCGCCCCCTGCGCACCGACATCGACGTACGCCACGAGGACCTGCGGGCCTGGGCCAAGGCTCGGGGCCTGGCCTCGGTGACGTACAACTCCGTGATGACCTACGGCATCCCCGAGCTTCCGGGCGACTGGACGCGCCGGTTCGCCCCGCTGACGGTCGCCGCCGGCTGAGACGTCGTACGACACCGGCAGGCCCCGTCGCTCGAAGCGGCGGGGCCTGCCGGTTGCGGACGGTGTGATCAGGCGAGGGCCCCTACGGCCGCGGCGGCGAAGCCATGGTCCTGCTGCGGGGTGCCGCCGCCGACACCGACCGCGCCGATCAGCCGGCCGTCGCGGTGGACGGGGACTCCGCCCGCGATGAACAGCAGCGGCCGGTCGAGGGCCGTGGGCAGGGTGTGGAAGAGGCCGCCGGGCTGGACGGCGTCGACCAGGTCGGCCGTGGGGGCGTTCAGCTGGAGCGCGGTGTAGGCCTTGCGGGTGCTGGTCTCGCCGGAGATCAGCACTGCCTGGTCGTCCCGGCGGAAGGCGAGCAGATGGCCGCCGGCGTCCAGGACGGTGACGCTGACGGTGACTCCCGCCTCCTCGGCCGCCCGGCGGGCCGTGGCGACGAGCAGTTCGGCGTCCTCGGTGGTGAGCGGGGCGACGGCGGTGGTGGTCATGGAAGGTTCTCCTCGGTGGTGCTGTGGGGGTGTCGCTGTGCGGGGGGCCGCACAGCGGTTCGGTGCGGTGGCCGCGAGCCGTGGTTTGGTGACCGCGAGCAGTGGTTCGGTGGCTGCGGGCACGGTGGTGCGGTTGCTGCGGGCCGTGGTGCGGTGCGGGTGGGCGGGCCCTGGTCCGGGTGGCTCAGTGGTGGACGGCGGTGTGCCGCTCGGCGGGCGCGCCGGAGGCGGCCACGGTGCTGCCGTGCGGAGCGTCGCGGCGCTCCAGGGCGGCCGAGAGGACGGCCAGGACCAGGGCGGCCGCGGCGAGCGCGGCGCCGACCCAGTTGGGGGCCGTGTAGCCGAGGCCGGCCGAGATCACCAGACCGCCGAGCCAGGCGGAGAGGGCGTTGCCCAGGTTGAAGGCGCCGATGTTCACGGCCGAAGCGAGCGTCGGGGCGCCGTGGGCGTGGTCGAGGACGCGCTTCTGCAGCGGCGGGACGGTGGCGAAGCCGAGGGCGCCGATCAGGGCGATGGTCACGGCGGCCGCGATCTTGTTGTGGGCGGTCAGGGTGAAGAGGGCGAGGACGACGGCCAGGGCGCCGAGCGAGATGTAGAGCATGGGCATCAGGGCGCGGTCCGCGAACCTGCCGCCGACGAGGTTGCCGCCGACCATGCCGAGTCCGAACAGGACCAGCAGCCAGGTGACCGAGCTGTCGGCGAAGCCGGTGACATGGGTCATCATCGGCGCGATGTAGGTGACGGCCGCGAAGACGCCGCCGAAGCCGAGGACGGTCATCGCCATGGCGAGCAGGACCTGGGCATTCTTGAAGGCGGCCAGCTCGTGGCGCAGGTGGACGCCCTCGGGCCGGGGCAGGTCGGGCACGAGTTTGGCGACGCCGGCGAGGCCGACGACACCGAGCGCGGCCACCACCGCGAAGGTCACACGCCAGCCGGCGTGCTGGCCGATCAGCGTGCCCATCGGGACGCCGACGACATTGGCGACCGTCAGACCGGTGAACATCATGGCGATGGCGCCGGCCTTCTTCTGGGGCGCGACCAGCTCGGCCGCGACGACCGAACCGATGCCGAAGAAGGCGCCGTGGGAGAACGAGGCGACCACCCGTCCAATCACCACGACCGCGAACGCGGGGGCGAGGGCGGACAGCAGGTTTCCGGCGATGAAAAGGCCCATCAGCAGCATCAGCATCCGCTTGCGCGGGATCTTGGTGCCGAGCACGGTCATCAGCGGGGCCCCGATGGCCACGCCGAGCGCGTAGCCGGTCACGAGCAGGCCGGCCGTGGGGATGGAGACGCCGAAGTCGCCTGCGACCTCGGGCAGCAAGCCCATGATCACGAACTCGGTGGTGCCGATTCCGAAGGCCCCGATCGCGAGGGCCAGAAGCGCGAGAGGCATGTGGGGTACACCTTCCCAGACGATTGCGTGAGCGCTTTACGAGCAATGACAATACTTGCAGACGCGGTTTAAATGCAAGCGCTGGATATTGCGGAGAGTGGACTACGCTAGGAGCAACCGCTCCGAGACGGAGGAGAACACCATGACAGCGACGGACCCCGCGCTCACCGCCCTCGCCCAGGGCTGGTGCGCCCTCTCTGCGCTGCACGGAAAGATCGAGGCGCACATCGAGCGCGCCCTCCAGGCGAAGCACGACCTCAGCGTGCGCGAGTACTCGCTGCTCGACGTGCTGAGCCGGCAGCACGACGGCGAGGGAGGGCACCTCCAGATGAAGCAGGTCGCCGAGGCGGTCGTACTCAGCCAGAGCGCCACCACGCGCCTGGTGACCCGCCTGGAGGACCGCGGTCTGCTGGAGCGCTATCTGTGCCCCACCGACCGGCGCGGCATCTACACCAACGTCACCGAGGCCGGACTGCGGCTCCTTGAGGAGGCGCGCCCCACCAATGACGGCGCCCTGCGCGAGGCCCTGGACGACGCCTCCGAGAACCCCGAACTGGCGCCGCTGGTACAGGCCGTGGAGTCGTTGAGCGTCCCCGCGTAGGGTGCGGGCATGGCTGATCTCGAGATACGGGCCGCGTCCGCCGGCGACCTCCCGGCGATCGTCGCGATGCTCACCGACGATCCACTGGGTGCGCAGCGGGAGTCTCCCGACGATCTGACCCCGTACCGGGCGGCGCTGAAGCGGCTGAAGGCGGATCCGAACCAGCACCTCGTCGTCGCTGTGCGCGACGGCCGGGTGATCGGTACCCTCCAGCTCACGATCATCCCCGGACTGTCCCACCGGGGCGCGACCCGTGCGCTCATCGAGGCGGTTCGCATCCACGCCGACGAACGCGGCAGCGGACTGGGCACCGAGCTGATCCAGTGGGCCATCGACACGGCCCGGCGACTCGACTGCGTGCTGGTGCAGCTGACGTCCGACAAGAAGCGTCCCGACGCCCACCGCTTCTACGAGCGGCTCGGGTTCACCGCCTCACACGAGGGCTTCAAGCTGCGCCTTTGACGTTCGCTCCGATGACGGAGAGCGGGACAGCACAGAGGGGTTGCACCGCATGTTTCACGTGAAACATGCGACCCTGCGGCGCAACCCCTCCTGCTGTCGTCCTACTTGACGCCTCGCCACCCCTGCGGGTCCACGCCGCCAGGAACCGGAACCTCGGGGTCGTACGGCTGCCGGGTGAACACGAACGAGCCGAGGTCGAGGTGGCTCAGGGACCCGTCCGATCGCCGCACGGGCCGCAGCAGCTCCCCGGCGTAGTAACCCTCCAGTCCCGTCCAGGTGCCGTCGCCGTTCGACCGGAAGCGGGACCGGCGACCGCCGCCGGTCAGCGGGCCGAGCGAGATGAGGCCGTCGGCCGTCACCCGCAGGCCGAAGGCGCCGGTCCCCCAGTACCACTGCCCGGCCAGCTCCAGCACCGCCGGGTCGACCTCACGCAGCGGACGCCAGGGCTCGGGGATGCGGGGCTCCGCCTCGGCGACGATCCGTACGAGGTCGTCGCCCACCGCGCCCAGGGACGGCCCACTAGTGCAGTTGGCGAGCACCACCGCGGCCACGTCGTCCTCCACGCTGATGGTGAGGTTCGCCAGGAAGCCGGGCAGCGAGCCGGAGTGGCCGACCAGCAGCCGCCCGTCACGGGAATGGAGCTGCATGCCGAGGCCGTAGGTGACCCCGTCCACCACATCGGCGGCCTCGGCCGGCGCCGCCGGGGTCCGCATCTCGCGCACCGACTCCGCGCCGAGGACCCGGTCGTCCCCGCGGGTCAGGAACACCGCGAACTTCGCCAGGTCGCCCGTGGTGGACCACAGCTGGCCCGCGGACGCCATCCGGCCGAGGTCCTCCACCGGCTCCGGCAGCAGGGCGTCGGCCCACGGGTGCACCGCCCAGCCACCCGCGTACGGGGCCTGTGGCTGAGTAGTGGTCCGGTGCAGGCCGAGCGGTTCGAGGATCTCCCGGTGCAGCACCTCTTCCCAGGGGGCGCCGCGCAGTTCCTCCACCAGCGCGCCGAGCAGTGTGTAGCCGGGGTTGGAGTAGTGGTGCCGGCGGCCGACGGGGTGCAGCAGGGGCTGTTCGCCGAGCACATCGCGGAGCTCGGGCCGCAGTGAGCCCGGCGTCCGCTCCCACCAGGGACCGGGCGACTCGGCCGCCACTCCGGACGTGTGCGCGAGCAGTTCGGCGATCGTGGCTTCCCCCACGCCGGTGCCCGGCAGATGCTTGTCCAGCGGATCGCCGAGGTCGAGCAGGCCCTCGTCGCGCAACCGCAGCACCAGTACGGCCGTGAAGGTCTTGGTGATCGACCCGATCCGGTACTGCACGTTCTCGTCCGGCGCCTGCCCGTCCACCGAACTCCGCGCCCCGTGCCACACGGCCCGCCCGTCCCGCACCACCGCGGCGACCAACGACGGCGCCCGCCCCTCGCTCTGCGCGACGGCGATCCTGTGCAGCAACGCGCGCCGCGTACCCGGAAGCAGCGCATCCTGTGAAGTCGTCATCCCCCCAGTCCACCTGCTGGAACGCCGGGCGTCGAATCCATTTCCGCCGCATGTGCCGTGTCCGGGGACGGACCATGAGCCGCGCCCCCGACCAGGGTCAGGCGGCCGCGGGTCCAGATCGGGACGCTCGGCATGTTCTCCGTCGGACCGGTGATCAGCAACCGTTCGGGGTCGGTGGCACCGATCATTTCCAGGGCCTCCGCGGAGCCGAGAGGTCAGCTGGACTTGGAGTTCGACTTGCCTGGTGACCCAGCCATCCATGTCGACCGCGAAGTAAAACCAGACGCCTTCCCCCCACCCCCAGCGGCCCCTTCCGTATGAACCATCGAAACCACGCACGGGCTGGGGGGCAATTCCAAGTGGTGCTTGCGGAGGGTTTGGGTTGGAGGGTCAGGCGTCGGGGACGACTTCGGGGTGCGTGAACCGCACGGGCTTGCCCAGCGCGCGGGCGTAGGCGATTTCGGCTCGGGTGCTGTCTCCGATGTAGTCGCCGACTACGAGTACCTCATCAGCGAGCCGGATCTTCGCCCGGTGCAGATCGTCGAGTCGAACCTTCAGCGCCTTGGCCTCGACGGGATCGGACCAAAGTTCATGCGGCGACTTCATGTCGCAACCCGGCTTGACGACAATCTTTCCGGCTTCGGTCTCCCGCAGATCGGCCTCGGTCATCTCCGTCATGAAACGGGTGGAGCCGCAGATCACGACGATACGCGGGAGGCTCAGCTGCTTCTTCGCGTGGGCGAGTTGCTCCTCGGGGGTGAGCGGTTGCGGGTATGACACTGCTCCTCCTGATGGTGTGGCCCAAGGGGTGCCTGCGCAGACGAGAACGAGGCTGCCCAAGATCGTCTTATGTAGAACGACGTGGACACTCTCGGGACAGCACTCATCTAGACAGAGCAGCCCATCAACGCTGTCCCTCGAAGAAGTCCATGCGACCCGTCCCGAACGGGCCGTTCGCGTCCTCGTACGGAAAAGCGATCAGTGAGGGAAAGCTGCCAGCTCCACCGGCAGCCTTCGGGAAGCGGGTCACCTGGTTCGAGCTCTTCCGGCGGCTCCCCCGAAAAGCCGTACATGTACGCCGCGCTCTCCCCGACCGGAACTTGAGACCAAGCGACATCGGAGAGGGAACCTACATACGCCGGTCAGGTCTGTGCCATGTCCACGAAGCGCGAGTAGTGGCCCTGGAAGGCGACCGTGATGGTGGCGGTGGGGCCGTTACGGTGCTTGGCGACGATCAGGTCGGCCTCGCCGGCGCGGGGGGACTCCTTCTCGTAGGCGTCCTCGCGGTGCAGCAGGATGACCATGTCGGCGTCCTGCTCGATCGAGCCGGACTCACGCAGGTCGGAGACCATCGGCTTCTTGTCGGTGCGCTGTTCGGGGCCACGGTTCAGCTGGGACAGCGCGATGACCGGGATCTCCAGCTCCTTGGCGAGGAGCTTGAGGTTACGGGACATGTCCGAGACCTCCTGCTGACGGCTCTCGGCGCGCTTGGAGCCGCCGGACTGCATCAGCTGGAGGTAGTCGATGACGACGAGCTTCAGATCGTTGCGCTGCTTCAGGCGGCGGCACTTGGCCCGGATCTCCATCATCGACAGGTTCGGGGAGTCGTCGATGTAGAGCGGGGCGGCGGAGACGTCCGGCATCCGGCGGGCGAGCCGGGTCCAGTCCTCGTCGGTCATCGTGCCGGAGCGCATGTGGTGCAGCGCGACGCGGGCCTCGGCGGACAGCAGGCGCATCGCGATCTCGTTGCGCCCCATTTCGAGGGAGAAGATGACGCTCGGCAGGTTGTGCTTGATCGACGCGGCCCGCGCGAAGTCCAGCGCGAGCGTCGACTTACCCATCGCGGGGCGGGCCGCAATGACGATCATCTGACCGGGGTGCAGCCCGTTGGTGAGCGAGTCGAAGTCGGTGAACCCGGTGGGCACCCCGGTCATCTCGCCGCTGCGCGAGCCGATCGCCTCGATCTCGTCGAGCGCGCCCTCCATGATGTCGCCCAGCGGCAGATAGTCCTCGCTGGTGCGCTGCTCGGTGACGGCGTAGATCTCGGCCTGGGCGCTGTTGACGATCTCGTCGACGTCGCCGTCGGCCGCGTATCCCATCTGCGTGATCCGCGTGCCGGCCTCGACCAGGCGGCGCAGTACGGCGCGCTCGTGGACGATCTCCGCGTAGTACTCGGCGTTGGCCGCCGTCGGCACGGTCTGGACGAGACTGTGCAGATACGCGGCGCCGCCGACCTTGTTGATCTCGCCGCGCTTGGTGAGTTCCGCGGCGATGGTGATCGGGTCGGCCGGCTCGCCCTTGGCGTAGACGTCCAGGATCGCCTGGTAGATCGTCTCGTGCGCGGGCTTGTAGAAGTCGTGGCCCTTGAGGATCTCGACGACGTCGGCGATGGCGTCCTTGGAGAGCAGCATGCCGCCGAGCACCGACTGCTCGGCGTCGAGGTCCTGCGGGGGCACCCGCTCGAAGGAGGAACCGCCGCCGTCCCAGCCGGAGTTGTCCCGGCCCCGGTCGTGCTGTTCGTCACGACCCCGGCCGCCCTCGGGTCGCCGACGGGAGGCCGGCAGACGATCACTGGGTCCGCTGTCGGCCCACGGATCGTCCAAGGGCTCGGAAATGCTCACCGAGCCACCTCCTCCCGTCACACGGCGGACCTCGCCGTGTCCTCTTTTGTACGGCACGACACTGACAAATCGAGAGGCCCAACTCCGCTCAAGGCACGTCGGTTTTGTGCCGTTTCCGAAGCTCCGGAGGCATGGCCTGCCGGGGCCCGGAGAAGGAGCGGGCGCCGGACAACGGTAGGCCCCGCGGCACCGTCAGCCAATCTGGTTATCCACAGGCCATGTGGACGACGGCCCCGATGCTGTGGAGAACTCGCCGAAACCTGTGCACGACCCGGTGGACAGCCCTGTGAACAAGCCCTCGATCTCCACAATGCCACGCCCCTGACCTGCGGTTTCGGCGTCCACCGGCTGTGCAGAAGAAAAACTTTCCCGGTCGGACCAAGATCGGTTCGAACGGTGCGCGAGCGGACGGCGGCCAGGATCACAAGTAAGGGTCACAGTGCAATTGCATCTCTTACCTGTGGACGATTACATTAGCGCCCATGACCCAGGCTCCCGAGATCCCCGAGGCCACCCGCCGGCGGCACGACCGAGAGATCGTCGCGCTGGCCGTCCCGGCCTTCGGCGCGCTCGTCGCCGAGCCTCTCTTCGTCATGGCGGACAGTGCCATTGTCGGCCACCTCGGTACCGCCCAGCTCGCCGGTCTCGGCGTCGCCTCCGCCCTCCTCACCACCGCCGTGAGCGTCTTCGTCTTCCTCGCCTACGCCACCACGGCCGCCGTGGCCCGCCGGGTGGGCGCGGGCGATCGCCAGGGCGCCATCCGCCAGGGCATGGACGGCATCTGGCTCGCGCTCCTGCTCGGGGTCGCCGTCATCGCCGTCGTCCTCCCCCTGGCGCCCCGCATCGTGGACCTCTTCGGCGCCTCCACCACGGCGGCCCCCTATGCCACGACCTATCTGCGCATCTCTTCCCTGGGCATCCCGGCCATGCTCATGGTGCTCGCCGCCACCGGAGTGCTCCGCGGTCTCCAGGACACCAAGACGCCGCTCTATGTCGCCGTCGCCGGATTCATCGCCAACGCCGCCCTCAATGTGAGCCTGGTCTACGGCGCCGGTCTGGGCATCGCCGGTTCCGCGTGGGGCACGGTCATCGCGCAGTGCGCCATGGTGGCCGTCTATCTGACCGTGGTGGTACGCGGCGCCCGCCGGCACGGAGCGTCCCTGCGCCCGGACGCGGCCGGGATCCGGGCCTCGGCACAGGCCGGTGTCCCGCTTCTGGTCCGCACCCTGTCGCTGCGCGCGATCCTCATGATCGCCACCACGGTCGCGGCCCGTCTCGGGGACGCGGACATCGCCGCCCACCAGATCATCCTGTCCTTGTGGAACCTGCTGGCCTTCGCGCTCGACGCCATCGCGATCGCGGGGCAGGCCATCATCGGCCGCTACCTCGGCGCGGACGACGCCGAGGGCGCCCGCGCGGCCTGCCGGCGGATGGTCCAATGGGGCATCGCCACCGGGGTCGTACTCGGACTGCTGGTCGTCGCCACCCGGCCGCTCCTCCTGCCGCTGTTCACCAGCGACCCGGCAGTCACGGCCACGGCGCTACCCGCACTGCTGGTCGTGGCGTTGTCGCAGCCCGTCTGCGGGATCGTCTTCGTCCTGGACGGGGTGCTGATGGGTGCGGGCGACGGAGCGTACCTGGCCGGGGCGATGCTGGTGACCCTGGCGGTGTTCGTACCGGCGGCCCTGCTCGTTCCGGCGCTCGGCGGTGGGCTGACCGCGGTCTGGGCCGCGATGACACTGATGATGACCGTCCGCATGGCCACCCTCTGGTGGCGCAGCCGCTCGGGCCGCTGGCTCGTGACCGGCGCGACCCGCTGACCGGCACGACCCGATGGCCGACAGGGTCCGATGGCCGGCACGGTCCGCTGACTGTTTCACGTGAAACATGCGCCGGGCGCCCCGCGGGACGCGCCGGGCATGGAAGAGGGGCCGTACCCCCGAAGGGTACGGCCCCTCTCTCAGCTGCTCAGATCGAGCGCTGGGTCACGCCGAGACGACCTCAATGGCGACCTTGGCGGCCACCTCGGGGTGCAGACGCACGGACGTCTCGTGGGAGCCCAGGGTCTTGATCGGGGCGCCCAGCTCGATGCGGCGCTTGTCGACCTCGGGGCCACCGGAAGCCTTGATCGCGGACGCGATGTCGGCCGGGGTGACGGAACCGAAGAGACGACCGGCGTCGCCGGAGCGAACGGCCAGACGGACCTTCACGCCCTCGAGCTGGGCCTTGACCTGGTTGGCCTGCTCGATGGTCTGGATCTCGTGGATCTTGCGCGCACGACGGATCTGCGCGACGTCCTTCTCGCCACCCTTGGTCCAGCGGATAGCGAACTTCCGCGGGATCAGGTAGTTGCGAGCGTAGCCGTCCTTGACGTCGACAACGTCGCCGGCGGCACCGAGGCCGGAGACCTCGTGGGTGAGGATGATCTTCATGAGTCGGTCACCCTTCCCTTATCGCGCGGTGGACGTGTAGGGCAGCAGCGCCATCTCACGGCTGTTCTTCACGGCCGTGGCGACGTCACGCTGGTGCTGCGTGCAGTTGCCGGTCACGCGGCGGGCACGGATCTTGCCGCGGTCGGAAATGAACTTCCGCAGCATGTTCGTGTCCTTGTAGTCCACGTACGTGACCTTGTCCTTGCAGAAAGCGCAGACCTTCTTCTTAGGCTTGCGCACAGGCGGCTTCGCCATGGTGTCTCTCCTGTGTGATCAAGAAGTTTGGGATACGAGCCCTAGAAAGGAGGCTCGTCCGAGTAGCCGCCGCCACCGCTGCCGCCGGAGCCACCGCCCCAGCCGCCGCCACCCTGGTTGCCACCGGCGGGAGCGCCGGTCGCCCAGGGGTCGTCGGCGGGAGCGCCGCCCTGCTGGCCGCCACCGGAGCCACCGCCCCAGCCGCCGCCCTGCTGGCCGCCACCGCCGCCGTAACCACCCTGGCCACCGCGGCCGCCGGCACCGCCGGAGGTCTTGGTGACCTTGGCCGTGGCGTTGCGCAGGCTGGGGCCGACCTCGTCGACATCCAGCTCGTAGACCGTGCGCTTGACGCCCTCACGGTCCTCGTAGGACCGCTGCTTCAGCCGGCCCTGCACGATCACGCGCATGCCTCGCTGGAGCGACTCGGCGACGTTCTCCGCCGCCTGGCGCCAGACCGAGCAGGTCAGGAACAGGCTCTCGCCGTCCTTCCACTCGTTGGTCTGGCGGTCGAAGGTGCGGGGAGTGGACGCGACGCGGAACTTCGCGACCGCCGCACCGGACGGGGTGAAGCGCAGCTCGGGGTCGTCGACAAGATTGCCGATGACCGTGATGACGGTCTCGCCTGCCATGGGGGAACCTCTCGGCGGGTTTGCTGCTGGCTGCTTGCTGCTACTCGAATCCCGGGATCAGCTGAGCCGGAGCTCAGTGCATCTCGGGACGGAGCACCTTGGTCCGGAGGACCGACTCGTTCAGGTTCATCTGACGGTCGAGTTCCTTGACGACCGCAGGCTCGGCCTGCAGGTCGATGACCGAGTAGATGCCCTCGGGCTTCTTCTTGATCTCGTAGGCGAGACGACGACGGCCCCAGGTGTCGACCTTCTCCACCTTGCCGCCGCCATCACGGACGACGGACATGAAGTTCTCGATCAGCGGGGAGACAGCACGCTCCTCGAGATCGGGGTCGAGGATGACCATCACCTCGTAGTGACGCATGTGGAACCCACCTCCTTTGGACTCAGCGGCCACGGTCGTTCCGTGGCAGGAGGGTCGAATGCGTTCGCAACGGTATCGGCCGACACTGACAATCAGGGGTTTGCGCTGACGATCAGGGCTCCGCGAGGATTCCCCGCCGCGGATCCGGGCAGACACCGGTGCAGACGGTACAGACTACCCGCACACCCGCTTCCGGTTGAAATCCGGCCGTGAGGGCCGACAATCTGTACACGTCGGGTGTGTACGGCGCTACGATGCGCCGCCTTCCGCAGGAGGTGTCCCATGGCACAGGCTTTGCAGCCCAACACCGCCGGATCCCTGTTCGCCAGCGACGGCAAGACCCATCCGCTCCCGGACATCCTGATGGCCGTGACGCTGGTCCTGGGCCTGCTGTCCTTCATCACCTCGTTCTTCCCCGGCCTGCACCTGCTCACGTCCTGGGCCGGCCTGGTCGGCATCTTCACCGGCGCGTACGGGCAGTGGGTCTCGGTGACCACACGCGAGCGCTTCGGACTGATCCTGGGCCTCGGCGCCTCGGGCGTCGGCCTGCTGATCGGCATGGCGCACGGCGGGCTGTTCGGCGGCCTCTTCTGACGACTCTGACGACCCGGACCCTCCCGGAGCGGCCTTCGCGAAGACGATCTCCGTGCGGGCCGTCCCGCGCGGGCGGCCCCTTCTAAGCCGTCCGCCCCATCGGGGCGCTCAGCGGGCGCAGTAGGCTTCGGCGCGAGAGCCGGAGCCCCTGTACCCATGGGGACACACCAGCCCGAGGAGCGCCCCGACATGAGCCTGACCCTGAGGACCATCAGCCGAGAGCAGCATCTGGCATTCATCCAGAGCCTGCCGTCGGCGAGCCACATGCAGGTCCCGGCCTGGGCCGACGTGAAGGCGGAGTGGCGCTCGGAGAGCCTCGGCTGGTTCGACGAGCGCACCGGTCACCTGGTCGGCGTGGGCCTGGTGCTCTACCGCCAGCTGCCCAAGATCAAGCGCTACCTCGCCTATCTGCCCGAGGGTCCGGTCATCAACTGGTTCGCGCCGAACCTGGACGACTGGATCCAGCCGATGCTCGCGCACCTGAAGCAGCAGGGCGCCTTCTCCGTGAAGATGGGCCCGCCGGTGATCATCCGGCGCTGGAACGCCGAGACGATCAAGAAGGGCATCCAGGACCCGGACGTCAAGCGCCTGCGCGACCTGGAGGCCGACTACATCGAGCCGCGTGCCTTCGAGGTCGCCGACAAGCTGCGCCGCATGGGCTGGCAGCAGGGCGAGGACGGCGGCGCGGGCTTCGGCGACGTCCAGCCGCGCTACGTCTACCAGGTGCCGTTGGCGAACCGCTCCCTGGAAGAGGTCCACAAGAACTTCAACCAGCTGTGGCGGCGCAACATCAAGAAGGCCGAGAAGGCCGGCGTCGAGGTCGTCCAGGGCGGCTACCAGGACCTCGCCGAGTGGCAGCGGCTGTACGAGATCACGGCCGTGCGCGACCACTTCCGGCCGCGCCCGCTGTCGTACTTCCAGCGCATGTGGACGGCCCTCAACACCGAGGACCCCAACCGCATGCGGCTGTACTTCGCCCGGCACAACGGCGTGAACCTGTCCGCGGCCACCATGCTGATCGTCGGCGGGCACGTCTGGTACTCCTACGGCGCCTCCGACAACATCGGCCGCGAGGTCCGGCCGTCGAACGCGATGCAGTGGCGCATGCTGCGCGACGCCTACGCGCTCGGGGCCACCGTCTACGACCTGCGCGGCATCTCCGACTCGCTGGACGAGTCGGACCACCTGTTCGGCCTGATCCAGTTCAAGGTCGGCACGGGCGGACAGGCCGCCGAGTACCTCGGCGAATGGGACTTCCCGCTGAACAAGCTGCTCCACAAGGCGCTCGACATCTACATGTCGCGCCGCTGAGCCGCCGGCGTTTGATTCCATAGGGTGCACAGCACTCACACCCCCGATACACCTCAGCCACGAGAAAGGGTCCGGGTCCGGCCATGGCGCTCACGCTCTACGTCGACACCGCGCGCTGGCGGGCGCACCACAAGCACGTGCAGGAGCAGTTCCCGGGCCTGGTCCCGGTCTGCAAGGGCAACGGCTACGGCTTCGGGCACGAACGGCTCTCGGAGGAGGCCACCCGGCTCGGCTCGGACCTGCTCGCCGTCGGCACCACGTACGAGGCCGCGCGCATCAAGGACTACTTCGGCGGCGACCTGCTGGTGCTGACGCCCTACCGGCGCGGCGAGGAGCCGGTGCCGCTGCCCGACCGGGTCGTGCGTTCGGTCTCCTCGATCGACGGCGTGTACGGCCTGGTGGGCGCCCGTGTCGTCATCGAGGTGATGTCCTCGATGAAGCGGCACGGCATCAGCGAGCAGGACCTGCCGCAGCTGCACCAGGCCATAGAGAACGTGCGTCTGGAGGGCTTCGCCATCCATCTGCCGCTGGACCGCACCGACGGCTCGGACGCCGTCGAGGAGGTCATCGGCTGGATGGACCGGCTGCGCGCGGCCCGGCTGCCGCTGCACACGATGTTCGTCAGCCACCTCAAGGCCGACGAACTCGTCCGGCTCCAGCAGCAGTTCCCGCAGACCCGGTTCCGCGCCCGCATCGGCACGCGGCTGTGGCTGGGGGACCACGAGGCGACCCAGTACCGCGGTGCCGTCCTGGACGTCACACGGGTGACCAAGGGCGACCGGTTCGGCTACCGGCAGCAGAAGGCGGCCTCCGACGGCTTCCTGGTGGTCGTGGCGGGCGGTACGTCGCACGGGGTGGGCCTGGAGGCCCCGAAGGCGCTGCACGGCGTCATGCCGCGTGCCAAGGGCGTCGCCCGCGCCGGTCTCGCCACGGTCAACCGGAACCTCTCCCCGTTCGTCTGGGGCGGCAAGCAGCGCTGGTTCGCCGAGCCCCCGCACATGCAGGTGTCGATCCTGTTCGTCCCCTCGGACGCCCCGGAGCCCAAGGTCGGCGACGAGCTGGTGGCCCATCTGCGGCACACCACCACGCAGTTCGACCGCATCGTGGACTGCTGACACCGGCCTCCGGCCCGCCGGTCCACAGCGCCGGCCGACAACAGCGGGAAGGCCGTACACGGAGCTCCGTGTACGGCCTTCTTCATGCCCTCGGTCCCCGCCTCGGGGCGAAGCCGCGTGGGCGGTTCAGCCGAGGCGTTCGCTCACAGCGAACGGCCCGGCGGGGACGCCGATTCCGGCCTGCCCCACTCCACCTGAGGCGCCTCGGGCCGGCCGGCGTGCCGGGGCGGCGGGGCCACCGCGGCGAACGCGAAGACGTCCTCCGCCCCGTCGAGCACCCCGCCCGAGGGGTCGTCGTCCCCGGACCGGCGCACCACGTCCCGCTCCGGCATGAGGATGTCGCGGACGACGAGAGCGCACAGGTACAGCGTGCCGAGCAGGTGCACCGCGATCGCCCACTGGTAGCCGTGCGTCGGCAGCCCCTTGTGGGCGTCTCCGCTGGTCGTGTAGGCGAGGTACATCCAGATACCGAGGAAGTACGCCACCTCGCAGGCCTGCCAGATCAGGAAGTCCCGCCACTTGGGCCGGGCGAGGGCCGCCAACGGCACCAGCCAGAGCACGTACTGCGGCGAGTAGACCTTGTTGGTGAGGACGAAGACCGCCACGATCAGGAAGGCCAGCTGGGCGAAGCGCGGCCGGCGCGGGGCGGTGAACGTGAGCACGGCGATACCGAGGGAGCACAGCACCATCAGCACGGTGGCGGCGGTGTTCACGAAGTCGGTGCTCGGCGGGTGGTCCGAGTTCTGGGACCAGATCAGCCAGATCGAGCCGAAGTCGACGCCCCGGTCATGGCTGAACGAGTAGAACTTCGACCAGCCCGGATAGGCGAACAGCATCACCGGCAGGTTCACCACCAGCCAGGCGACCGCCGTTCCCGCCACGGCCTGTCCGAACTCCCGCCATCGGCCGGCCCGCCAGCACAGCACGAGCAGCGGGCCGAGCAGGAGTACCGGGTAGAGCTTGGCGGCCGTGGCGAGCCCCAGGAGGACGCCGAAGGCGACCGGGCGGCTGCGGGACCACATCAGCATCGCGGTGGCCGTCAGCGCCACCGCCAGCAGGTCCCAGTTGACGGTGGCGGTCAGCGCCGCGGCGGGCGCCAGGGCGACCAGCAGGCCGTCCCAGGGGCGCCGCCGGTGGGTGCGGGCCACGCAGACGGCGAGCACGGCCGTGCAGACCATCAGCAGCGCGGCGTTGACGAACCAGTACCACTGCTCCTGGTGCTGGATGCCGCCGCTGTGCGGGGTCAGCCACGAGGCCACCTGCATGAACACTCCGGTCAGCACGGGGTATTCGAGATACCCCATGCCGCCGGAGAGGTCGTCCGGGAGCCGGTCGAAGTAGGGCACGAGGTGATCGGCGAAGCCGCGGCCCTGGTAGAGGTGCGGGATGTCGGAGTAGCAGGCCTTGGTGTACTGGGAGCTGGCGCCGAAGAACCAGGCGCTGTGGTAGCACGGCGCCTTCTGAACCAGCCCCAGGGCGAACATGCCGATCGCCACGAGTGCGACGACCCGCACGGGCGTCCACCAGGAGGTTCCGAGCAGGGCGTACCGCCCGATGGGGCCTCCGACCAGCTCACTGCCGGCCGCGGCGACCTCGTCCTCCCTGGTCGGCCGCACCGGTTCCGGTGGGGCGGGCCGCTCCGGCTCGGGCTCGTACACGCCCGGAGGTGTCGTCTCTGCGCTGGGCATGTCCCACATCCTGCCGTACCTGTCCATGAAAACGCGGAGGGCCGCCGCACCTGGTGAGTGCGGCGGCCCATGTTTCACGTGAAACAGGCATGGCGGGCGATACGGCCGCCAATCGGTCGGAGTGATCGGGCTAGCCCGTCGCGCCTCCCCAGAGGGTGCCTCCGTTCCCGTTGCCGTTGCCGTTCCCGTTGCCTCGGGTGCCTCCGTCGGCGCCGGGGTCGGTGGACGTCGAGGACGACGGCCCGCCGTCCACGCCTCCGGTGCCGTCCCCGCCGGGACCGTTGCCGTCGGCGCCACCGTTTCCGTTGCCGCCGTCCGTGCAGCCGAAGAAGCCACAGCTCTGGCTGTTCGACGGACTCGGGGAGATGCTGGGGCTCGGTGACGGGCTCGTCGACGGGCTGGGGGACGGGCTCGGCTCGGTCGACAGGGACGGCGACGGGCTCGGGTCGGCGTTCACGACCTGGCCGATGGGCTGGGGGGTCGGGAACGTCAGTGCCGGCTGCCCCTGAAGCGCCTGGGTCATGTAGTCGTGGAAGATCTCCGACGGGAACGAGGCGCCGTGGATCTGCTTCTGGCCACCCGTTCCGTACATCTCCAGGAACGTGCGCTGCTTGTTATTCGCGTTGTCGTCCAGGCGGAACATGCTGATCGCGGTGGACAGCTGCGGGGTGTAGCCGACGAACCAGGCCGACTTGTTGCCGTCGGTGGTACCGGTCTTGCCGGCCACCTCACGGCCGGGCAGCTGGGCGTTGGTACCCGTGCCCTTGTCGACCACGGTCCGCAGGACGTCGGTGACGTTGTTCGCCACGTTCGCCGGGTAGGCCTCCTTCGGCTTCACCTCGTGCGTGTAGACGACCCCGTCCTTGCTCTCGACCTTCTCGACCGAGTACGGATCGTTCTGCTTGCCGCTGTTGGCGAAGGTGCCATAGGCGCCGGCCATGCGGATGGCGCTCGGGTCGGAGGTGCCGATCGAGAAGGACGGGTAGCTGGAGCTGGCCAGACTGCCCTTGAGCAGGCCCGCGGCCAGCGCGGACTGTTCGACCTTGTCCAGGCCCACGTCCATGCCGAGCTGCACATAGGCGGAGTTCACCGAGAACTGCATCGCCTCGCGGAGGTCGATCTTGTAGTCCGGCGGGCTGCCGACGGACTCGTCGCCGTCGTTGGTCTGCAACCACTCCTTGCCGTCCTTGTCCGTCCAGACGGTGTGGTCGTATTTCTCGATCTTGAGCTTGTTCTTGCCGCTGTACAGGCTGTTGGGAGAGGCGATCGTGCGCTGGTCCAGGCCCTGGTCCGGCGGTCCGTGCGGGTCGCGCACGCCCCACTTCATCGCGGCGGCCAGCACGAACGGCTTGAAGGTCGAACCCACCTGGGCACCGGTCGAGTCGGCGTTGTCGGTGAAGTGCTTGGTCGCGTCCTCACCGCCGTAGATGGCCTTGATGGCACCCGAGGACGGGTCGACCGAGGCGCCGCCGAACTGGACGTAGGTGTCGTACTTCGGACGTTCCTTGGGCTTGATGTTCGCCTTCTGGACCTTCTTGATGGCGGCTTCCAGCGCGTTGACCTTCTTCTTGTCGAAGGTCGTGTGGATCCGGTAGCCGCCCTTCTGGAGATCGTCCGCGGTGATGTGCGTCTTGTCGCTGTTGTTGATCAGGTACGACTTGGCGAGGTCGACCAGGTAACCGATCTGACCGCTGAGCCGGCTGTTGGACCGCGGGTTCTGCCAGTGCGGCAGCGTTCGGTACTTGTCCCGCTCGGCGGCGCTGAGATGGCCGTACTTGACCATCTTGTCGAGGGTGTCCTGCATCTGCCCGAGAGCGCGCTTCTGATTCGCCTGGGCCGTGGCGGCGGGGTCGAGCGAGGTCGCGCCGGCCGGGTCGTAGTAGGTGGCGCCCTTCAGCATCGCCGCGAGGAAGGCGCACTGGCCCGGATTGAGGTTCTTGGCGTCGATGTTGAAGTACGCGCGTGAGGCCGCCTGGATGCCGTAGGCGCCGCGGCCGAAGTACGCCGAGTTCAGATAACCGGCCATGATCTTCGGCTTGGGCACCGTGGCACCCACCTTGATCGCGACGAAGATCTCCTTGAACTTGCGGGAGAGCGTCTGCGACTGGTCGTCGAGCATGGCGTTCTTGACGTACTGCTGGGTGATCGTCGAACCACCCTGGGTCTGACCGCCGCGCGCCATGTTGAAGACCGCGCGGGCGATGCCGGTCGGGTCCACACCGCTGTCGGTCTCGAAGGTCTTGTTCTCCTGGGAGATGACGGCGTAGCGCATCTCCTTGGGAATGTCCTCGTAGTTGATGATCTGACGGTTGATCTCACCGCCGGTCGCGACCATCACCGATCCGTCGGACCAGTAGTAGACGTTGTTCTGCGCCTGCGCGGTCTTGGCCACGTCGGGGACGCTCACCATCGCGTACCCGATGCCGGCGACGGCCACCAGACAGCCGATGAAGCCGATGAACATGCCCGACACGAGCTTCCAGGACGGCACCCACCGGCGCCACCCGTACTTGTCCGCGCGGGGATAGTCGATGATCCGCTTCTTGCCGGGCGGAGCTGTGCGCCCCCGGCCGCGTCCGGGTCCGGACGGGCCGCCCGGACCACCGCGGCGGCCTCCGGGTTCGGATCTGCGGCGTCCGCCACCGCTTCTCTGGGCCGCGCGCCGGGCCTCGGCACGGCCGCCGTACGACCGCCCCTCGTCTCCCGGAGAGTCGGCAGGCGATCCGCTGGCGCCTCGCGGTGCCGCGCGGCGGCCGGGGGACGAACCGGGCTGGCCGCGTCGGGCCGCGGCACGTCCGCCTCCCTGCGGCTGCGGCGGTTTGCGACGGTGCTCGCTCATCGAACGATTACTCCTCGGGCAGGCGCACCCTTGCGCGCCTGGACTGGCGGCTGGTTTCCGGTCCCCCCGACGTACGGATGTGGTCGGTCGCGCATTTCACCCGTACTGCACCGGGGACGACGACGCTCCCCAGGCGTCGCATGGTTCCCGGTGGTCTGCATGCCGCACAGACTACGCACCGCCAAAACCCGCCGAGCCCCGAAGTTCACCGCAAACCAGGCAAGTTGCCTCCTACGAATCGGTTATGTGATCCCGTTCACCACCGTCCCTCTTGTCGCATGCGGGACACCGTTCTATCGTCGTGATGTATCGAGTCGATACATCAGCGCGAGATAAAGACGCTGAGACGGCACTGGGAGACCTGCGGTGGGAGCCGCGGGCCGGGAGGAGGCGATGATGAGCCGGCGCTCCGGCATCCTCGAGTTCGCCGTGCTCGGCCTGCTGCGCGAGTCCCCTATGCACGGTTACGAGCTGCGTAAACGACTCAACACGTCCCTGGGTGTGTTCCGCGCTTTCAGCTACGGGACCCTGTATCCCTGCCTCAAGACGCTGGTCATGAACGGCTGGTTGACGGAGGAACCGGGCAACACCCACGAGGACGCCCTCGCCGCTCCCCTCGCCGGACGCCGCGCCAAGATCGTCTACCGGTTGACGGCGGAAGGTAAGGAGCACTTCGAGGAACTGCTCTCGCAGACCGGTCCCGACGCGTACGAGGACGAGCACTTCGCCGCACGGTTCGCCTTCTTCGGGCAGACCTCCCGCGATGTGCGCATGCGCGTGCTGGAGGGCCGGCGCAGCCGGCTGGAGGAGCGCCTGGAGAAGATGCGCGCCTCCCTGACCCGGACGCGGGAGCGCCTGGACGACTACACACTCGAGCTCCAGCGCCACGGGATGGAGTCCGTGGAGCGCGAAGTGCGCTGGCTGAACGAGCTCATCGAGAGCGAGCGAGCCGGACGCGACCTGAGAAGTTCCGCGTCCGGGGGGCCCGCTCAACAGGACAACACCACTGGATCGACGGGCGGCCTGCCCCGTCGCGGGAGCACTTCCCGGACGGATACGCCCGGCGACACCGCCACGTGAGTCCCAGTCAGGGCCTCACTCGTACACACAGGGAGCAACCGGAATGGGTTCGGTTCGCGTAGCCATCGTCGGCGTGGGCAACTGCGCCGCGTCGCTGGTGCAGGGAGTCGAGTACTACAAGGACGCCGACCCGGCGGCCAAGGTGCCCGGCCTGATGCACGTGCAGTTCGGTGACTACCACGTGCGCGACATCGAGTTCGTGGCCGCGTTCGACGTGGACGCCAAGAAGGTCGGTCTCGACCTCGCGGACGCGATCGGCGCCTCCGAGAACAACACCATCAAGATCTGCGACGTGCCGAACAGCGGCGTCACCGTGCAGCGCGGCCACACCCTCGACGGTCTGGGCAAGTACTACCGCCAGACCATCGAGGAGTCGGAGGCCGAGCCGGTCGACGTCGTCCAGGTCCTGAAGGACAAGCAGGTCGACGTTCTGGTCTGCTACCTGCCGGTCGGCTCCGAGGACGCGGCGAAGTTCTACGCCCAGTGCGCCATCGACGCCAAGGTCGCCTTCGTCAACGCCCTTCCGGTCTTCATCGCCGGTACCAAGGAGTGGGCGGACAAGTTCACCGAGGCCGGTGTGCCGATCGTCGGTGACGACATCAAGTCCCAGGTCGGCGCCACCATCACGCACCGCGTCATGGCGAAGCTGTTCGAGGACCGCGGTGTCATCCTGGACCGCACGATGCAGCTGAACGTCGGCGGCAACATGGACTTCAAGAACATGCTCGAGCGCGAGCGCCTGGAGTCCAAGAAGATCTCCAAGACGCAGGCCGTCACCTCCCAGATCCCCGACCGGGACCTCGGTGAGAAGAACGTCCACATCGGTCCGTCCGACTACGTGGCCTGGCTGGACGACCGCAAGTGGGCCTACGTCCGCCTCGAGGGCCGCGCCTTCGGTGACGTACCGCTGAACCTGGAGTACAAGCTCGAGGTCTGGGACTCCCCGAACTCCGCGGGTGTCATCATCGACGCCCTGCGCGCAGCGAAGATCGCCAAGGACCGCGGCATCGGCGGCCCGATCCTCTCCGCGTCCTCGTACTTCATGAAGTCCCCGCCGGTGCAGTACTTCGACGACGAGGCCCGCGAGAACGTCGAGAAGTTCATCCGCGGCGACGTCGAGCGCTAGTCCGGCACGGCGCAGGGCGCTCAAGCCCTGCACGGCGCAGGGCGCTGAAGCTCGGCACCGCCTGACGGCGTGGCGCGCGGGCTCCTCGGAGCAGGGCGCGCCACGGGGAACGGCTCGTACAAAATCGCTCCTGCCAGGGCTGTGAAGGTCCCCGGGTCCCGGCCCGGGGACCTTCCGCATGTGTGAGGCTGTGCCCCATGCCCGTCGTCCGTGATCTGCGCGTCCTGCTGCGCCTGCGGTACTTCCGGCGCCTGCTGTACGTCCGGCTGCTGTCCCAGGGCGCCGACGGCGTCTACCAGGTCGCGCTCGCCGCCTACGTCGTCTTCTCCCCGGAGAAGCAGACCTCGGCGGCCGCGATCGCCTCGGCGATGGCGGTGCTGCTGCTCCCCTACTCACTCGTCGGCCCCTTCGCGGGTGTCCTGCTGGACCGCTGGCGGCGCCGCCAGGTGTTCGTCCACGGCAATCTGCTCCGCGCCCTGCTGGCCGTCGGCACCGCCGCGCTGATGGCGGGCGATGTCCCCGCCTGGTTCTTCTACGCCTCTGCGCTGTGCGTCACGGCCGTCAACCGCTTTGTCCTCGCCGGGCTGTCCGCGGCCCTGCCCCGCGTGGTCGACGCCGAGCGGCTGGTGATCGCCAACTCCCTGTCCCCGACGGCCGGCACCCTCGCCGCGACCGCCGGGGGCGGCCTCGCCTTCGGGGTACGGCTGCTGTCCTCGGGCTCCGACGCCGCGGTGGTGCTGCTGGGCGCCCTGCTGTATCTCTGCGCGGGCCTGGTCTCCCTGAGCATGGCGCCCGCCCTGCTCGGCCCCGACCGGCAACAGCTGCAACCGCACCTCCTGACCGCGCTCGCCGACACGGCACGCGATCTGCTCGCCGCCATCCGGCATCTGGCCGCCCCGCGGCGCAGGGAGGCGGCCTGGGCGCTGGCCTCGATGACGCTGATGCGCTTCTGCTACGGCGCGCTGCTCGTCCTGCTGCTCATGCTGTGCCGCTACACCCTCGCGTCCGGCCCCGAGGAAGGGCTGCGGCTGCTCGGTCTGGCGCTGGCCCTGTCCGGTGCCGGGTTCTTCGTGGCGGCCGCGGTCACCCCCTGGACGGCGGGACGACTGGGACCGCTCCGTTGGATCATGGTGTGCTCGGCGGCGGCCGCGGTGCTGGAGCCCGCGCTCGGGCTGCCGTTCGCCACCGCACCGCTGCTCGTCGCCGCCTTCGTGCTGGGGCTGATCACCCAGGGCGCCAAGATCGCCACCGACACCATCGTCCAGTCCTGCGTGGACGACGGCTTTCGCGGGCGGATCTTCTCCGTCTACGACGTCCTCTTCAACGTGGCCTTCGTCGGCGCGGCCGGTGTGGCGGCCCTCATGCTTCCACCGGACGGCAGATCGCCGATGCTGGTCGTGCTGGTCGCCGTGATCTATGCGTTCGTCGCCGCGCTGCTGGCGTACTTCGAGCGGCTGCTCCGGGGAGCGGAGAGACGAAAAGAGGGTCGATGTTTCACGTGAAACATCGACCCTCGGCGCGGTCGGCCCGGTGCATGTTTCACGTGAAACATCGGCCAGGCCGATCCCCTCACTCCTGTCCGGCCCACCACTCCTTGAGCGCGGCCACCGCAGCGTCATGCTCCATCGGGCCGTTCTCCAGCCGCAGCTCCAGCAGGTGCTTGTACGCCTTGCCGATCACCGGGCCGGGAGCGACGCCCAGAATCTCCATGATCTGGTTGCCGTCGAGGTCCGGCCGGATCGAGTCCAGCTCCTCCTGCTCCTGGAGCTGGGCGATGCGCTGCTCCAGGCCGTCGTAGGCCCGCGACAGCGCGGCCGCCTTCCGCTTGTTGCGGGTGGTGCAGTCGGAGCGGGTCAGCTTGTGCAGGCGGTCCAGCAGCGGGCCCGCGTCACGGACGTAGCGGCGGACCGCCGAATCCGTCCACTCCCCGGTGCCGTAGCCGTGGAAGCGCAGATGCAGTTCGACCAGCCGGGAGACGTCCTTCACCAGTTCGTTGGAGTACTTCAGGGCGGTCATGCGCTTCTTGGTCATCTTGGCGCCGACCACCTCGTGATGGTGGAAGGAGACCCGGCCGTCCTTCTCGAAGCGGCGCGTGCGCGGCTTGCCGATGTCGTGCAGCAGCGCGGCCAGCCGCAGCGTGAGGTCGGGGCCGTTCTCCTCCAGCGCGATCGCCTGTTCCAGAACGATCAGCGTGTGCTCGTAGACGTCCTTGTGCCGGTGGTGCTCATCGCTCTCCAGACGCAGCGCCGGCAGCTCGGGCAGCACCCGGGCGGCGAGCCCGGTGTCGACGAGCAGGGTCAGCCCCTTGCGCGGGTGGTCGGAGAGGATCAGCTTGTTCAGCTCGTCCCGGACCCGCTCCGCCGAGACGATCTCGATGCGCCCGGCCATGTCCGTCATGGCGGCGACGACCTCGGGGGCGACCTCGAAGTCCAGCTGGGCGGCGAACCGGGCGGCCCGCATCATCCGCAGCGGGTCGTCCGAGAAGGACTCCTCCGGCGTGCCCGGCGTCCGCAGCACACGGGCCGCGAGGTCCGCCAGGCCGCCGTGCGGATCGATGAACTCCTTCTCCGGCAGGGCCACGGCCATCGCGTTGACCGTGAAGTCCCGGCGGACCAGATCCTGCTCGATGGAGTCGCCGTAGGACACCTCGGGCTTGCGCGAGGTGCGGTCGTACGCCTCCGACCGGTAGGTCGTGATCTCGATCTGGAAGGTCATGTCGGTGTCCCCGACCCGTGCGCTCTTGTGCGCGCCGACGGTGCCGAAGGCGATCCCCACCTCCCAGACCGCGTCGGCCCAGGGCCGGACGATCTTCAGCACGTCCTCGGGACGGGCATCGGTGGTGAAGTCCAGATCATTGCCGAGCCGGCCGAGCAGTGCGTCGCGCACCGACCCGCCGACCAGGGCGAGGGAGAACCCCGCCTCCCGGAATCGGCGGGCGAGATCGTCGGCGACCGGCGCCACCCGCAGCAGCTCGGTGACCGCGCGCTGCTGCGCCTGGCTCAGGGCGGAGGGAGTGTCTTCGTTGGGATTCGGCACAACAGAAGAGGGTACGTGCCCCGGACGCTCCGGGGCGCCCCCATCCGGGCCGGGGCCCGGCCGCGGCTGTCCCAGGACGGCTTCCGGCATACCCGCCGCAAGCGCAGCTCTTGCGGCGTACGGACACTCTCCCCTCGATACTGGATATAGGGGACGGGTCGTCGTCACCCGGCGATCTTGTGACCTGGACCGCGGCACTTCCGCTCAGCGCGTCTCGTTACCATGCGGGGACGCACATTCCGACGACCACTGAGACGACGAGGGACGGGCGAGCGCGTGGCCGAGGCGGCTGACTTCCAGGGGACCAGTGCCTCACCCGCGCGCCGGTGGCTGCGGCGCACCGGAGCGCTGCTCGCCGGGGCGCCCCTGCTGGCCGGGCTGCTCCAGCTGCCCGCCGCCGCGCCCGCCGCGGCCGCGTCCGGTGACCAGGTGTCCGTCGCCCTGGACTCGCTGACCCCCAACGCCCCCACGGACGGCGACACCCTGACCGTCGCGGGCACGGTGACCAACAACGGCAAGCAGACCGTCACCGGCGCCCATGTGGGCCTGCGGGTCGGCCCGATGCTGAACACCCGCTCGGGGATCGACGACGTGGCCCGGCACCCCGACGACATCCAGGGAGTCAACGGCTCCGAGGTCGGCGGCAAGTACGAGCAGAAGTTCGCCAGGCTGGCGCCGGGAGTCGCCCAGCACTTCAGCATCTCCGTGCCGGTGGACAAGCTCGACCTCGGCGCGAACGGTGTCTACGAGTTCGGGGTCGCCCTGTCCGGGCAGACCTCCGCCCAGCCCTGGCAGCAGGTGCTCGGCGGCCAGCGGACGTTCCTGCCGTGGCAGCCGTCCGACGCCGACCCGCGGACCAGGACGACGGTCCTGTGGCCGCTGCTGTCCACCGTCCACATGACGGCCAAGACGGGCGCCGGCGAGCTTCAGACGCCGGTGTTCCTCGACGACGAGCTGGCCAAGGAACTCGCGCCGGGCGGTCGGCTGGACCAGTTGGTCAGCCTGGGCAAGGACCTGGACGTCACCTGGGTGATCGACCCGGATCTGCTGGCCTCCGTGGACGCCATGGCATCGGGCAACTACCGGCTGCAAGGCGCCGGCGACACCACCGTCGCGGGCCCCAAGGAGCACCAGGCGCTCGCCAAGCAGTGGCTGGCGAACCTCCAGAAGGCGGTGGTCGGCAAGGAGGTCGTCGCCCTGCCCTTCGCCGACCCCGACCTGGCCTCCCTCGCCCACCGCGGCACCAGCGTCACCGGCTCCCTCAGCCATCTCAAGGACGCCACCGACGTCGCCGCCACCACCGTGAAGACCGTGCTCCACGTCACCCCGAGCACCGACTACGCGTGGCCGGTGGACGGCGCCGTGGACCCGTCGATCATGCGGGTCGCGACCTCCGCCGGGGCGGACCGGGTGATCGCCCGCAGCGACAGCCTCCAGGAGACGGCCGGGCTGTCGTACACGCCCTCCGCCGCCCGCCCGGTCGGCGGCGGCACCACGGCGGTCGTCGCCGACGCCAAGCTGTCCACGGCCTTCGAGGGCGATCTGACGAAGGCGGACTCCGCCACGCTCGCCGTACAGGAGTTCCTGGCCCAGAGTCTCGAGATCAACGCGCAGACGGACCAGCAGCGCAGCATCGTCGTCGCCCCGCAGCGCCTGCCCACGGCGGCCCAGGCGAAGGCGATGGCCACGGCCGTGCGGGCGCTCCAGGGCGGCACCTGGTCCCAGGCCCAGGATCTGACGGCGGCGGCCAAGGCCAAGCCCGACCCGAACGCCACCACACGCATTCCGTCGACCTCCGCCTATCCCTCGTCCCTGCGCCGGCAGGAGCTGCCGGCCTCGGCCTTCCAGCAGATCGCCCGGACCCAGGACAAGCTCGACGACTTCCAGGTGATCCTGTCCGACCAGTCCCGCGTGGTCACCCCCTTCGGGCGGGCCATAAACCGCGGGATGTCCACCTCGTGGCGCGGCCAGTCCGAGGCCGGGGACAGCTTCCGCAGCGGTGTCGAGTCCTGGCTGGACGACCTGGCCGGACAGGTCCGGCTGATCGACAAGTCCGAGACCAAGCTCTCCGGACGCAGCGCGACCATCCCGGTGACCGTCCAGAACAACCTCGTCCAGCCGGTCGGCCACCTGGTGCTGCGCCTCACCTCGACCCAGCCGACCCGACTGAAGATCGGCGGCAAGGCGTACTACGAGCAGCCCGTCGACATCGCCGGCGGCCACGCCCAGTCCGTGAAGTTCACCACCTCGGCCAACGCCAACGGCCGCGCCACGGTGATCGCCCAGCTGTACACCGAGGACGGCCAGGAGTACGGCGCCCCCGTCAGCTTCGATGTGAAGGTCACCGAGGTCACCCCCACGGTGATGCTGGTCATCGGCGGCGGTGTGCTGCTCCTCGTCCTCGCCGGCTTCCGCATGTACACCCAGCGCAAGCGCGCCGCCGCCCGCCAGAGCGGGGAGGGCGGCGACGGCACGGCCGGAGAGCCCTCCGACGGGCCGGGGAACCCCGGCGCACCCGGAGATCGTCTCCCGGAAGAGTCCGACTCCGCCGCCGGGGCAGACGACCCGGAGCAGCCGAGTGACCCTGCGCCGGACACCGCACCGGAAAGCACCGACCCGTCCGGGACGGGTGAGAGAGTGGACCGTTGAGCGATGTCGTGGCCGGTGGGCCCGGGACGATGAGGTGGGGTAAGGCATGAACGCGCCGTACGACGGTGACCGCGGCCAGGGCGCGGCCGGCTCGGGCTACCCCGAGACGCCGCCCGAGCCCGGCCAGGTACCGCCGCAGCAAGCGGCGGACATGTACCTCCAGGACGCCTACGACCAGGACCCCTACCGGGCACACGACCTGACCGCCCAGGACCCGGTCGCCGAGGCGCTCTACGACCGCGCCGCGCACCCCCCGCCCCCTCCGGGCGCCCACGAGCAGCCACTGTACGGACAGCCCGCCCAGTCGCCGTACGCGCCCGACCCGCGGGTGTGGGCGCAGACCCCACCGCCCGAGCCGGAGGGCGCGGCACCCCACCTGCCCTACGGCGACGACCCGCGCACCACCCAGTTCGTGGGCGTGGACGACCTGGTGTCGAACTCCGGCGAGGAGTACCACGAGCCGGACGCCTTCGCGCACCTCTTCAAGGACCAGCAGCACAGCGGCGGACACGCGCCGATGGACCCGCCGGGCGTTCCGGGCCCGGCCGCCGCGCCGGGTATGGGAGCAGCGCCCGGCGGCCAGTACCCGCCCGCCTACGGCCGGCACCCGCAGCAGAATCCGTACGCCGGGCAGGGATACCCGGCCGCGCCCGCCGCGCCCTACGCCTCCGCCCAGAACCCGGTGCAGCCCCCGGCACCCGCACCGGCCGGGGCCCCGGCGCCCGGTGTCCCGGCCGGGTCCGGGCCGGCCGAGACGGTCATGGCACCCGCTGTCTCCGTGGCGACCGCCGCGCCCGCCAAGAAGGGCGGCAAGGTCGGCGGGCTGATGAAGTCCAGCGCCGTGATGGCGGCGGGCACCCTGGTCTCCCGGCTCACCGGCTTCGTCCGCTCCGCGCTGATCGTCTCCGCGCTCGGCCTCGGCTTCCTCGGCGACTCCTTCCAGGTCGCCTACCAGCTGCCGACCATGATCTACATCCTCACCGTCGGCGGCGGCCTCAACTCGGTCTTCGTGCCGCAGCTGGTCCGCTCGATGAAGGAGGACGAGGACGGCGGCGAGGCCTTCGCCAACCGGCTGCTGACCCTGGTGATGGTGGCACTGGCCGCGCTGACCGTCCTCGCGATGTTCGCGGCCCCCCTGCTGGTCCGCCTGATCTCCAACCCGGTCGCCAGCAACCCGGCAGCCAACGAGGTCGCGGTCACCTTCACCCGCTACTTCCTGCCCTCGATCTTCTTCATGGGCATCCATGTGGTGATGGGTCAGGTCCTCAACGCGCGCGGCAAGTTCGGCGCGATGATGTGGACCCCGGTCCTGAACAACATCGTCATCATCGTGACGCTGGGCATGTTCATCTGGGTCTACGGCACCGCCGCCCACTCCCACATGACGGTCACGAACATCCCGCCGCAGGGTCAGCGCCTGCTCGGCGTCGGTGTGCTGCTCGGCCTGGTCGTGCAGGCGCTGGCGATGATCCCCTATCTGCGCGAGACCGGGTTCCGGATCCGGCCCCGGTTCGACTGGCGCGGCCACGGACTGGGCAAGGCGGCGGCGCTCGCCAAGTGGACGTTCCTGTTCGTCCTCGCCAACCAGGCCGGCGCCATGATCGTCACCCAGCTGTCCACCGCGGCCGGCAAGGACTCCGGCGTCTCGGGCACCGGCTTCGCCGCCTACGCCAACGCCCAGCTGATCTGGGGCCTGCCGCAGGCCATCATCACGGTCTCCCTGATGGCCGCGCTGCTGCCGCGCATCGCCCGCTCGGCCGCCGAGGGCGACGGCGGCGCCGTACGCGACGACATCTCCCAGGGCCTGCGGACCACCGCGGTCGCCATCGTCCCGGTCGCCTTCGGCTTCGTGTCGCTGGGCATCCCGATGTGCACCCTGATCTTCGGCAGCTCGGGCGTCGGCTCGGCCACCAACATGGGCTACATGCTGATGGCCTTCGGCCTCGGCCTGATCCCGTTCTCGGTGCAGTACGTCGTCCTGCGCGCCTTCTACGCCTACGAAGACACCCGCACCCCCTTCTACAACACCGTCATCGTGGCCGCGGTCAACGCGGGCGCCTCGGCGCTGTGCTTCTTCCTGCTGCCGGCCCGCTGGGCGGTCGCCGGCATGGCGGCCGCGTACGGCATCGCCTACGCGATCGGCGTCATCGTCGCCTGGCGGCGGCTGCGCAAGCGCCTCGGCGGCGACCTGGACGGCGCGCGGGTGCTGCGGACGTACGCCCGGCTGTGCATCGCCTCGGTACCGGCGGCCCTGCTCAGCGGCGCGGCCTGCTACGGCATCGGGCATACCCTCGGCCAGGGCGTCATCGGCTCCTTCGCGGCCCTGGTCGCCGGCGGGGCCGTACTGCTCGGTGTCTTCTTCGTCGCCGCCCGCCGGATGCGGATCGACGAACTGAACTCGCTCGTGGGCATGGTGCGCGGGCGGCTGGGCCGCTGAGGCGGGGGTAAGCGCACAACCATCGTCCGCCGCCGTGTGTCGTGCATAGCGGCGGACTGTGGGCACAATTGGTTTCGGCGTCGGACAGCGTGCAACGGATGGGGAGGCAGGGACGACGGTGGCGGAACGGAGCACGGCTGCCGTCGACGTGGCAGACAACAGCGGCGAGCAGCCGCTGACCGCGAAGGCGGACCAGTCCACGGCCGACGGGGTGGCCAAGAACCCGCAGCGGGACACGGACGGCGACGGGGGGCGGGGGAGCGACGCGAAGGGTTCTCTCCAGCAGACCTCGCCGCCCGAACTGCACAGCGGTCACAAGCTCGCCAGACGCTACCGGCTGGAGGAGTGCGTCACCCGACTGGACGGATTCAGCAGCTGGCGTGCGGTCGACGAGAAACTGCGCCGCGCCGTCGGCGTCCACGTCCTGCCGGCGGACCACGCGCGGGCCCGTTCGGTCCTCGCCGCGGCCCGCGCCTCCGCACTGCTCGGCGACCCGCGTTTCGTCCAGGTCCTCGACGCGGTCGAGGAGAACGACCTCGTCTACGTCGTCCACGAATGGCTGCCCGACGCCACCGAGCTGACCACGCTGCTCACGGCCGGTCCGCTGGAGCCGCACGACGCGTACCAGATGGTCAGTCAGGTCGCCTCCGCCATGGCCGCCGCACACCGCGAGGGCCTCGCCCATCTGCGGCTGAACCCCAACGCCGTGCTGCGCGCCTCGACCGGCCAGTGGCGCATCCGCGGCCTCGCGGTGAACGCCGCGCTGCGCGGCATCAGCTCCGACACCCCGCAGCGCACCGACACCGAGGCGCTCGGCGCCCTGCTGTACGCGGCGCTGACCCAGCGCTGGCCCTACGAGGACGACGCCTACGGTCTGTCGGGCCTCCCCAAGGACATCGGTCTCATCGCGCCGGACCAGGTGCGGGCCGGAGTCCACCGCGGTCTGTCGGAACTGGCCATGCGGGCGCTCGCCAACGACGGGGCCACCGCGTCCCGGCACGAGGCGCCGTGCACCACGCCGGAGGAGCTGGTGAAGGCGATCGGCGAGATGCCGCGCATCCGCCCGCCGGAGCCGGCGTTCACCGCACCGCCGGAGTACCAGCGCACCACCTACCAGCAGGGCACCTACGGCCGTCAAGCGCCGCACCCCGGCGCTCCCCAGCCGATCGCCGCTCCGCCGCCCCCGCTCCAGAGCCGTACCGGCAAGGCCCTGAAGTGGGCGGTCTCCGCCCTGCTCATCGCCGCTCTCGGCCTGGGCAGCTGGCAGTTGGCGGACGCGCTGATGGACCAGGGCGGCAAGTCCAACGAGACCAACAAGAGCCGCACCACGGACGGCGGCGACAAGACCGCCAATCAGCCGCCGGCACCGATAAAGATCCAGGGCAGCCAGGAGTTCGTCGCCGAGGGCGATGCCCAGAGCCCCGCCAACGTCGCCAAGACATACGACGGCAATCCCTCGACCTACTGGAAGACCAAGTCCTTCAACGACGGTCCGCCCATCGCGCCGCTGAAGCCGGGCGTCGGCATCGTCTACGACCTCGGCTCGGCCACCCAGCTCGACACGGCCACGCTCAGCCTGCGCTACGGCGGCGACCACACCACGGTCGAGCTGTACGCCGCGGATTCGCTGACCCCGTCGTCGCTGGACTCGATGACCAAGATCGGCAGTGTCACCACCACCGGCACCACCGCCAATGTGAAGGTCACCAAGCAGCTGAAGACGCGGTACGTCCTCGTCTGGCTGACTGCCCTGCCGAAGTCCGGCTACGACTCCGAGCTGTACTCCAGAGCGGGTTACAAGCAGGCCATCGGCGAAGTGAAGTTCACGGGCTGACGTCTCACCCGGACCGGAGGGGCAGATGGCGGAGGGCGCCGGATACGACGGGGTGAGCGACCAGGAGCTGCTCGCCCGCCATGTGCGGGGAGAACCCGACGCCTTCGGAGAGATCGTCCGGCGGCACCGGGACCGGCTCTGGGCGGTCGCGCTGCGCACGCTGGGGGACCGCGAGGAGGCCGCCGACGCGGTGCAGGACGCCCTGGTGTCGGCCTACCGGGCCGCGGGCTCCTTCCGGGGCCAGTCGGCGGTGACCACCTGGCTGCACCGGATCACGGTCAACGCCTGCCTGGACCGTGCCCGCAAGGCGGCCTCGCGCAAGACCGCCCCGGTGGACGACACCGAGCGGCTGGAGCAGCTACTGGAGCCGCACGAGTCCGCGTCCGCGCCGGCCGAGCGCAATGATCTGCACCGCCAGCTCATCGAGGCGATGGGCACCCTGGCGCCGGAGCAGCGGGCCGCGCTGGTCCTGGTGGACATGCAGGGCTACCCGGTCGCCGAGGCGGCCCGGATCCTGGATGTGCCGACGGGCACGGTGAAGAGTCGGTGCGCCCGCGGCAGAGCCCGGCTGCTGCCCCTGCTCGCCCATCTGCGTCCCGGCCGGAACCAGGTGCAAGGGACATCCGTCCCATCCGCGACGGGGGCTTGCGACGCGAGTCTCCCGGAGACGGGACCGACCGATTCAGCTGTAGCGAAGGGCGGAGGTGGGCGAGCGTGACATCGACGACGGACACGGCCGGGCACCCGGACGTCACCGAGATCTCCGACCTCGCCGAGGGCCTTCTCCCGCCCGACCGCAGCACGGACGTGCGGCGCCATCTGGACGCCTGCGAGCCCTGCGCGGACGTCTACGCCTCCCTGGAGGAGATCCGGGGGCTGCTGGACTCCGCGCAGGCGACGGAGCCCATGCCGGTCGACGTGGCCCAGCGCATCGATGCCGCCCTGGCCGCCGAGGCACCGCTCAACGTTTCCCGGCCGGACACCGCGGCCGATGTTTCACGTGAAACATCGACCACTGCCGCATACGGAACGACCGCTCCGGCCGACCAACCCACTGACCGGCCGCCCGCCGACCGCTCCACCGACCGCCCCGTCGGCCGTCCGCAAGCCGCGACCGGGCCGGGCCGGAAGAAGAACGGGCCCGGACGCCGCCGCAGGACCGCCGTGTTGGGCGGTGTGCTGGCCGCCGCCGTCCTGGGCGCCGGTGCGCTGGTGCTCCAGTCGTTCGGCGGCGGTACATCCTCCCCGACGGCCCACGGCAGGCCGAGCGCATCCACCGACGTGTTCTCGGGCAGCAGCGTCCAGAACCAGGTACGGGAGCTGCTGACCGCGAAGAAGAGCCCTCAGCGGGAAGGAGGCCGGCGGCCGGGATCTGGCCACAGCTCCGGGCAGAGCACCCCGCAGACGGGCGAGAGCGCGAACACCCTCCTCCAGCCACAGGTCGCCGTCCCCGACTGCGTCCGGCTCGCGGTACCGCGAGGCGAACAGGCCCTGGCCGCGAAGGCCGGTACGTACGGCGGGAAGAGTGCCTATCTCGTCGTGCTCCCCGACCCTCAGGACAGCGCGCACGTCACGGCCTACGTGGTCGACGCCGCCTGCGTCGGACAACGGTCCGTCTCCGCCGGCAAGGTTCTGCTGAAGCAACCCGTCGCCCGTCCCTGACCCGCGTCCCGGCCAGTCGTCTCACGCACGCGTGTGCCCGGACACAGCGGGAATGCGCGCCCCGTAGGATCCGTTGGGTGGGGTGAGAGCCCCGAAAGGGACTTCCACCGGTCGACTGACGCAGACCAGAGACGAGGAATAAAGCCGTGAGCGATGTCCGTAATGTGATCATCATCGGCTCCGGGCCCGCAGGCTACACGTCGGCGCTCTACACCGCCCGTGCGTCGCTGAAGCCCCTGGTGTTCGAGGGCGCCGTCACCGCCGGTGGCGCGCTGATGAACACCACCGAGGTGGAGAACTTCCCGGGCTTCCGTGACGGCATCATGGGCCCCGACCTCATGGACAACATGCGGGCGCAGGCCGAACGCTTCGGCGCCGAGCTGATCCCGGACGACATCGTCTCGGTCGACCTCACCGGGGAGATCAAGACCGTCACCGACACCGCGGGCACGGTCCACAAGGCCAAGGCGGTCATCGTCACCACCGGCTCCCAGCACCGCAAGCTCGGCCTCCCGAACGAGGACGCGCTGTCCGGCCGCGGTGTCTCCTGGTGCGCCACCTGCGACGGGTTCTTCTTCAAGGATCAGGACATCGCCGTGATCGGCGGCGGCGACACCGCGATGGAGGAGGCCACCTTCCTCTCGCGCTTCGCCAAGTCCGTGACGATCGTCCACCGCCGGGACACCCTGCGCGCCTCCAAGGCGATGCAGGAGCGCGCCTTCGGCGACCCGAAGATCAAGTTCGTCTGGGACAGCGAGGTCGCCGAGATCCAGGGCGAGCAGAAGCTCTCCGGCCTGAAGCTGCGCAACCTGAAGACCGGCGAGCTGTCCGAGCTGCCCGTGACGGGTCTGTTCATCGCGATCGGCCACGACCCGCGCACCGAGCTGTTCAAGGGCCAGCTGGACCTCGACGAGGAGGGCTACCTGAAGGTCGCCTCCCCGTCCACCCGCACCAATGTGACCGGTGTCTTCGCCGCCGGTGACGTGGTCGACCACACCTACCGCCAGGCGATCACCGCGGCCGGCACCGGCTGCTCCGCCGCCCTGGACGCCGAGCGCTACCTCGCCGCCCTCGCGGACGAGGACCAGGCCGAGCCCGAGAAGACCGCCGCGGTCTGACCCTCCTCTCAGCTTCCTCCCCTCTCCCACCCCACGATCAAGTTAAGGAGCCCAGCGTGGCCGCCCTGAAGAACGTGACCGACGCCTCCTTCGACGAGGACGTCCTCAAGAACGACAAGCCCGTCCTGGTGGACTTCTGGGCCGCCTGGTGCGGTCCCTGCCGCCAGATCGCCCCCTCCCTGGAGGCGATCGCGGCCGAGCACGGCGACAAGATCGAGATCGTCAAGCTCAACATCGACGAGAACCCGGCCACGGCCGCCAAGTACGGGGTCATGTCCATCCCGACCCTGAACGTCTACCAGGGTGGCGAGGTCGCCAAGACCATCGTCGGCGCCAAGCCCAAGGCCGCGATCGTCCGCGACCTCGAGGACTTCATCGCCGAGTGATGTTTCACGTGAAACACGAAGGGGCCGACCTCCACGGGTCGGCCCCTTCGTTCGTATCCGTCCAGGGACGTGCCACTACAACGGCCGCAGCGCCGGCTCCTTCTGGACTGCGCCCAGCAACCGGTCGATCGCCATCTCGACGTCTTCCTTCCAGGAGAGCGTCGACCGCAGCTCCAGCCGCAGCCGGGGATGCGCCGGATGCTGCCGTACCGTCTTGAAGCCCACGGCCAGCAGATGGTCCGCCGGCAGCAGACAGGCGGGCTCCTTCCAGCGGGCGTCGCCGAATGCCTCTATGGCCTTGAAGCCCCGGCGCAGCAGATCCTTGGCCACCGTCTGCACCAGCACCCGGCCGAGCCCCTGGCCCTGATAGCCGGGCTTGATGAAGGCCGTGATCAGCTGCACGGCGTCCGGGGAGACCGGGCTCGTGGGAAAGGCAGAGGAACGCGGGACATAGGCGGGAGGGGCGTAGAGCACATAGCCCACCGGTGCGTCATCGACGTAGACCACGCGGCCGCAGGAGCCCCAGTCGAGCAGGACGGCGGAGATCCAGGATTCCTTCTCCTCGGCGGCCGTACCGGCCTTGACCGCCGCCTCTCCGCTGACGGGGTCCAGCTCCCAGAAGACACAGGAGCGGCAGCGCTGCGGAAGATCCTGAAGGTTGTCCAGTGTGAGCGGCACCAGCCGACGCCCCATGAAGGCCCTTCCTCGCTTCCCTCACCGGCCGCTGCGGTGCGAACGGCCGTCCGAGCACTGCGCTCCCTGAACACTCGCATCGTATCCAGGATGCGATTCACTCGATACTGCCGCAAAGCAAAGAGCGGGCCGTGTTCCGGTACACACCGGACACGCCCGCTCGTCGCATGATCCCAGGGGATCGAAGCGTCCAGGGATCAGTCGTCCTGGTCGTCCTCGGCGCTCTCCTGAAGATCGTTCGGCAGGACCCGGCCCTCGCCGGGGGCGAGGGTGCCCAGGATCCGCTGAAGGTCCTCCATGGAGGCGAACTCCACGGTGATCTTGCCCTTCTTCTGCCCGAGGTCGACCTTCACACGGGTCTCGAAGCGATCCGACAGCCGGGTCGCCAGCTCGTTCAGCGCCGGGGAGAGCCGGGAGCCGGCCCGCGGTCCCTTGGGGCGCTGCGGCTTCTGCGGCCGGGAGCCCATGAGGGTGACGATCTCCTCGACGGCCCGCACCGACAGCCCCTCGGCCACGATGCGATGGGCCAGCCGGTCCTGCTCCTCCGAGTCCGCCACGGACAGCAGCGCCCGTGCGTGCCCGGCGGAGAGCACCCCTGCGGCGACCCTCTTCTGCACCGTCGGCGAGAGCTTCAGCAGCCTCAGGGTGTTGGAGACCTGGGGGCGGGAGCGACCGATCCGGTCGGCCAGCTGGTCATGCGTGCAGTTGAAGTCCTTCAGCAGCTGGTCATAGGCGGCGGCCTCTTCCAGCGGGTTCAGCTGCGCGCGGTGCAGGTTCTCCAGCAGCGCGTCCAGGAGAAGCTTCTCGTCCTCCGTGGCCCGGACGATCGCCGGGATGGCCTCAAGGCCGGCCTCACGGCAGGCGCGCCAGCGGCGCTCGCCCATGATCAGCTCATAGCGGCCGGGGCCCAGCTGCCGTACGACGACCGGCTGGAGCAGACCGACCTCCCGGATGGAGGTGATCAGCTCGTGCAGGGCGTCCTCGTCGAAGACCTCGCGCGGCTGGCGCGGGTTCGGCGTGATCGCGTCCAGGGGGATCTCGGCGAAGTGGGCGCCCAGCGGAGGCGCGAGCGTCTCCGCATCCGGGTCGGCCGGCCGCTCCTCGTCTTCCTGGGCGGGCGACGGCAGCGTGGCCACCTTCGCCGCGGCAACTCCGCGCTCGGCCGTCAGGACCGGGACGCCCGCGGGAGAGGCGGACGCACCGCCGCTCAACGCGCTCGGCACCGGGTTCTTCTCGACCGGGGCAGCAGGGATCAACGCGCCCAGACCTCGGCCCAACCCCCTCCGTCGCTCACTCACTGGATCCCCTCCACCATGCTCGGGTCGCTCTGGGCGCCGACATGGGCCTGGCTCGCGTCATAGCTGATGCCAACGCCCCTCAGCGCGATTTCTCGGGCCGCCTCAAGATACGAGAGGGCGCCGCTCGATCCAGGATCGTAAGTCAGCACCGTCTGCCCGTAGCTCGGCGCCTCGGAGATACGGACCGAGCGGGGAATGCTCGTCCGCAGCACCTCTTCGCCGAAGTGGCTGCGCACCTCTTCCGCGACCTGGGAGGCGAGACGCGTCCGGCCGTCGTACATGGTGAGCAGGATGGTCGATACATGCAGGGCGGGGTTGAGGTGCCCCCGCACCAGATCGACATTGCGCAGCAGCTGCCCCAGGCCCTCCAGCGCGTAGTACTCGCACTGGATCGGGATGAGGACCTCTTGGCCCGCGACCAGCGCATTGACCGTCAACAGGCCGAGCGAGGGCGGGCAGTCGATGAGGATGTAGTCCAACGGCTGCTCGTACGCCTGGATCGCGCGGTCCAGGCGGCTTTCGCGGGCCACCAGGGACACCAGCTCGATCTCCGCACCGGCGAGATCGATGGTGGCCGGGGCACAGAAGAGTCCTTCGACGTCCGGTACCGGCTGGACGACCTCGGCGAGCGGCTTGCTCTCCACCAACACGTCGTAGATCGACGGAACTTCGGCGTGGTGGTCGATCCCGAGGGCCGTGGATGCGTTGCCCTGCGGGTCTAGGTCGATCACCAGCACACGGGCACCGTGCAGAGCCAGCGAGGCGGCAAGGTTGACGGTCGTCGTCGTCTTGCCCACGCCACCCTTCTGGTTGGCGACCACCATGACGCGCGTCTGCTCCGGTCGCGGCAGATTTTCGCCGGCGCGACCGAGAGCCTCCACGGCCAGTTGGGCCGCACGACCGATGGGGGTGTCGTCCATCGGGGGCGGTGTTTCACGTGAAACATCCGTCCCCATCGACTCGGTTCGGGGACCGGGGACCGGATCGGTCATCGGTCCCGCGATGTTGGCGTCGGACCGCAAGGATTCACTCTCCTCGACTTCAGGCTCGCAATGAACAGAGCCTCCCATGCCTTCGGGGTCATGAACCAGTGAGGCCGGGTCTTCTGTGGAGAAATCCACCTCTGTGGACAACTCCGTGCCCTCTGCGGGGGACGGAGCCGGCGTGGCGGAGGGGTCCGAGCCTCCTCGGAGAGAACCGAGGGGCTTCCGGTCGCGGGGTTCGGCCGCGCGGCCGCGACTGATGATGCCGTGCAACAGTGAGCGACGTTTCACGTGAAACAACGATGCACAGCACCGGCGACCGGGGCCCTGCGACACTCCGTCGTGCGTAGGCGGGCAGCTTGTGTGGAGTACGTCCGGGGCGGCTCAGCGACGCCGGCGGGCGCGGCCGGTGCGCGCGGCCTTCGCCCGCTTGGCGGCGAAGCGCACACCGCCGGGGCTCTCCCCGACCTCGACCCGGACCACCGTGGAGAGGGGGTCCACGATGCCCTCGCCCACATGGAGGATCGAGGTCTCCACCGCACCGAGCTTGCTCAGCGCGGTGGCCGAGGCCTTCAGCTCCTCCTCGGCGGTGTCGCCCTTGAGGGCCAGCATCTCGCCGTACGGGCGCAGCAGCGGAATCCCCCAGGTGGCCAGGCGGTCCAGCGGGGCCACGGCGCGGGCGGTCACCACATGGACCGGCGCCAGCTTGCCCAGGACCTCCTCGGCACGTCCCCGCACGACGGTGACATGGTCCAGGCCGAGCAGCTCGACGACCTCGGTGAGGAAGTTGGTGCGCCGCAGCAGGGGCTCCAGCAGGGTGATGTTGAGGTCCTCGCGGACCAGGGCCAGCGGGATGCCCGGCAGCCCGGCGCCGGAGCCTACGTCGCAGACCGTCACTCCCTCGGGGACGGCCTCGGAGAGCACCGCGCAGTTCAGGATGTGCCGCTCCCACAGGCGGGGCACTTCCCGCGGGCCGATCAGACCTCGCTGCACGCCCGCCTCCGCGAGCAGCTCCGCGTAGCGCACCGCATCGGCGAAGCGATCACCGAATACTTCGCGCGCCTGCTCGGGCGCGGGGGGAAGCTCCGCTGCCTCCGTCACGGGGACCGTCCTTCCGTACAGCGCCGGTGCTTCGCGCACCGGCCACCAGAACTACCAGGCTGACAAAGTTCGGCCCCGCCTGCTCAACAGACGGGGCCGGTGTAACAAGGGGGACCGATCAGGCGGGCAGCACGACGACGAACCGCTGCGGTTCCTCGCCCTCGGACTCGCTGCGCAGCCCGGCGGCCTTGACCGCGTCGTGCACGACCTTGCGCTCGAAGGGGGTCATGGGCCGGAGCTTCACGGGCTCGCCGGAACTCTTCGCATCGGCGGCGGCCTGGGCGCCCAGCTCGGACAGCTCGGCCCGCTTGGTGGCCCGGTACTCGGCGATGTCCAGCATCAGCCGGCTGCGGTCACCGGTCTCCCGGTGCACGGCCAGCCGCGTCAGCTCCTGAAGGGCCTCCAGCACCTCGCCGTCCCGGCCGACCAGCTTCTGCAGATCCCGGCTGCCGCTGTCGCTGATGATCGACACGGAGGCCCGGTCGGCCTCGACATCCATGTCGATGTCGCCGTCGAGGTCGGCGATGTCCAGCAGACCCTCCAGGTAGTCCGCCGCGATCTCACCCTCCTGCTCCAGGCGGGAGAGGGTGTCTGCACCCTCGGCAGCGGCGGAGGTGGTGCCTTCCGTCACGGGCTGGGCTCCTTCTTACTTCTTGGACGGGGACTTGGGCCGCTGCGGACCGCCCTTGCGCTGGCCGCTCTGGGCCTTGCTGCGGGCGCCCGTGCCGGGCTTCGATGCCTGCTGGGCAGCGGCGGGCTTGCTGTCCTGCGGCTGGTCGGTCTTCTCCGACGAGTCGGGCTGACCGGCGGGGTCGGACTTCTCCAGGGACGGGGAGTCGCCCGCCTGCTTGGTCCCGCCGGACTGGCGCTGGGACTTGCTCTGGCGCTTGGGCTGCTGGCGCCGCGGGGCCGTACCGGCGGTGGTGATCGCGCCGTCCTCGGTCCCCGCCTCGGTCTCGGCCGCCACGCTCTTGACCACGGTGCCGTCCGCCTGGGCGGCGAGGCCGGCCTTGTTCAGGGCGTTGATGAACTTGCGCTCGAACTCGTTGCGCTCGCGGCCCTTGGCGACGATCGCCTTGATGATCGCCTTCTCGCTGCGGCGGCCGACCTTGCCGTGGTGCGTGACGTGCTTGGTCAGGCGCTCCAGGTACGCGGCCTGGGCCTTGGAGCCCGGAGTCGGGTTGTTGCGGATGACGTACATCTGCTGGCCCATGGTCCACACGTTGGTGGTCAGCCAGTAGACGAGGACACCTACGGGGAAGCGGATGCCGAAGAAGGCGAACATGATCGGGAAGACGTACATCAGCATCTTCTGCTGCTGCATGAACGGCGTCTTCACCGTGGTGTCGACGTTCTTCGTCATCAGCTGGCGCTGCGTGTAGAACTGCGACGCCGACATCAGGACGATCATGATCGCGGTGACGACGCGGACGTCGGTCAGCGAGGCGCCGAGCTTCTGCACCGTGTCGGCGCCGTCCAGGAACTTCGCGGCCAGCGGGGCCCCGAAGATGTGCGCCTGGCGGGCGCTGGCGAGCAGGTCGGAGTTGATGTAACCGATCTTGGTGCCCGACGCGATGCCGTTGAGCACGTGGTACAGGGCGAAGAAGAACGGCGACTGCGCCAGGATGGGAAGGCACGAGGAGAGCGGGTTGGTACCCGCCTCCTTGTACAGCTTCATCATCTCTTCGGACTGACGCTGCTTGTCGTTCTTGTAGCGCTCCTGGATCTTCTTCATCTCCGGCTGGAGCGTCTGCATCGCGCGAGTCGCCTTGATCTGCTTCACGAAGAGCGGGATCAGGCAGATGCGGATCAGGATCACCAGGGACACGATGGACAGGCCCCAGGCCCACCCGGTGTCAGGTCCGAAGATCGCCCCGTACACCGTGTGGAACTGGACGATGACCCAGGAGACGGGCCAGGTGATGAAACTGAAGAGGCTGGCAATCGTGTCCACTAATCATGCTCCTTGGGCATGGGACGAGGTCTCTGCGGCCGGGCTCGGAGGAAGCTCGGAGACAAAGTCCTCGGGCTTCGCTTCGGTGGCCGGTTCGGCGGCGGAGGGCCCGCCCCGGCGTGCGCGCCAGGCGTCGCGCAGCATTTCGTGCCACCGCGGACGCTTGCGCGGCGGGACATGGTCCACACCGCCCAGCGACCACGGATTGCACCGGAGGATGCGCCAGGCGGTGAGTGCCGTGCCCTTGATCGCACCATGCCGGTCGATGGCCGTGTAGCCGTAATGGGAGCACGACGGGTAGTACTTGCACACCGGCCCGAGCAGTGGACTGATCGTCCACTGGTACAGCTTGATCAGAGCCAGCAGCGGGTACTTCATCGCGTGCCCCCTCCCAGCAGCCGCCGTAGGGCGGCATCCAGGTCTTGGGCCAGCTGTGCATGGTCGGCGTCGCCCGCCCCGGGCAGCGCTCGTACCACTACCAGGCTACCGGGGGGGAAAAGTGCGACTCGGTCACGCATCAGATGACGCAGTCTGCGCTTCACTTTGTTGCGCACGACCGCGCCACCCACGGCCTTGCTGACGACGAAACCCGCACGCGTCGGAGGAGCGCTCTCCCCAGGCGCGTGCGGGTCCGTGGCACCGCTACGAAGGTGGACGACGAGGGTCGGGCGACCGGCCCGGCGACCTCGTCGTACAGCGGTCGCGAAGTCCTCGCGCCGCCTCAGCCGGTTCTCGGTGGGCAGCACGATGTCATGACCTGACCGGGATCAGGCGGACAGACGGGCGCGACCCTTGCTACGGCGGGACGCGAGAATCGCGCGGCCGGCACGGGTGCGCATACGCAGCCGGAAGCCGTGGGTCTTCGCGCGACGACGGTTGTTCGGCTGGAAGGTGCGCTTGCTCACTCGGGGGCTCCAGAAAGAATCGGTAGTGGCGGGGTGCCGTCCTGGCTGTCACCGTGCGCCCACGAGTAGCTCGCGTCACGCCCGAGTGCACCGCTTCCCGATCACCTGACGCGATCTGTGCCCATCGGAGGCAGGCGGCAGCAGCCATCGACAACTCGACCTGGTTACGGTACGCGGGGCTACGCCATCCGGTCAAACCGAGTGTCGCTGGGAGACACTGTCCACAGGCTGGGGACAACAACTTGAATGCTACCGGCCGCGCTGACTACCGTGGCTGGACTCCGATTCGTTCTTTTGTCCCCCGCCCCGGCGGGTTTGCCCCGCCGACCACCCGAAATTCACCCCGTGAGAGAGCGTGCCCTGTGGCTGACGTACCTGCCGATCTTGCCGCAGTGTGGCCACGTGTACTGGAGCAGCTCCTCGGGGAGGGCCGCGGACAGGGTGTCGAGGTCAAGGACGAACACTGGATCCGCCGCTGCCAGCCGCTCGCGCTGGTCGCGGACACCGCCCTGCTCGCCGTACCGAACGAATTCGCGAAGGGCGTACTGGAGGGCCGTCTCGCGCCGGTCGTCAGCGAGACGCTGAGCCGCGAGTGCGGCCGCCCCATCCGCATCGCGATCACCGTCGACGACTCCGCGGGCGAGCCCCCGGCGCCGAGCACGCCGCAGCCGGCCCCCGCGCGCTACGAGGAGCCGGAGCTGCCCTCCGGTCCGTCGTACGAGGGCTACGGCCGCCACCGCGCGGAGCAGCATCAAGGCGGCGAACCGTCCTCGCGCGGCGACCAGTTGCCCACGGCGCGCCCGGCCTACCCCGCCGAGTACCAGCGTCCGGAGCCCGGCGCCTGGCCACGTGGCGGACAGGACGACTACGGCTGGCAGCAGCAGCGGCTCGGCTTCCCCGAGCGCGACCCGTACGCCTCGCCGTCCTCCCGCTCCCACCTCCAGGACCCCTACGGCCCGCCGGTCCACGACTACCGGGACCGGCCCTCCTACGAGCAGCAGCGCGGCGAGTACGACGGCCCGCGCGAGCGCGGGGAGCGGGGCGAGCGCCAGGAGTACGAGCCGTCGCGCCCGGACTACGACAAGCCGCGCTCCGAGTACGAGCGGTCGGACTACGACCGTTCCGACTACGAGTCCTCGCGTGCCGAGTACGACCAGCGCGACCCGGTCCGCCGTGAGCTGCCCGAGCAGCCGATGGGCGGCGGGCCCGCGCACCGGGGCGGGACCGGGCGGCCGGACGGCTCCTCCGCGGGGGCGGCCGGGCCGATGGCCGCCAAGCCGTCGCCCGCGGGCGGTCCCGGTGAGCCGACGGCGCGGCTGAACCCGAAGTACCTCTTCGACACGTTCGTCATCGGCGCGTCCAACCGGTTCGCGCACGCGGCCGCGGTGGCGGTCGCGGAGGCGCCGGCGAAGGCGTACAACCCCCTGTTCATCTACGGGGAGTCGGGGCTCGGCAAGACCCATCTGCTGCACGCCATCGGGCACTACGCGCGCAGCCTCTATCCGGGCACGCGGGTGCGGTACGTCAGCTCCGAGGAGTTCACCAACGAGTTCATCAACTCCATCCGCGACGGCAAGGGCGACAGTTTCCGCAAGCGGTACCGCGAGATGGACATCCTGCTCGTGGACGACATCCAGTTCCTCGCGGACAAGGAGTCGACGCAGGAGGAGTTCTTCCACACCTTCAACACGCTCCACAACGCCAACAAGCAGATCGTGCTCTCCAGCGACCGGCCGCCCAAGCAGCTGGTCACGCTGGAGGACCGGCTGCGCAACCGCTTCGAGTGGGGCCTGATCACCGACGTCCAGCCGCCCGAGCTGGAGACGCGGATCGCGATCCTGCGCAAGAAGGCGGTGCAGGAGCAGCTCAACGCGCCGCCTGAGGTGCTGGAGTTCATCGCGTCCCGGATCTCGCGGAACATCCGTGAGCTGGAGGGCGCGCTGATCCGGGTGACGGCGTTCGCCTCGCTCAACCGGCAGCCGGTGGACCTGGGGCTCACCGAGATCGTGCTCAAGGACCTGATTCCGGGCGGGGAGGACTCCGCGCCGGAGATCACGGCCACGGCGATCATGGCGGCGACCGCGGACTACTTCGGGCTGACCGTCGAGGATCTGTGCGGGACCTCGCGGGGACGGGCGCTGGTGACGGCCCGCCAGATCGCGATGTATCTGTGCCGGGAGCTCACGGACCTGTCGCTGCCGAAGATCGGAGCGCAGTTCGGGGGGCGGGACCATACGACGGTCATGCACGCCGACCGGAAGATCCGGGCGCTGATGGCGGAGCGGCGGTCGATCTACAACCAGGTGACGGAGCTGACGAACCGGATCAAGAACGGGTAGCTCGCGGCTGGCTTCTTAGGGGGTACCTGGGGCTGGCCGGGGGTGGGTCACGCTTACCGGCGTTGGCCGGATGCCTCCCCCAGGGTGCCCCCAGCGCCCACCCCTCAGCAGCCGTCAGTAGAGATCCCGGTCGTCCGTCTCCCAGACGCCTTCGTGGCGGACGCAGCCGCCGTCGGCGACGAGGCGGCCCTCGCCGGGGCGTCGGCCGGGGCTCAGCGACAGCGTGACGCCGTGGTCGTCGGTGGTGTGGATCTCGCGCAGGCCGGTCGCCTCGCCGGTGACCGGGTCGGTCACCGGGTCCGTCGTCACCTTCCACCCCCGCTCGGACCACCGCCCGCGGAGCCCGGCGACCGCCGCGCGGTACCCGGCGTCGCCGTCCGGGAAGTCCGGGGCCCAGGAGACGGCCGGCTGGTCCCGGCTGATGCCGTCTCCGTCGACTCCGAGGTCGTCCACGCAGGACGTGCTGCTCCTGGACTCGTCCAGGATGACGGAGTCCGGATCCGAGCCGAGGAAGCGCACCGTGTCCTCGCCTGCGGCCCGCGTCTCGCGTACGTGCTCCAGGAACTCCGCCTCGGAACGGACCGGTCCGCCCGCCATGGCGCCGCAGCCCGCGGCGATCCCCAGGACCAGGAGCACCCCGGCGGCCCCGGCGGCGGACAGTCCCACGGCCCGGAACGAGCGGCGGGAGGCGGGAGCGGCGGAAGGAGTGGGCGTCATGGAGCCATCCCAACGCCGCCACCGGGGCCGCCGACACCGTCGCCCTACTCAGTTCCGGTACTCACAACGGCCGGAGAACGGCCCCCGCACAGCCCGGTACGGCGGTCCGCTCGCCGCCGCGGGCGTCCACAGGCGTCGCCGGCTGTTCGATTTCTCGTCGGGTTACGGCCTCCCTCCACAGATTCGGGGACTTTCTTTCTTCCACACGGTGGGGATGGTGAAGTTGTCCCGAGGTGTGTCCACAGGGAAGCCGGGGAGATCGCGTCGGTGCAGCTCAGGTGGCTGTGGAATCGTGGACGACGATGATCCACAGGCTGTGGACGAAGAGATCGTCCACAGGGTGTGCATGAAGTTGTCCACCGGCAACCCACAGGCTGGGGGCGGTTGTCCCCAGTGTGGCGCGGCTTCTCCACATGGCTGTCCACTGTTCGGCAACGCGACGCACCCTCTCACCGCGTCGAGTGAAAGGCGTCACACAAAGGTGCCGGGTTGGGGTGTGGGAAACCCGGGTATTCCTGGGGACACAGCTGGGGAGAACTGCCCTCGTCCTGTGGGCGAGGTGTGCAGAACTTTCCGTTCTCCACAGACACCCGCAGTTGTCCACCGCCTCCACCCACAGGCCCGGTGGACAAAAAACATGCGCTGAGCTGGGCAAACGTGGTTATCCACGGTATCCACAGGCCCTACTACTACTCCCGACTAGAGAGAGCTCGGCAATCGCTTTGAAGCGGGGGCTGTGCACAACTCGCTGTTTCGAGCCCGACTGCCGCTCGGACCGACTTGACCCCGACGGGCACCTACTGTCAGTGCGGTGCGTCAGACTGGTCCCCGGTGTCCTTCCCTTCGCAGTGGGCGGTGACACCGAGTCGGAGGACTCAGAAGCAACAGCAGGAGGCGGCTTACGGTGAAGATCCGGGTGGAACGCGACGTACTGGCGGAGGCAGTGGCCTGGGCGGCACGCAGCCTGCCTGCCCGTCCGCCGGCGCCTGTGCTCGCCGGCCTGCTGCTGAAGGCCGAGGACGGCCAGCTGAGCCTGTCGAGCTTCGACTACGAGGTCTCGGCGCGGGTGAGCGTCGACGCCGAGGTCGAGGAGGAGGGCACCGTCCTGGTCTCCGGCCGGCTGCTGGCCGACATCTCCCGCGCGCTGCCCAACCGCCCGGTGGAGATTTCCACAGACGGTGTACGGGCGACCGTGGTCTGTGGATCGTCCCGGTTCACGCTGCACACCCTCCCGGTGGAGGAGTACCCGGCGCTGCCGCAGATGCCGAACGCGACCGGCACCGTGCCCGGCGAGGTCTTCGCCGCCGCCGTCTCCCAGGTGGCCATCGCCGCCGGCCGTGACGACACGCTGCCCGTGCTCACCGGTGTCCGCATCGAGATCGAGGGCGACACGGTGACCCTGGCGTCCACCGACCGCTACCGGTTCGCGGTCCGCGAGTTCCTGTGGAAGCCGGAGAACCCGGAGGCCTCCGCGGTCGCCCTGGTGCCCGCCAAGACGCTGCTGGACACCGCGAAGTCGCTCGGCGCCGGGGACAGCGTGACGCTGGCCCTGTCGGGCTCGGGCGCGGGCGAGGGCCTCATCGGCTTCGAGGGCGCGGGCCGGCGTACGACCACCCGCCTGCTGGAGGGCGACCTGCCCAAGTACCGGACGCTGTTCCCGACGGAGTTCAACTCGATCGCGGTGATCGAGACGGCGCCGTTCGTGGAGGCCGTCAAGCGTGTGGCGCTGGTGGCCGAGCGGAACACCCCGGTGCGGCTGAGCTTCGAGCAGGGCGTGCTGATCCTGGAGGCCGGTTCCAGCGACGACGCACAGGCTGTGGAGCGGGTCGACGCGCAGCTGGAGGGCGACGACATCTCGATCGCCTTCAACCCGACGTTCCTGCTGGACGGCCTGAGCGCGATCGACTCGCCGGTCGCGCAGCTGTCGTTCACCACGTCCACCAAGCCCGCGCTGCTCAGCGGCAAGCCGGCGCTGGACGCGGAGGCCGACGAGGCCTACAAGTACCTGATCATGCCGGTGCGGCTCAGCGGCTGACCGCAGCCGGCCGTCGTCCACAGGTGTGCACGGAGCCGGGCGTCCCCGAGGGCGCCCGGCACCCCCGCCGGGTGGCGCCGGATGAGCGCCGGAGCCCACAACTGTGCGTGAACGGGGCCGTTTAGGCTCGGGGCGGCACTCTCGTGCCCCAGACGCCAGCAGCGACCCTAAGGAACACAACTGATGGAGCTCGGTCTCGTCGGCCTCGGCAAGATGGGCGGCAACATGCGCGAGCGGATCCGCCGCGCGGGCCACACCGTCGTCGGATACGACCGCAACCCCGACGTCGCGGATGTCCACAGCCTGGAAGAACTCGTGGACAAGCTCAGCGCTCCGCGCGTGGTGTGGGTGATGGTCCCGGCCGGTGAGCCCACCCAGTCGACCGTCGATCAGCTCGCCGAGCTGCTGGAGCCCGGCGACGTGGTCGTGGACGGCGGCAACTCCCGCTGGACGGACGACGAGAAGCACGCCGGGGAGCTGGCCGCCAAGGGCATAGGCTTCGTGGACTGCGGCGTCTCCGGCGGCGTCTGGGGCCTGGAGAACGGATACGCGCTGATGTACGGCGGCGACGCCGAGCACGTCGCGCGGGTGCAGCCCGTCTTCGACGCGCTCAAGCCGGAGGGCGACTTCGGCGCGGTGCACGCCGGCAAGGTCGGCGCGGGCCATTTCGCGAAGATGGTCCACAACGGCATCGAGTACGCCATGATGCAGGCCTACGCCGAGGGCTGGGAGCTGCTGGAGAAGGTCGACTCCGTCACGGACGTCCGTGAGGTCTTCCGCTCCTGGCAGGAGGGCACCGTCATCCGCTCCTGGCTGCTCGACCTCGCGGTCAACGCGCTGGACGAGGACGAGCACCTGGACGGCCTGCGCGGTTACGCACAGGACTCCGGCGAGGGACGCTGGACGGTGGAGGCCGCGATCGACAACGCGGTGCCGCTGCCCGCGATCACCGCGTCGCTGTTCGCCCGGTTCGCCTCCCGCCAGGAGGACTCGCCGCAGATGAAGATGATCGCCGCGCTGCGCAACCAGTTCGGCGGCCACGCCGTAGAGAAGAAGTAATCCACAGGGTCGCCCGGCGATCCACAACCCGTTCGTCAGCTCGTACGTCAGCCCGCACGTCTCATCGGCCCGTACGCCGCGCGGAAGGAGGTCGGCGCACCGACCATGCACGTCACGCATCTCTCGCTGGCCGACTTCCGCTCGTACGCGCGGGCCGAGGTGCCGCTCGACCAGGGCGTCACGGCCTTCGTCGGGCCCAACGGCCAGGGCAAGACCAACCTGGTGGAGGCGGTCGGTTACCTGGCGACCCTGGGCAGCCACCGGGTCGCCACCGACGCGCCGCTGGTGCGCATGGGCGCCGAGCGCGCCGTCATCCGGGCGCAGGTCCGCCAGGGCGACCGGCAGCAGCTGATCGAGCTGGAGCTGAACCCCGGCCGCGCCAACCGCGCCCGCGTCAACCGGTCCCCGCAGGGCAGACCCCGCGACGTGCTGGGCATCGTACGGACCGTGCTGTTCGCGCCCGAGGACCTCGCCCTGGTGAAGGGGGACCCCGGAGAGCGGCGCCGGTTCCTGGACGAGCTGATCACCGCGCGGTCCCCGCGGATGGCCGGGGTGCGCTCCGACTACGAGCGGGTGCTCAAGCAGCGCAACACGCTCCTGAAGACCGCGGCGCTGGCGCGCAGGCACGGTGGGCGGAGGGGGGCACCTGCCGGGCGGGCGGATTCGAGTCCGGGGGCGGACTTGTCCACCCTCGACATCTGGGACCAGCACCTCGCGCGCGCCGGTGCCGAGCTGCTCGCCCAGCGGCTCGATCTGATCGCCGCGCTGCGGCCGCTGGCCGACAAGGCGTACGAGCAGCTGGCCCCCGGCGGCGGACCGCTCGCGCTGGAGTACAGGCCGTCCGCGCCCGGCGAGGCCCACGGCCGCGAGGATCTGTACGCGCAGCTGCTGGCCGCCCTGGCGGAGGCGCGCAAGCAGGAGATCGAGCGGGGCGTCACCCTCGTCGGCCCGCACCGCGACGATCTGATCCTGAAACTGGGCCGGCTGCCCGCCAAGGGGTACGCCTCGCACGGCGAGTCCTGGTCGTACGCCCTCGCCCTGCGCCTCGCCTCGTACGAGCTGCTGCGCGCCGAGGGCAACGAGCCCGTCCTCGTCCTGGACGACGTCTTCGCCGAGCTGGACGCGCGCCGCCGCGAGCGGCTGGCCGAGCTGGTGGCGCCCGGCGAGCAGGTGCTGGTCACCGCCGCCGTGGCCGACGACGTCCCCAAGGTGCTGGCCGGGGCGCGGTACGCGGTCTCCGATGGGACGGTGGAACCCGTATGAGCGGCGAGAAGGACATCCCCGCGAAGAACGCCGGGCCCTCCGGTGTGGACCTCGCGCGCGTGGCGTTGCGCGCGGCGAAGGAGCAGGCCCGCGCGCGCGGCGACGCGGCCCGGCAGAAGAAGCAGGCCCGGCGGGGCGGCGGGCTGCGCTCCGGGGCGCGGGCCGACGGCCGCGACCCGATGGCGCTCGGTTCGGCGATCAACCGGCTGATCACCGAGCGCGGCTGGGAGACCCCGGCGGCGGTGGGCGGGGTGATGGGCCGCTGGCCGCAGATCGTCGGCGAGGACCTGGCCAAGCACTGTGTGCCGCAGCGCTACGACGAGGGCGAGCGGGTGCTCGTGGTGGCCTGCGACTCCACGGCCTGGGCGACCCAGCTGCGGCTGCTCGCGCCGGCCCTGGTCGCGCGGCTCAACGAGGATCTCGGCCATGGCACGGTCCGGCTGATCAAGGTGCTCGGTCCCGGCGGCCCGGCCCGCCGCTACGGCCCGCTGCGGGCGCCGGGAAGCACGGGTCCGGGCGACACCTACGGGTGACGTACCTCACGTCCCGGTGCCTCGCCGCCCCCCTCTGTCCTGCGGTTTCGCCCTCCGCGCGCCCTGGTGCGCACCGGTGCGGGAGGCGTACCGACCCCGGAGTAGCCAAGGGTTGACGGCCCGAAGCGCTGAGTGCCGCTGTGAGGCTCTTGGAGCCCCCTTCCGCATATCGGTACCCGCCCGAGACCGGTTCAGGGCGGCACATGGGGACTCAGGTACCGGCAAACCCCCATCGATGTCAGCGCTACCGGTAGACTGGAAGACAATCCCGCCCCAACGTGGGGACCGCCCGGGAAAAGCTGAGCAACGCTGATCAAGGCTTACCAACGCAACATGCCGCAGCCGCTCCGGCAGCCGTCCCCCACAGGGGGTGCCCCCAGGAGCCCGGCTCGTGCTGTGCCAGTGCCAGAAAGGGCGCTTCGTGGCCGATTCCGGCAACCCCAACGAGAACATCCCGTCCACCGACGCCGGCGTGCACGCCGAGGCCCCGGCGGCCTCGTACGACGCCAGCGCCATCACCGTGCTCGAAGGGCTGGACGCGGTCCGCAAGCGGCCCGGCATGTACATCGGCTCCACGGGCGAGCGCGGACTGCACCACCTGGTGTACGAGGTCGTCGACAACTCGGTCGACGAGGCGCTGGCGGGTTACGCGACCTTCATCGACGTGACGATCCTCGCCGACGGCGGCGTCCGCGTCGTCGACAACGGCCGCGGCATCCCGGTCGGCATCGTGCCCTCCGAGGGCAAGCCGGCCCTGGAGGTCGTCCTGACCGTGCTGCACGCGGGCGGCAAGTTCGGCGGCGGCGGCTACGCCGTCTCCGGCGGTCTGCACGGCGTCGGCGTGTCCGTCGTGAACGCCCTGTCCGGCAAGGTCTCCGTCGAGGTCAAGACCGACGGGTACCGGTGGACGCAGGACTACAAGATGGGCGTGCCCACCGCGCCGCTGGCCCGGCACGAGGCCACCGAGGAGACCGGCACGTCGGTCACCTTCTGGGCCGACCCGGAGATCTTCGAGACCACCGAGTACTCCTTCGAGACGCTGTCTCGGCGCTTCCAGGAGATGGCCTTCCTCAACAAGGGCCTGAACATCAGGCTCACCGACGAGCGCGAGTCGGCGAAGGCCACCAGCGGCGCGGACGAAGCGGGCGCGGACGAGAAGGCCGAGGTCAAGTCGGTCACGTACCACTACGAGGGCGGCATCGTCGACTTCGTGAAGTACCTCAACTCCCGCAAGGGAGAGGTGGTGCACCCCACCATCATCGACCTGGAGGCGGAGGACAAGGACAAGAGCCTGTCCCTCGAGGTCGCGATGCAGTGGAACAGCGGCTACAGCGAGGGCGTGTACTCCTTCGCCAACATCATCCACACGCATGAGGGCGGCACCCACGAGGAGGGCTTCCGCGCCGCGCTGACGTCGCTGATCAACAAGTACGCGCGCGACAAGAAGCTGCTGCGGGAGAAGGACGACAATCTCACCGGCGACGACATCCGCGAGGGCCTGACCGCGATCATCTCGGTCAAGCTCAGCGAGCCGCAGTTCGAGGGCCAGACCAAGACCAAGCTGGGCAACACGGAGGCCAAGACCTTCGTCCAGAAGGCGGTCTACGAGCACCTGAACGACTGGCTGGACCGCAACCCGAACGAGGCCGCGGACATCATCCGCAAGGGCATCCAGGCCGCCACCGCACGGGTCGCCGCCCGCAAGGCCCGTGACCTCACCCGCCGCAAGGGCCTGCTGGAGTCGGCGTCCCTGCCGGGCAAGCTGTCCGACTGCCAGTCGAACGACCCCACCAAGTGCGAGATCTTCATCGTCGAGGGCGACTCCGCCGGCGGCTCGGCCAAGTCCGGCCGCAACCCGCAGTACCAGGCGATCCTCCCGATCCGCGGCAAGATCCTCAACGTCGAGAAGGCCCGGATCGACAAGATCCTGCAGAACCAGGAGATCCAGGCGCTGATCTCCGCCTTCGGCACCGGTGTGCACGAGGACTTCGACATCGAGAAGCTCCGCTATCACAAGATCATCCTGATGGCGGACGCCGACGTCGACGGCCAGCACATCAGCACCCTGCTGCTGACCTTCCTGTTCCGCTTCATGCGGCCGCTGGTCGAGGCCGGGCACGTGTACCTCTCCCGCCCGCCGCTCTACAAGATCAAGTGGGGCCGGGACGACGTCGAGTACGCGTACTCGGACCGCGAGCGCGACGCGCTGATCGAGATGGGCCGCCAGCGCGGCAAGCGCGTCCGCGAGGACTCCATCCAGCGCTTCAAGGGTCTCGGCGAGATGAACGCCGAGGAGCTGCGCGTGACCACCATGGACCAGGAGCACCGCGTGCTCGGCCAGGTCACCCTGGACGACGCCGCCCAGGCCGACGACCTGTTCTCGGTGCTGATGGGCGAGGACGTCGAGGCACGCCGCCAGTTCATCCAGCGCAACGCCAAGGACGTCCGCTTCCTCGACATCTGAGTCGGTCTCAGCTGACCGCACAGGGAAGGATCTTCACCAGCAATGGCCGACGAGAACACTCCAGTCACCCCCGAAGAGGGCGGCGAACTCGCCATGCGCGTCGAGCCCGTCGGGCTCGAGACCGAGATGCAGCGCTCGTATCTGGACTACGCGATGTCCGTCATCGTGTCCCGCGCGCTGCCCGACGTCCGGGACGGCCTCAAGCCCGTCCACCGGCGCGTGCTCTACGCGATGTACGACGGCGGCTACCGCCCCGAGCGCGGCTTCTACAAGTGCGCCCGTGTCGTCGGCGACGTCATGGGCAACTACCACCCGCACGGCGACTCCTCCATCTACGACGCCCTGGTGCGCCTCGCCCAGCCGTGGTCGATGCGGATGCCGCTGGTGGACTCCAACGGCAACTTCGGCTCGCCGGGCAACGACCCGGCGGCGGCCATGCGGTACACCGAGTGCAAGCTCGCGCCGCTGTCGATGGAGATGGTCCGCGACATCGACGAGGAGACCGTCGACTTCACGGACAACTACGACGGCCGCTCCCAGGAGCCGACCGTCCTGCCCGCCCGCTTCCCGAACCTGCTGATCAACGGCTCGGCCGGCATCGCGGTCGGCATGGCGACCAACATCCCGCCGCACAACCTGCGCGAGGTCGCGGCCGGCGCCCAGTGGTACCTGGAGAACCCCGAGGCCTCGCACGAGGAGCTGCTGGACGCGCTCATGGAGCGCATCAAGGGCCCCGACTTCCCGACCGGCGCCCTGGTGGTGGGCCGCAAGGGCATCGAGGAGGCGTACCGCACCGGGCGCGGCTCGATCACGATGCGCGCGGTGGTCGAGGTCGAGGAGATCCAGGGCCGGCAGTGCCTGGTGGTGACCGAGCTGCCGTACCAGGTGAACCCGGACAACCTGGCGCAGAAGATCGCCGACCTGGTGAAGGACGGCAAGATCGGCGGCATCGCGGACGTCCGCGACGAGACGTCGTCCCGTACCGGCCAGCGGCTGGTGATCGTCCTGAAGCGGGACGCGGTCGCCAAGGTCGTGCTGAACAACCTGTACAAGCACACCGACCTGCAGACGAACTTCGGCGCCAACATGCTGGCGCTGGTAGACGGCGTGCCGCGCACGCTGTCCCTGGACGCGTTCATCCGGCACTGGGTGACGCACCAGATCGAGGTCATCGTGCGCCGGACCCGGTTCCGGCTGCGCAAGGCCGAGGAGCGCGCGCACATCCTGCGCGGTCTGCTGAAGGCGCTGGACGCGATCGACGAGGTCATCGCGCTGATCCGGCGCAGCGAGACCGTCGACGTCGCGCGCACCGGCCTGATGGGCCTGCTGGAGATCGACGAGATCCAGGCGAACGCGATCCTGGAGATGCAGCTGCGGCGCCTGGCGGCCCTGGAGCGGCAGAAGATCGTCCAGGAGCACGACGAGCTCCAGGCGAAGATCAACGAGTACAACCAGATCCTGGCCTCCCCGGTGCGCCAGCGCGGCATCGTCAGCGAGGAGCTGGCCGCGATCGTCGAGAAGTACGGCGACGACCGCAAGACCAAGCTGATCCCGTACGAGGGCGACATGTCCATCGAGGACCTGATCGCCGAGGAGGACATCGTCGTCACCGTCACGCGCGGCGGTTACGTCAAGCGGACGAAGACGGACGACTACCGGGCGCAGAAGCGCGGCGGCAAGGGCGTGCGGGGCACGAAGCTGAAGGAAGACGACATCGTCGACCACTTCTTCGTCTCCACCACGCACCACTGGCTGCTGTTCTTCACCAACAAGGGCCGGGTGTACCGGGCGAAGGCGTACGAGCTGCCCGAGGCGGGCCGGGAGGCGCGCGGCCAGCACGTGGCGAACCTGCTGGCCTTCCAGCCGGACGAGGCGATCGCCGAGATCCTCGCCATCCGGGACTACGAGGCGGCGCCGTACCTGGTGCTGGCCACCAAGTCCGGCCTGGTCAAGAAGACGCCTCTGAAGGATTACGATTCGCCCCGCTCCGGCGGTGTGATCGCGATCAATCTGCGGGAGCGGGAGGACGGCAGCGACGACGAGCTGATCGGCGCCGAGCTGGTCTCGGCCGACGACGACCTGCTGCTGATCAGCAAGAAGGCGCAGTCGATCCGGTTCACCGCCACGGACGAGTCCCTTCGCCCGATGGGCCGCGCCACCTCCGGCGTCAAGGGGATGAGTTTCCGCGAGGGCGACGAGCTTCTCTCGATGAATGTGGTGCGACCCGGTACGTTCGTGTTCACTGCCACCGACGGCGGGTACGCGAAGCGGACCCTCGTCGACGAGTACCGCGTCCAGGGCCGCGGCGGCCTCGGCATCAAGGCCGCCAAGATCGTGGAGGACCGCGGTTCGCTCGTCGGGGCGCTGGTCGTGGAGGAGACCGACGAGATCCTCGCGATCACTTTGTCCGGTGGTGTGATTCGCACGCGAGTCAACGAGGTCAGGGAGACGGGCCGTGACACCATGGGCGTCCAACTGATCAACCTGGGCAAGCGCGATGCCGTGGTGGGTATCGCACGTAACGCCGAGGCGGGGCGCGAGGCGGAGGAGGTCGACGGCGAGGACGCCGACGACATCGCCGCCGAGGCCGCCCAGGCCACCGGCACGGACGAGGGTGAGGCGCCCTCGGCCGAGTAGCACGAGGAGTGAGTCATCGTGAGCGGAGCCACGGGCGCCGGATCGGCCGGTACCTCCACGGGTACGGAGACGGACGGCGGCGGCCGTGGCTCCGCCGCGCATGCGGGGTCGGCCGGCGACCCGCAGACGACCAACCTGAAGCCGGTGCGGGCGTCCGCGGCGGACGCCTCCGGCACGTCTGCACCCCGGGGGGGAACTGTGACGGACACCCGAGGTTCGGCCGCGGCCGGCGAGGCGCAGTCGTCGTCTCCGCTCCCCGGCGAGCGGCGCCCGGAGCAGCCGGCCGGGCCGTACCACCCGCCGCAGGCCTACCCGGCGCAGCAGGCGGCCGGCGGGGTACGGCGCCCGCGCACCGGGGTGCGCACGGCGCCGCGTACCCGCAAGGCGCGGCTGCGGGTGGCCAAGGCCGACCCGTGGTCGGTGATGAAGGTCAGCTTCCTGCTCTCCATCGCGCTCGGCATCTGCACGATCGTCGCCTCGGCGGTGCTGTGGATGGTCATGGACGCGATGGGCGTGTTCTCCACGGTCGGCGGGACGATCTCGGAGGCGACGGGCGCGAACGAGGCGAACGGATTCGACCTCCAGTCCTTCCTCTCGCTTCCGCACGTCCTGATGTTCACGACGGTCATCGCGGCCATCGACGTCGTCCTGGCCACCGCGCTCGCCACGCTCGGGGCCTTCATCTACAACCTCTCCGCGGGCTTCGTGGGGGGCGTCGAACTGACCCTGGCCGAGGACGAGTGACGCCCGCCGGGAACCGATTTTGGGACTGACGTGGTCGTGCGCTAATCTTCAGGAGTCAGCGCGCGGGACACACACCGCAAAGCGCGGCGGGGCTATAGCTCAGTTGGTTAGAGCGCATCCCTGATAAGGATGAGGCCACAGGTTCAAATCCTGTTAGCCCCACCAGCGAGAAGACCCCCAGTCGATACCGGCTGGGGGTCTTTGACATCCATGGCTGACATCAGCCGATGAGCGGGTCTTCCAGAAGTTCCGCGAGGAGCGCGACCGCTTCCCGCTCGTCGTCGCCCACCACGTGGGTGTAGACGTCCATGGTCATGCTGATCTGGCTGTGGCGCAGGATGGCTTGGGCGACCTTGGGGTGCACCTTCAGGAAGGCGAGCAGGGTGCCGCAGGTGTGCCGGGCAAGCCGGACCGTGATGCGGCGGACGCCGGCGCGCTTCACGAGGCGGTCGAAGGTCCGCGAGAAGCCCACCGGGTCGATCATGCCGCCGTGCTCCGAGGAGAAGATCAGGTCGTGGTCAGGCTCCTGCGACCAGTGTTCACCGGCGATCTTCCGTTCCAGCTCTTGCAGCTCCCGCCGCTCCTCCAGGGCGCGGGCGCAGAACTCGGGGAGAGGCAGCACCGCCTGTGAGGATTCGGTCTTGAGGTCCTTGAGGACCAGGCCGACTCCCTTGACGCGCTGTACCTGCTTGACCGGGGTGAAGTGGCGAGCCTCGAAGTCGATGTCCTGCCAGCGCAGGCCCAGCACCTCACTACGGCGGAGCCCCAGCACGAGGACCAGGACACAGGCCGCGTAGAGGCGGTGGGCGCGGGACGCCCGCAGGAAGGCGACAGCCTCACGCGCGCTCCAGGCCTTGCCCTTGTCCTTGCTCACCTTGGGCATGTCCACCAGGAGGGCGACGTTGCGCGTAAGGATTTCCTCACGGATGGCCCGGTTGAGGGCGTTGCGCAGCACCCGCAGCACCTCGAAGCGAGTGGCGGCCCCGACCTCCTCACGCTTCAGCGTGGCCATGAACGCACGGATCTGCGCCGGCGTGAGCTTGGTCAACGGCTTCTTGGCCAGGTGCGGCAGCAGGTACAGCCTGATCTTGGACTCGTACTTGACGTAGGTGTTGTGCTCCCGTTCCGGCTTGACGATGTGCTCCAGCCAGTAGGTCAGCCACTCACCGAGCGTCCAGGCCCGCGAGGGCACCGGGATGCCGTTCCGCTCCTGCTCCTGGAGCTTGCCGAGCTTCTCGTTCGCCTCGTCCCAGGTCGCGCCGTAGACGTACTTCCGGACACGGTTGCCGTCCGTGTCGGTGACGTACGCGGCGCCCTGATAGCGGCCGTCCTTGCGCTTGGTGATGGTGCCCCCACCGTTGGGGCGACGCTTGGCCATCAGGCAGCCTCACCGATCTGACCAGTGATGAAGGCGCGCACCGCATCGGTGGGGATACGGCGGCAGCCGTCGACCTTGATGGACACCAGCCGGCGCGTGCGGATCAGGTCATAGACCTTGGTCCGGCCGACGTTGAGCCGTTCCATGACCTCGGGCACGGTCAGCAGTTCGGGCGTGGCGGTGGTCACTCGGTGACTCCTTCCAAGACGAGCAGGGTGGGTAGTTCCTCGCGGGCGATCTCGCGGTTGTGTTGGATGTCGCGGCGGATGTTGGCGGCGAGCCAGGATTCTCCGGGGGTGTGGCCGTGGCCGGCGTAGGTCCAGTGGGCGAGGGTGAGGGTGGTTGCTTCCTCGTCGTCGGGGTCGGGCAGGCCAAGGGCGGCTCGTTGCTGGGCGGCGCGGTAGTCGGCGCGGGTCTGGCGCAGGGCGCCGAGGGTGGTGGAGTAGCGGCGGGACTTGGTGGAGAAGTGGCCGCGGAAGCCGAGCATGTGGGCCCAGTCGCGGAGCTTGCGGTCCGGGTAGAGCGGGTGCAGGTCGAGGCACGCGGCGATGAGCCGGGCCGGGTGGTCGGGGACGCCGAGCAGGGCCAGGGCCTCTTTGTTGCCGATGCGGCGGTCGACGGTGCCGGTGGTCTCGGCTGCCTTGGTGGCGTACTTGGCGACGTAGGAGGCGACGGCCTGTTCGGTGATCTCCTGGCCGTCGCCGAAGGCGCGGATCGGCCGGACGTCGAGCTGGTCACCCCAGCGCAGCGTCCGGGCCGGTTGGTCCCCGGACGGGGGCACGTCGACGGCGACGCGGGCGGCGGCGGCGCGGATGGCGTCGGTGAGCAGGTCGAGGGTGGCCCAGGCCGGCGGTGGGGTGTCGGGGCCGTCGGGGCCGTCGAAGCGGATCACGGCGTGGAAGTGGACGGCACCGCGTTTCTGGTACTCGGCGACCTTGCCGAAGGACACGCGGGAGGCTTCGCGGGCGGCTTTCTGGGTGAGCCCGGCGCGCTTGGCGATCTCGCGGCGCAGGTAGATCGTGAAGTAGCGCCACAGGTCGGAGGCGTGGTTGTTCCACAGCACGGCGCCCGCGTAGTCGTAGGTGTCCGGGTCAAGGGGGGTGCCCAGTTCGGGGGCGTCTTCGGGGTGGTGGGTGCCGCAGCGGCAGGGACGGTTGCCGGGCCGGTTGTGGACTGGGCCGAACGAGGGCGCGGTGAGGGTGGCGAAGACCCGCGGGTGGTCGCGGATCGTGTCGGGTGTGCCTTTGGCGGGGTCGCCGACGAGGCCGGCGCGGATGAGGTGGTAGGTGTCCCCGGCGTAGGTCCAGGCGCAGGAGGGGCAGCGGGAGGCCCGCCGGTTGCCGCAGGCGACGCGGAGGACGCCGCCGGGTTCGGTGTCGGTGGAGTAGGAGTGCAGGACGTGCCCGGTGGCGCGGTCGCGGGTGACGGTGGTGCCCTGGAGGCGGATCGGGTCGGTGCAGCCGCCGGTGCGGCGGATCTGGTCCTGGATGCGGTCGAAGCCGGTGGACCCGGCCAGCCTCAGCAGATCGTTGAGGGTGGCCGGGTCCAGGCCCGCCATGGTGGCGGTGTCGGTCACGCGGCGGCCTCCAGCGCGGCGGGGACCAGGCTGCGCAGGGCGGCGGAGGCGAGCAGCGGCGGGACAGCGTTGCCGATCTGCTCGAACTGGCGGGTCTTGGTGCCCTGGAAGGGGTAGTCGGCGGGGAAGGTCTGGAGGGCGGCGGCTTCCTGGACGGTGATGCGGACGGATTCCGGACCGGCGGAGCCGTCCCTTTCCCACGACACGTCGTTGCTGGCCTTGGCGAACAGCAGGGTTGCGGCGGGCTCGTCGACGCGGCGGACGGTGGCGTTGCGGCGGTTGCTGTGCCGCAGGACCCACTGGCCGCCTGCCTTTGCCGTGAACGTGGGAGCGGGCGCACCGTGCGGATCGGTGGTCTGCCGGCTGCCGTCGGGCATCTGGTTGCGGTTGGTATGCAGGATCCAGGAGCCGCGCCGTTGGGCGTCCATCAGTGCCTTGCGGGCCGAGGTAGGGAAGGGTTCCGGTCCTCCGCTCTTGCCGCCGCCGGCGGTGACGGTGGGGACGGGGCGGTCAGTGGCGCCCCAGCCGAGGGCGTCGGCCATGGTGACCCACGGCGCCAGGGCGGGGCCGAAGAGGGTGTCGGGTCCGGGGTCCTTGGCGTGTGTGGGCTCGGGCGGTGTTGCGGTGCGGGTGCGGGAGGCGAGCAGGAAGGCCCGGCGGCGGGTCTGCGGGACGCCGTAGTCGGCCGCGTTGAGCACGCCGGTCCACACCGAGTAGCCGACGCGGCGCAGGATGACCGCGATGTGGGCGAACAGGGGCGCGACGGCGGGGACTTCCTCCAGGGCGATCCAGTCGGGGCGCAGTTCGAGGGCGTAGCGCAGCGGCTCGACGACGAGGAGGGAGCGGGGGTCGGCGCAGGCGGTGCGCAGTGCGGCGCGGGTGTCACTCCCGCGGGCGAGGTCGGCAAGGCCCTGGTGGCACAGGTCCATGTCGTCGTTCCCGGCGCGCAGTCCGGCGGCGCTGAAGGTCTGGCAGGGCGGGGAGGCAATCAGCCCGGAGACCTGCCCGCAAAGCGGTGCGGTGGGGTAGGCGGCGACATCGGCACGGATCGTGGTGTGCCCGGCGGCGGTGCGGGTGGCGCAGGCCGCCGGGTCGATCTCGATACCGACATCCCGAAGGCCCAGGGCGCGCAAACCCTCCGACCAGCCGCCAGGACCGGCGAACAGGTCAAGAACGCGGGACCGATGCACGGCGGTCACTTCTCGGCCTCCTTCGGGGTGTGGGCGTCGATCCACTCCTCGGCGCACACCTTGTGGACGGGCTTGCCGTTGTCGGAGCGCAGCGGGGTGGGCTTGGTGCAGAGCACGCACGGCTTGTCGCCGGACGAGTCGAAGTGGTCGGCGGAGCGCCAGTTGAGGAGCGCCACGGCGGTCACCTCCCGGCGCGGGCGAGGCCGGCGGCGGGGGCGGTGTGGCCGGTGCCCTTGCAGGCGGGGCAGGTGACGGTGAGGGTGGCGCGGGTGCCGTCGGTGTGGCGGGTGCCGGTGGTGATGGCGGCGGTGGCGAAGCCGTCGCAGTCGCGGCAGACGGGCGTGTTCTGGGCGTGCTGGGGCATGATGAGGGTTCCCTTTCGGGTCCGTTGGATCTGGATGGGATGCAGGCGCCGGGGCGGCGGTTCTTTGGCGAGAGAGCCGCCCCGGGGCCGTTCAGCGGCGGCGGTTGCGACCGCGCGGGATGGGCGGGATGGAGTCGTAGGACTCCTGGCCGGCGCGGAAGTCGCTCAGGTCCTTGACGTCCTTGTCGTTGCCGACCTGCCGCATGATCCGGTTCATGGCCTTGGTGTCGCGGTGGCGTCGGGCGATGGCGTACTCGCGGCCGAGTTCGACCATCTCCTCATCGCGGGCGGGCTCGGGGGTCGACTTGCGGCTGAAGATGCCCATGTCAGCGGCCCTTCTGGTTGTTGAGGAGCGAGCGGAGGACAACGGCGGTCACGGCGACGGACATACCGGTGATGGCGACCGCGAGGAGCATGGAGACCAGGACCGCGCCGACGACCAGGACCACGGCGGTGCCGCCGCCGACGAGGGCGAGCGTGCTGCCGGGGGTGAGCTGGATCGTGGGCCGGTTCGAGGCCGGAGCCGGGACGACCGGGACCGGGGCCTGAGCCAGCGTGAAGTTGGCCGGGGTGTGGTCGGACGTGGGCGCCGGGGCCGGGCCGGAGACGGGGGCGGTGTCCGGGGGCGGGTATTTCGGGGTGAACACGGGGTTTTCTCCTTCTCTCAGGCGGTGCAGCGGTGGGTGCGGGCGGAGAGTTCGGCGGCGGAGCGGTCGCGGTGTTCGGTGGAGAAGCCGCAGCCGGGGGCGGTGCAGGCGGCGGTGTGCCGGGTCTGGCCACGGCCGTTGTTGAAGGTGCCGACCTCGACCGGGCCGATGCGGATCACGTTGTAGAAGCGGTTCGGGCGCACAGGGTTCACCTCCCTTCCAGGTCAGGTGAGTTGGAGTTGCGCGGCGATGGCTTGGCAGGTCGGGGCGGGCAGGCCGAGCCGGGCGGTCAGCGTTTCGGCGGTGATCTGCTCGCCCGTCGAGTTGCGGTGTGCGTCAGCGATCGAGCGGGCGTGGTTGAGCAGGGCCGGCGGCACGGCCGGGGTGTCCGCGGGCGGCTTGGGCGGTGCCGGGGTCAGCTCTGGCACCGTCTCCGGGGCGGGTTCCGGGTCGGGGATGTCGGTGCGGTGCATCTCGACTTCCGGCGCCGCCGGTTCCTTGTCTTCCTCGTCCGGCTCCTGCTCTGGGGAGGCCGGGGCGGGGGCGTGGACGAGGAGGGTGCCGCCGAGGAACGCGAGGGCGGGCCAGCCGGCGACGAGGATGCGCAGCCAGGCGGGCACATGACCCAGATCGAGCAGGCCGGCGGTGGCGACGTTGGCGCCGAGTGAGGCGGCAAGGGCGATGGCGAACCAGGTCCAGGACGAGCGGTCCCGGCCGGCGCGAAGCCGACGCCAGGCGGCGACCAACAGCAGGTCGACCGAGACCGGATAGGCCCACGCCTTCCATCCGGACTGCCCCGCCGCCGCAGCCAGGTCGTGCAGGTGCGCGAAGGACAACGCCCCGGCGATCACGGCTTGGACGAGGACGGCATCAGGGCGGATCGAACGCGGCACGGTGATCACTCCCCGCCTGCGGGGGCTTCGCCGGTTCCCAGGCAGGTCAGGCAGAAGCCGGACTGCTTGCCAATCGCGCGGCGCTTGCGTCCGACGAGGACCGTGGTGGAGACCTCACCGTCTCCCCGGCAGTCCGGGCAGGGCACCGGCTTGGGCGCGGCCTTCTTGCGCGTGGTCATGACGTGTCCCCCCTTCAGTCCGTGACCGGGCGCGGCTTGACCAGCGACGGACCCGAGACCGGGGCGTCGGCGGGCACGTGCGGGCGGTACGGGTCGAGGGCGGGCAGGTCGGGGACGAGGTGGGCGAACTTCTGGCAGACCGCCACGACTTCATCGCGGGAGGTATGCGGGGTGCGGATCTTCGCCCAGCCCCCGGAGGAGTCGGCGGCAACCGCCGTACCGGGACGCTCCGCCGGGATCAGACCTGCGGCCACGACCGCATCCGGCGCCACGTCAGCGAGACCCATCTCGGCGGTCTGCTTGTCGTTGACCCGGTGCACCACCCGGCCGGTGAGCTGCGCACGGAGCATGGTCGCGCCCTTGCCCAGCTCGGAGCCGAACCGCTGCCCGCACACCTCCAGGTAGATCCCGACCGCGCGGGCCATCTGCGCGAGCCGGATCAACGCGGTGACGATCCGCTCCCGCCGCTCCTCGTCCTTCCGGGAGGAGATCAGGAACAGTTCCGCCACCTCGTCCACCAGGACGACGACCGGCACCGGCCGTAACTCCTCGGCCAGGTCCCACATGTCCGAGACGCCGTGCCGACTCAGCAGGTCGAAGCGGGACTCCATCTCCGACACCAGCACGTCCAGCAGCGAGGCCGCCTCATCCGGCGTGGTGACCAGGGCCGACAGCCGGGGCGCATACGCCGACTGCTCGACACCGCGCTTGCAGTCGATCCCGACCAGCGCCACCGGCAACGTGGCCAGGCCCTTGATCAGGTTGCGCTGGTAGACGGACTTGCCCGAGTTGTTCGCCCCGAGTGTCAGGGCCATGGGCACCTTGCGGAAGTCCCGCACGAACGCGGTGCCGTCCTCGCGCAGCGCCACCGGAACGGCCAAGCCGTCGGGGCGGGCCGTGCGGGGCATCCGGACGCGGCGCAGCACGTCATAGCCGGTCATGCGGAGCTGCACGAAGCCGGGCTTGGTCTCGGCGATGGTCACCGAGTGGACACCCCAGGCGTGCCGCAGCCGCTCCGAGGCGGCCACCAGGTCGGCCGGTTCCAGACCGGCGGGAAGCCGCAGCGTCACCCGCATCCCCGTCGACGTACCCCGCACCCCGCGGACCTTCGGCGGCACCGGCAGCACCTCACGCCGAGCCACGTTCCGGGTGAGGAACGCCCGCAGGCGCGACGGCTGGACCGTCAGCCCGCACACGTCCATCGTGGAGCGGTAGGTGACCGTGAACCGGCCCCAAGCGACCGGCAGGCCGACCAGCGACCAGTACACGCGCGGCGCGCGGACCTTCGCGACCCCGAGACCGCCGGCCCCCGCGAGGGCACCCGTGGCCTCCAGCACCATGGACAGATCCGTCATGGTCAGGCCGCCGAAGTGATCGCGACCGCGCGGAACGAGATGCCGTGCCGCTTCTGCCCGTTGAACTCGTTCTCCCAGTCCCGCGCCTTCAGCCCGACCACCTTCACCGGCATGCCCGGCGCCAGACCCTCCGAGAACCCGGTCTCCGGGATCGTGACCTGGTAGAGGTTCCCCTCCCCCTCGTCCGAGACCAGCAGGCCCACCGTCGACAGCGGCGCCCCGGTCTCACGGTCCATCGCCCGCTCACCCGTCTTCGCGTTGGCCAGCTTCGGCGCCGGCGCGGTCGCCACGAACACCACAGCGGTCGAAAGGTCGATCTTGAACGATGGCATACGTCACTCCTTGCGAGTCGGTACCTGTTGCACTTAGTGCGTCAGGCCTTCCGGGATCGAGAGTGCACTTGTTATGCCAAGTATGTCAAGTGGCTTCTCGACGGCGCCTGTCTCGGTGTGGTGCACTTGGTACGACAACCAGGAGAGGGGCTATGGCCGGGCTGACGGGACAACCGCTGTATCTGCAGATTGCCGATGAACTAAAGGGAGAGATCCGCTCGGGGGTGAGGCCCACGGGCGAAAAGCTTCCCTCTGAGTCGGAGCTGATGAAGCAGCACGACGTGTCGCGCACTGTCGCCCGACAGGCGATCTCCCGTCTCCGTGAGGATGGCTACGCGATCTCCCAGCAGGGGAAGGGCAGCTTTGCCGCACTGCCCGGCAAGGACCGGCCGGCGAAGCACAGTCCCGAGTTCGAGCAGATCACGGAGTACCTGTCCGAGGTCCGCCAAGACGTGCGCCGCCTTGCGGAGCGAATGGACCAGCTGGAGCAACTGGTACGGCAACAGGTTCCAGGGCAGTGACCAGCGCATCGGCTCGACGCGCCAGTTCTGCCACTTCGGTGCTGACCTGCCTTAGCTGGCTGATCAGTTCCCGTCGCTCTTCCGGGGTCAGCCCCACCACGGCCCCCTCGTTGCACTCGCGGTCTGTCAACTCCCTGATCTGACGGCAACGCTAGGACCGGCCCGGCTCACCATCCCGGAAATTTTCTCCGGGGTCGCGCGAAGAGACAGGGGGAGGCTCTTCCCATGCGAGGAATGACGACGAACCTGACGATTGGTGAGCGAGTCGCCTGGTACCGCCGCCGGCGCGGCATGTCCCAGGAAGTGTTGGCCGGCCTGGTCGGGCGTACGGTCGACTGGCTGAGCAAGGCCGAGAACAATCGGATCGAGCTGGATCGTCTGTCGGTCATCAAGACTTTGGCCGATGCCCTGGATGTCACTCTTGGGGATCTTCTCGCCGAGCCGACCCTCATGGAGTGGACGGCTGACAGCGGTACCCGGACGGTGCCAGCCCTTCGATCCGCGCTGATGAACTACCGGCAGCTCACGCCGCTTCTGGGCGTGACCACCGAGGGCGAGCCGACTCCGCTGGACGAGCTGAAGAGCAGCGTGGCCGAAGTCTGGGACGCCTACCAGGATTCCCGGTACGGCTTTGCGACCCGGCGTCTCCCCCTCGTACTGGCTGACGCGCTCATCACCGCCCAAGCCCAGCAAGGTCGGGACCGCGAGCGAGCGCAAGAGCTGATGGCGATGACGTACCAGGGCGCCGCCATGGTGTTGACCAAGGTCGGCGAAACGGATCTTGCGTGGATCGCGGCCGACCGCGGATTGTCCGCCGCTCAGCAGTCGGACAACATGGCTGTGACCGGCTCTCTCTTCCGTTCTGTGGCTCACTGCCTTCTGTCCAACGGTCGGTTTGAGGCCGCCGTGCAATTGGTCGGTGACGCTGCCGACTACCTGCGACCAGCGCTCAGGAATGCCGACGCCGAGTTCCTGTCGATCTACGGGACGCTCTTCCTCGCAGGCTCGATGGCAGCTGCCCGCGCCGACGACCGGGCCACGACTCGTGCCTTCCTCGGCGAGGCCGACCGAGCAGCACGGCAGCTCGGGCATGATGCCAACCACATGTGGACCGCTTTCGGGCCGACGAACGTAGCGATTCACCAAGTGGCTACGGCGGCAGAGCTGGGAGACATGCAGGTGGCGATGGACCTCGGCCCGCAGATCGACACCAGTGGTCTGCCGACCGAGCGCCGGACACGGCACAACCTCGAAGTGGCCCGCGCGCTCAGCGCACACAACCGGGCCGACGACGCCTTGTCGATGATCCTCGAAGCCGAGCAGTGGGCACCGGAACAGGTCCGCAGCCACTACCTTGCGAGGGAGCTTGTTCTTACCTGGGTCCGGAACCAGCGTGGTCGGCCCAGCCGCCCCCTGGCCGAGCTTGCCCACCGGCTGCATGTGGTCTGAGATCGGTACGCTCGGCTACATGGCGGTGAACGAGCACGAAGCGAAGATGGCGCATCCGCGTATGGCCGCGGGTGCGCTTTTCTTTGATACCGACGGGCGGGTTCTGATGGTGGAGCCCACCTACAAGGACTACTGGGACATCCCCGGCGGCTATGTCGAGGCCGGGGAATCACCCCTGCAAGCCGCAGTCCGAGAGGTTCGGGAAGAGCTCGGGATCACTCCTCCGCTGGGCCGCTTGCTGGCCGTCGACTGGGCCCCCAATGATGCCGAGGGCGACAAGGTCCTGTACCTCTTCGACGGAGGACAGCTCACCCCAGAACTGACGAGCCGGATCACGCTACAGGCCGACGAACTTCGCGGCTTCCACTTCGTGTCCCTGGCGGACATGGAGAAGAGGACCATCCCCCGACTGGCCCGCCGCATCAGAACTGCCGCCAAGGCGCGCGAGAGCGCCACCCCGATCTACCTCGAACACGGCCGAGTGCCTGACGCACCGGCTGCGTGAGCTGCGTCAGCGACCGCAGGACCAAGCTGTTACAGGTTTCTCTACCTCATCAAGCCCCGGCTGCGCTCCGCTCCGCCGGGCGCGCTTCCCGGCTCCGCTCCGCGCGACGCTCCTGCCTTCGGCCCGCTCCGCGCGGGCTGCGCCGACGCGCGCCCACATGTGGATAGGGCCGGCGGCCATGAGGCGAGCACTGCGGAGCACGGCCCACGGTCAAGACGATGCCTCCGGCGGGGATCGGCCGGCACCGGGATGGAGGAGGCGCCGTCGCCGACCGCGGGCACGCAGTGGCGTGCGCGGGGTGCTCCCATCCCGTCCACCGTCGACCCAGGCAGAGCCGAGCAGACGCGGCCCAGGGGCGTCAAGGTCGTTCGTACAGTGGCGCGCTCCACCTTGACGCCCCTGAACCACGCCCGCTCCACGGTGTGTGGGTCGACGGCGGACGGGAAGGGAGCTGGGGTGAGTGGTGGGCGGGGTGGAGGACTTGCCCGGCAATTAGTTTTGTGATCTCAGTCACTAAAAAAATACAGACATACGCCGCAATTGGTCATGTGACACGAGATTTGCAGGCCGTTTCGGTGCCGCCGTTGTCAGGAGGGTGTGATATGGCGGCCCTTTTCCGCAGGTCACAGCGGACTAAGGTAGGCCGCCATTGGGCCACCGGGCACGACAACATGTTCCTGGACAACACCTTCGTCGACAACAGTGCGGCGAGCGTTGGGCGGGTCAATGCCTCAGCGTCGTGCCCTACCGTTGGAGCATCAACACCGAAGGGCGCGCCCGCCTTTGGGAAGAGGAACCGGGCGCGCCCTTCTGACAACCGAGGAGGACGTATGCCCATCCTGGGCTTTGGTGGACTGTCGGTGCTCGACACCCACCTGCTTGACACTGTCGCATGCGGGCGTCGCACTATCAAGAAGATCATGATCCCGCTGGCCGTGATCATGGCGTGTGTGATCAACGCCAACGCGGTGACCGCTCTCGTTCGCCAAGCTACGTGGCTGGTGGTCGCGGTGATCGTTCTAATCGTCGTGCAGGGGATCGCAGTGCGCCTCCCTCAGCCCCGTGTCAAGCCCGTCGTTGTTGTCTGACACCAACGTCTGACACCAACAGCGGCGAACACGGCCGAACGAGAGCGGCCTCCAGCGGTCGGTAGACTGCCGCAGGGCTGGGATCACCCCAACGCTCAGAGAGACCGTGATCGACCTGATAAGGATGAGGCCACAGGTTCAAATCCTGTTAGCCCCACATCGGCGTAACGCCTGGTCAGATGCCCGGTAGATCCTCAGGATCTACCGGGCATCTACATTTGCGGATCTTGGTACCCCGCTACTCCCCCGTAACTTGTTCTCCTGTCCACCCGGTGGATAGCAGGTTCCTGCTGTTACGAAATGAGGGGTGCGCCCTCTACTGTGGGCAGCAGGACGCCCCCTGTCGATTCTCGCGACAGGGGGCGTCCGTCATTCCGGTTGGGGCCTCCCGAGCACCCAGACCGGAAGTCGTGGCGGCGGGTGCGTCAGCCCCAGCCGATGTCGGCGGCACTCGCGGCCTCCGGCGGCGCAGTGGCAGCCGGCGTGACGACGCCCCAGCCGATATCCCCGGCCTGCTCGTGCGAGGTGGCTCCCTCAAGGTGGTGCAGCGTCGGGATCAACGCAGCCGGCGCCAGCAGGGCGGCGGCTGCCGCAATACGAACCCTGGACATAGACACCTCACTAATCGAACAGGTTTCCGGTGGTGTCACCGACAGTTAGAGTCGCATGTGGGAATCGTGAGGTCCAAGCGGCCAGTCGTCCGACCTGCGTCGGACGGACCAGGCTCGGGCCCCTCAGTGAGCGCCAGTGGCGCATCCTCCGTGAACTCGACTTCGGCTGCTCCGCCCATCAGGTCGGTCCCCGCATCGGCCTCAGCCGCCGCGCGGTCGACAAGGAGTTGGCCCCGATCCGCACCGCACTGGGCTGCTCGGCTCTGTACCAGGTCATGGCCTGGTACGGGCGCGCGGCCGAGCCTCTGTAGTTCACGCGACACTACGTGTACTTCGCACGCAGGGGAGGTGGACGCGAGGATCCCGTCCGCCTGACGTACAACCCCAAGCGAGCCCGGTCAGCCCCAGGCCGACCGAAAGGGCACTCACCTATACGGCGAGCGCCCAGGGCTGACGGACGCACATCATGCCGGCCCCGCTTCACCAGGCCGGCGTGCCAACACGCCAACCCGAGCTTCGAGGTCCCCTCCCAAGCGGCAGAGATCTAAAAAAATTAGGGTAGACCCTAATCACAAATGATCACTAGGTCGGAAGCGTGGAGCGGGTGTCCCGCCCCACTCCGCCCGACGACCGGGTACTCGCCCGCCGCCGCCAGGTAGGGGAACAGATCCGCCGCGTTCGCGAAGAACGCGGCCTCACCCAGCTGAACGTCTGCGGACGGTCGGGCATTGATGTCGCCACGTACAGCCGCATCGAGCAGGGTCACGCCTCACCGCGGCTGGACACCCTGATCCGTATCGCCGACGCGATCGGCGTGCCGCTCGCGGACCTTGTTCGCTGAACGGCCGAGGCCGGGCCCACGGCTCTCCTCGGCTACGTGCAGTTGGTCAGCTTCGCGAGGAAGTCCGCGTTCGCGCCCAGTTCGTGGCCGAGGACCACGTAGTGGTGCGGCAGCGCGGACAGGCGCCGGGCAACCTCCCGCCGGGCTGCGGGCATGCCGCCGCCGTCGACCTGGGCGAGCGCGAACACGTCGGGGTAGCGGTCTTCCGTCTCCCCGCTCATGAAGTCGCCGTCTTCCAGGACCCGCCCGCGGTCCTCCACGGAAGGCACGGTGCCGGGCTCCACGCGCGGGAACACGAGGGCCGCGGCCCGGCCGCTCGTCGCCAGCGTGAGGCCGAACCAACGGCCGAACTGGTCTGGGAAGACCTGCGCCTTCAGCTCCTTCCCTTCCTCCCAGAGCGGCTTGGTACAGCCGGCGAGGAGAGCCTGCGTGACCCGCTCGTCCTGTGTGGGGTGCAGGGACTCCCCGCGCTCCAGCCGGTTCTGCGTGATGTCGAACCAGCCGAGGGCACCCAGGAGGCCGAGTCCGATCGCGGCGGCGGACGGCCAGGGGAGCACGTCCACTCCGTCGTCCTCGTTGGCGCGGACGAACACGCGGTCGTTGGCCAGGAGGCCGAGCTGGCGGCGGTCGGCCAGGGCCAGGGCCGTGGTGGTCTTTCCCGCGCCCTTCTTCCCGAGGGTGAGGATCGCCTGGCCGTCCTGGACGACGGCGGAGGCGTGGAGGATGGACCAGCCGTCCCGGAGGAGCGTTCCGCGCACCATCTCCCGAGCGAGCCGGGCGGTTGCCGTGGCGACGTCCTCCGTGCGGCAGCCGACAATCTCCAGGGACCGCGCGGCCGGGTCCGACCGGTAGGCGAGCGCGCTCCCGGACGTGACCGCCTGGATCACTCCGGAGGAGTCGCTCGCCACCAGCATCCGCTCCCGTGCGTAGGTGGTGCTGGTGTGCGGCGCCTGCGTCACCGTGAACGCGAGGTCGTCGTACGCCTCACGATCGACGCTCGCGGTGAGCAGCGGCCCGGCGCAGACGCTCTCCGGCGGCACCTCGGCCGCGTTCCACCATGGCCCGATGTATCGGCCGGTCCAGTCCGTGACGGCCTCCTCCGGCGAGACCACGGTGACGGCGGCACCGGCGGTCTCCAGACGGACGGCGTGTGCGCTCATACATTCCTCCCAGGCGGAAGAGGTTGGGACGGGATACCGCGCACGCCCTGATAGGCAGCACGGAGCTTGGAACGGGCGGCCTCCAGCTGCCGGACCTCGGCATCGTCCAGTGGAGGCACGCACGGTAGAGGACGGCCACCGGCGAACCGCAACGGAATTCCCAGACAGACATCGCCGTACGGGGCCGAGAGTTCGGTGACGCCGTCCTGCGCGCCGAGGGTCAGGCGGAGCGCGCTCACCAGGGCGCCGGCCGGTCCGTACCGGGTCCGGCCGATGCCGGCGCTGATCCGTCCGGGCCGCGCGGCGAGTTCGGCGCGTACCTGCTTGAGTGGGACCGTGACGCGTGTGCCGTTGACGGTTGTGGAGGAGGCGCACACCACGGCGGCGTCTCCGTGTTCGCCGATGACGTGGCCGCGCACCGTGTGGACGGGTACGTCCAGGAGGCGGGCCAGGGTCAGCCGGTAGCGGGCGGTGTCGAGGCTAGATCCGAGGCCGAAGACGCGGGTGCAGCCGGAGGCCTCCGTCACGAGCCGCGTCATCAGATCGACCGGGTTCGTCACCACCAGGAGCGTCCCTGGGTAGCCGCGGAACTCCTTGGCCAGGCCCTGGAGGACTGTCGCGTTGGCGTGGAGGCCACCCATACGGACGTCTGTGCTGCGGGTGTTCGTGAAGCGAGCGCGAGCAGCTACTACAACGGCGGAACAGGAACGCAGCTCCGGCACGGCCACCGGGTAGGGCCGGACCGCGGAGCCGATGCTCACCCGCAGGTCGTTGAGGTCGTCCGCGAGGGCTGCGGCCTGGTCCATCGAACGGGACGCAAGGAGGAGGTGATCGCAGAGACCGGCATGGATAAGGGCCGCGCCCACGGCCTGGCCGACCGCGCCGGCCCCGATCACGCCGACCGCGGGCACCCGCGGGTTCATGACGCCACCGCCACGGCGCGGGCCAAGGCTCGGCTCCACAACCCGGTCGTGCCGGCCTTCCGCGCCGCGTCGGCGCTCACCGCGTCGATGAACGAGCACACCGGGACGGCGCGCTCCACGAGTGCGAGGGCAGGGCGAGGCAGCGGGAGTGCGGAGGGCGCGGAGAGGTAGGAGGAGAGGATATTCACCGTGTCCATGAGCCAGAGCGTCACCACGTTCGCCAGCCACAACGGCCGCTCCTGGGCGGAAAGCCGGACGACACGCGTGGCGAACTCGGCCAACCCCTCGAGGACCTGGCGGGCCGTCTCCTCTCCGGGCTGATGCGCGCAGAGGAACAGCACGATCCGGCTCACCAGCTTGGCCATGTCCCCTGCCGGGTGCATCCTCATCAGCCCCGGATCCAGTAGCACCGGCCGCCCCCCAGGGCCGTACGGATACTTCACGTGCTCGGGCTTGAGGTCCCCGTACACCAAGGCCGTGCCCTCCGCCCCAGGAAGCGTCATCCGGAGCTTCCTCAGCTGCCGGACGGACGACCGGATGAGCGTGACCACATCCTCGCGGGTGGCCGGCGCGCATCGTTGCTCCCCGAGCCGGTCCACGTAGGCCGCGCCGGAGAGACCGTTGAACTTCCGGAGGAAGGTGCCGCCGATGCCCCGTTCACCGATGGTGTTCTCCGCGCCCAGATGCCGGGCGGCGCCGGGCCGGTGAAGCGGACGAAGCTCGGCGTAGAGGTCCGTGAGGAGATCGACGGTACGGCCTGGCTCCCGGAGCAACAGGTCGCCGAGGCACGGACCCAGCACGGGCTCCGTGAACAGGACGCCTTCATGCACGCCAGCTACACCGCAGACCGCCGGACTGTCCAAGCTGGCGAGGATGCCGAGCTGTACCGCCTCCCGAGGCACTAATCCGTCGGTCCTCTTCAGGTACTGCTCCTGGGCCTGGAGGACCGCGGGCCAGCTGCCGCCAGCACCGCGCAGGAGGGATACCAGGGAGAGGCCCAGGATGGACAGCTTGCCGTAGAGCACGCGGTCGCCCACCCGCACCTGGTGGACGTACCCGGTGATGCTCGGGACGTGCTGCTCCAGGACGAGGGGAACACCGGGCCACACCCCGGCGGCCGCGCTATGTATCTGCGCTGCGGCGTACGCGAAGATGGTCCCGACACCCGGCCGGTAGTCGTGGGGTAATTCGGATTGAACGCTGATCGTCATGGGCGCCTCCCAGGCGAGTCGATCTTGCGTAGTCCAGTGGATGGCGTGGCGGGGCCGCCGTCGGCATGAGGCAACCAGCGACGGCGACTCCTGCGGCCTCCGTGTCCGGCGCGGTCGGCGTCGCGTCCGGACACGGAGTCGTCAGGACCAGCGCGGCGTCGGCGCGGTCTGCTGGGGTGCGGGGCGGCAGGGGGCGGCGTGGATCCCGATGTCGGCGCCTGCGGCGGTCGCACCAGGGTTCGTGATCGTCTCGACCTTCTCGCCGGGCTGGATCAGCTTGTTGCAGCGGGCGCAGATCATCGCGTTACCGCCCTCTGGGTCAGACAATGTGTGTGGCCGTAGCCGAGGAGATCACGGTCGGGGCCCTCGACGCGGACGGGCATCACCTGTTCGTCAGGGTCCACGGGGCGGCGGCACGCCGAGCAGAACAACTGCTCCTTGCCCGCGGGCACGATGGTGAGTTCGTGCCGGATGCGGCGGCCGCGGCCGACGTAGCAGGTGCGCAGCTGCTGGCAGGGCGTGCAGTCCAGCACGTGCTGCTGCCAGGCGTACCAGGTGATCAGCCAGCTGATCCGGGACAGGTAGCAGTCGAAGCAGCCGTGGTAGCCGGGATACTCAAGGCCGATGGCGCCTGGCCCGGAGGGGCCCCCGCACCAGACACAGACCGCGCCGGCGCGCTGCTCATCGGACAGCCCCAAGGGCACCTGGTAGTAGGCGATGAGCCGGTGTAGCCGCTGCGACTCCTCGGGAACCAGGACGCTCACCGGCGGTACTCCCGGTACAGGCGGCTCAGGCCCTGGCCGACGGTGCACTGCGTAGCGGTCTTCTCGGACGCGCAGAGCGGGCACTGCACGGAGTGGTCGAGCAAAGCGCGGTAGGCGCAGCTGGCGGTACAGCCGTAACAGGCGCGCGGGGTCCAGCTGGTGCGGGTGCCGAGGCGGCGGATCGTGTGCTTGCCGGGGTCGACGGAGGGCATGTTCGCCAGGTCTTCGCCGCCCCATACGCAGGCACGGCCACGAACCTGCCGGGCCGCCAGCGTGTTGTAGTCGGGGAGCGGAAGCAGGGCGAGCGAAGCTTCCGTGGCAATCATCCGGCCCGCTCCTCTCCGACCTTCGGCCCGAATGCGTCCCCGATCGCTGCCGCGAGAGCATCCGGATCGGTGAGCCAGCCGTCCTCACCGGGGCAGACCCGCCAGTGCGGGCCCGGCCCTTCCGTGCGCCGCGCCGGCGGGATCACGAGCGTCGAGCCCCGTCCGAGTGCCACCGTGTTCTCGACATCCCACTTGTCGGCGGTTCCGGTGGGGACGAAGTAGTAGACGACGCCGGCGGACCTGAGGGGGACTTCGACGGCGGCGCCGCAGCGGGGGCCGAGGATGGCGAGTGCGGCGAGGCCGACGCTGAGGGGTACGCGGATGGCGTCCCAGTCGTGTCCGGCGTCGTGCAGGGTGGCTCCTGCGGCGGACGGCAGTTGGAGGCTCGGCAACGGGTTCTCCTCGGCGGCCATGCGTGATGGGGGTGCGCAACAGAGTGGCCCTGACGAGACGCCAAACCGAGGACTTGCGCCGGACTCTTCACGGCCGGGAAGAGGACTTTCTATACGCAGGTCGGGTGACCGTTGCCCAACAGTAGGACCTGCCCGCACACTTAGCCGGGAAAGGCTCGGACCCTGGAGGCGCAGTGTGGCCGCGAAAGGAAACACCCGTCTGAAGTCCGCTCGGATCGCTGCCGGTTACCGATCCCAGCAGGCACTCGCAGACGCGCTCGGCGTCGGAGTCCGTCAGGTCCGCCGCTGGGAATCTGACAATCCGCCATGGCCACACGCCGAGCAAGAGCAGGGCCTCATCCGACTCCTCGGCCAGGACATGCTCTCGCTCGGCTTCACCCCGGAAGCCGGAACTGCCGCCGATCGGATCCGCCGCACCACGCTCGCCACCGACGCCGGACTCGCCGTCGTACCCACCCAAACCGTCGTCGTGCAGCCTGCGACCGCTGCCGACGACTACGAGGCCGTCACCCGCTCTCACCGGCGCCTTTACTGGTCCGTGGCACCGGCCACCTTGCACCCCGCGGCGGTCGCGCATGCCACTCTCGGCTGCGCGCTACTCCCGGAGGCCGCAGGGCAGACGCGCACGCGGATCGCCTCGGCTTTGGCGGAGACGTGGCTGCTGGCCGGCAGGATCGAGTTCTTCGACATCCGCGACGCCGACCGGGCGCAGCACACCCTGCTCCGCGCGCTCCAGGCGGCCGGCGAGGCAGACGAGGCGCTGCTCGGCGCGGCGATCTTGGCGCACACCGCTTTCATCCCCGCTTGGGTGGGCGAGCGCGACGCGGCACTTGAGCGGATGGTGGCCGCGCGGACCTACGCCCGCCGCGGTCCGGCGTCCGCCGAGCTGTTGGCGTGGTTGGACGCGGTCGAGGCCGAGTGCGAGACGCGCTGCGGAAACCCGAGGACGGCGCTGCACCTGATCGGGCACGCAGAGGACGTCCTCGCGCGCGGCAGCGAGCACCCGTCGCCGGGGTGGCTGGACTGGTTCAGCCCCGTCCGCCTGGCCGCTTTCAAGGGCAACACCCAGCTGAAGGCCGGGCACCTCCCGCAGGCCCGGACCACGCTCCTCGACGTCCTTGACGCGCTCGGCCCGACCGAGGAGAAGCAGACCACCGTGATCCTCGGCGACCTCGCCGCGGTCGAGGCCGCGGCCGGGGACCCGGAGGCCGCCTGCGGGTACGCGGTGCGCGCGCTCGACCAGCTGGAGCAGACGTGGTACGCGATGGGTATGGACCGGGTGCGGGAGGTGCGGCGCGCTCTGGCGCCGCACCAGCACGAGCGGTGTGTCCGTGACCTGGATGACCGGCTGTACGGCTGGTCTACGACAGTCAGCGCGCTTGCTCGTTGAACTGCTTGATCAGCCCGGACAGCTCGAGGAGGCTCTCGACCCTGAAGGTGGGGAGCGTCTCCGCGTCCTCCGTCCGCCACTGGATCGTCGCCCACGGGCCGCGGTGCACGAGCGCGGTGTGCATGCCCGCCTCGCGCGCGGGCCGGATGTCGTTGTCGATGCGGTCTCCGACGTACAGCATCTCGTCCACCTCGGCGGGGACAACCTCGGCGACCCGCTGGAAGAACTCGGGGTCGGGCTTGCTAGCGCCCCAGTCGTCCGAGGTGCCGATCAGGTCGACGTCGTTGGTGAACAGCTCGCGGAGGATCCCGCCGGCGCGGACGGTCTGGTTACCGGCGATGCCGAGCCAGAGGCCGTCTGCGCGGAGGGCGGCGAGGGCGTCGCGGACGTCGGGGTAGAGATCGGCCTCGCCGAAGTGCTCCGGGCGCCCGGCAGCGGCCCGCTTCTCCCGCTCCTCGTACAGGTCGAAGCCGGGCCGGAACTCGGCGAAGGTCTCCCTGTAGTCGCGGCCTTGGGCGATGACGGCGCCGAACATCGCGTGGAAGGTGTGGCGCGGGATCTGGAGCCAGTCGGCCCAGGTTCCGTACTCGGTGGTCTCGTCTATGAGGCACTCGCCGACATCAAAGATCACAGCGCGAATCATGCGGCCAGGGTACGGCCAGTCACCTTCTGCCAGCGCGGAGACTGCGGTATCGCCGCAGTTCGCCTCGGCGGCTGAACCTGGGCATGACGAAGGGCCCCCTTCCGCCACGCGGCGGAAGGGGACCGAGGATTCTTCAGCGCATGAGGAGTTGGGCGAGGACGCCAGCACCGGCGCCGAGGACGGCGGCACCGCCGACCGCGCGCCACAGCGTCTGTTCGAGCGCGCGGAGCCGGACCTCGTGATCGGCGACGTCCTTGCCGACCTCGCCGAGGCCCTTGGCCTCGATGGGCGGTCTCGAGTCGCGGCTGCTGCACCCCATACAGCCGACCAGCCTCGTCACGCACCGCGACGCTTCTTCCGCTGCTTCATCAGCCCGTCCACCGGGTCCGCAGCGGTGGCAGCCGGGGTGCCACCTTCCGCAGCTCCAGCATCATGGCCCGCAGTTCCCGCCCGACGACCGCGGGGCGTTGGCGGGGTCGTTGAGGTCGCTGCCGCGGCTGAGGGGGATGGCGTGATCGAGGGCGAATACCCAGGGCGAGTGCTTGGCGTCGACGCCGGTGAGGCTGTAGTCGATGACGTGGCCGCACCACCAACAGAGGAGGGCGAGGGCACGTTGTGCGGCGGTGAGACGGCGGTAGGGGCGCCCGTTGCGGGGGTTGCTGGACATGGCGCTCCTCCCGCGACTACTCGTTGGCGAGTTGCGCGGCGAGCGCGTTGAACGCGGTGACGTACTGGTTGGCCGCGCGCAACGTGGCGTTCTCGGGCGTCACGTTGTACGTCTGAGCGGCTCCGTTGCCGAAGGTCAGGTTGATGACTGCGGCGCCTTTGTTCTTGCGGCCTGCGACGAGGGAAGTGCCGCCGGTGGCTACGCCTCCGACGAGCCGTGTGGCCGTCCAAGCTTTGTGGGCACCCGCGTCGACGAACTCGGCGCTACCGCCTCGGATGGGGCCGAGGGGGGTCTCTCCGAACTTGGAGCTGGGCCACGTGCGGAGCATGCTGGCGCTGTTCAACATTTTCTCTGCGGGGTGGGTGCTGCGCCACTCGGCAAGGGCTTGTGCCTCTGCCTTCTTCTGCGCGGCCCATTCCTCGCGCTGCTGACGCTTCTCCGCCCGCCGTGCTTCGCGTTGTGCGGCCTTCTCCGGGTCCCGTTTGAACATTCGTTGCCCCCTGGCTGGTTCGGCTCTGGCGGGCAGCATGTCGGGTGTGTGGATGAAGTGAAGGCGTGTTCACCGAGCTGTGACATACGTGCGCCCCTCGCGATGGCGGGGCGTTTGTGTCCGGGGCACGCCGGACTTGGTCCCAATGATCCGCGGTGGGGGTGTGGTGCAAGTGGGTGGTGGCGCGGGTGAGTGTGTGTTTTTGGTGATCTTCTAATACACATACGCACCCGGCTCAGTGTCTCGGTGCTGCGGACACTGAGGGGGCAGTGTCCAGGATTCGGAGACGCTGGAGTCGGGGCTTGGGTTTCGGTGTTCCGAGACACAGAGTCGGCGCAAGATCCACTCGAACGAGTTGCTGGCGCCGTGGAAGGGGCGGGCCTGGTGCAGTGGGGAGACGTACCGACGTGGATTGGCGCGGTGGGGGCGATCGGCGCAGCCTGGTTCGCGTACCAGACGATCAAGAGCCAGCGGGAACAGATCGGCGAGCAGCGGGAGTTCATCGCCGAGCAGTCGCGGTTTATGGCAGAGCAGCAGCAGAACCTGGAGCTGGAGCGTGCGGAGTTCCGGGCGCAGGCAGAGGAGCGTAAGGTCTCACAGGCCCGCCAGGTGCATATGTCCTTCAGCCCCACGGGCAGCAATGGCGGAACAGACCGGTACGGCAACCAGACCGGGTACGACCACTGGGGTGTGGAGGTCACGAACACCAGTGACGACCCGATCCACGACGTCATGGTCCGGTTCGGCGACGCCTACAACGCCAGCATGGCTAAAGACCTGCAAGCGCGCCGCCATCCGGACAGGGGTACGCGTCCTGTGCCTGTGGCGCTTATACCTGCCGGTCACACGGTGTACTTCACGTCGCCTCGGATGACGGAGGTCGCGGTGGACAACAACCGGCCGGCGCTGCTGTTCACCGACGACAGTGGGCTGCGGTGGCGCCTCGACTCGTGGGGCAAGCTCGAGGAGGCGCCGGGCAGCGACCCGTCGTGACGGGCGGCGTCGTGGGGCTGTCCACGCGGGGCTAGTACGGCAACGATGTTTGCCGTGACGGGTGGCCAGGTCAGAGGCTGTGTCCGCGTCGTCTGTAGTGGCTGGTGCGGGCCTGGTGTTGTCGTCGTCGGCGCCAGTGTGACCAGTACAGGATGTGCTCGTTCGGGTGTGGGACGCCGGTTGTGAGGTGGGTGATCAGCCGTCGTATCTCGGCGAGGCGAGGTGGATGAGCTGGGAGGATCCGTTTCTGCCTTGCCGGTGTCCAGCTCGCGGGTTCGCAGGACGGTCAGGCAGGCGTGGGCGGCCAGGGCGACGGTCATGTGGGGGTGCCATCCGGGGCAGCGGCGGACCTGGTAGTCGGCAGTCGTCCAGGCCACAATCCTGCTTCGAGCTCTGGAAGCATTCCTCGATGGCCCATCGGCTGCCCGCGATGCGGATCAGCTCGTCCAGGGTGGTCCCGGCGGGGCAGCAGGCGATGTAGTAGGGGATCTCCTGCGGGCGTGCGACGCTGCGGCGGTCGATCACCCAGTGTCGGCGGTCGGGGCGGTGTCAGGGCCGCACCTGACAGGCGCGAATACCGGTGATCAGCCCCGAACCGCAGCGGACGACCAGCCGAGGGCAATGATCCATTGACCAACGTCCCCGAGTCTCTGTATCCGACCTGATGAGGATGAGGCCACAGGCGCAAAGACCCCCGGTCGATATCGACTGGGGGTCTCTGGCATCCACGGCTGCCCCATGCTCACCGCATGTAATCTCGATGGTGATCAGTCATCTCTTGGCTTGGGGGAAGTACCGATGACGAAGGGCCCGTTCGTCGCCATGGCCGCCGCTACCGCAGCGCTTGGGACCGCGCTTGGTTCCCTCGCGCTTCAGCTCCGTGCGGGCGGCTACGAGCAGTACGTCGAATCCGTAGCCACTTTCAGCGTCCTGATGTACGTCACCTCGGTCCTGACCGCAGCGACCTGGGTCCGTGACGGTCGGCCGCACGCGTAGCGCCGGGGCGGACGGGAACGCGAAAGGCCCGATCGCTGGCGACGGGGGATGCACCAGCGATCGGGCTATGGCCAAGGGTAACAAGGTTGGCGCCGCTGTGGTGCCAAGTCGGCAGGAAAAAGCGGAAGTTGGCCGATCAGTTGCCACACGGAGGGTCGTAGGACAGGCGCGGGAGGTACTCGTGCCACTTGTCGGGGGTGAGGACGCCGCGGGTGACCGAGCAGATGTGGTCGATGGCCGGGCCGGCGTCCAGGTCCCACAGCCGGACCGTGTCCGGGCCGCTGGAGACGCCGAGGACGCGGCTGCCGGGGCTGAAGGACAGGAACGTGCCGGTCTTGGCGTTGGGCGTCATGGACTGCCCGATGGGCCGCGCCGCGGCGGGGTCGGTGACGTTCCACAGCCGGACCGTGTTGTCGTCGCCGCCGCTGGCCAGCGTGTTGCCGTCCGCGTCGAAGGTCAGCGAGGTGACCGCCTCGGTGTGGCCGGTGAGCGGATCGCCGATGGGCCGCGCCGCGGCGGGATCGGTGACGTTCCACAGCCGGACCGTGTCGTCGTCGCTGCCGCTGGCCAGCGCCCGCCCGTCGGGGGTGAAGACGAGCGCGTTGACCGGGCCGGTGTGCCCGGTGAGCGGGGCGCCGAGGGGTTTCACCGCGGCCGGCCGGGACACGTCCCACAGCCGTATGGTGCTGTCCGCGCTGCCGCTGGCCAGGGTGTGCCCGTCCGGGCTGAAGGCGAGCGCGTTGATGTAGCCGTGGTGGCCGGTGAGCGGGGCGCCCAGCGGGGCCGGGCGCGCCGGGTCGGACACGTTCCACAGCCGTATGGTGCGGTCGTCGTTGGCCGTGGCCAGGGTGTGCCCGTCCGGGCTGAAGGCGAGCGCGTCGGGGCCCATGAAGCGGGTCCGCAGCGGCAGGGGCGGACCGGGCCGGAAGGGGTGGGCCGGGTCCGAGACGTTCCACAGGTACACCTTCTGCTCGCCCGTGAGCACGGCGAGGGTGCGGCCGTCCGGCGAGAAGACCAGGGTGTCGGCGCCCTCGCCGCTGCGGAACGGCGGGCCCAGCGCCACCGGCCGCCCCGGACGCGCCACGTTCCACAGCCGCAGCCGCCCGTCGCGCGCGGTCGTGGCCAGCACCCGGCCGTCCGGGCTGAACGCCCCGCTGCGGCCGATCATGTCCGAGGTCGGGATCGACCACAGCCGCACCTTGGCGTCCCCGCTGCCGGTGGCGAGGGTGCGGCCGTCGGGGCTGAAGCCCAGCGCGTACATCTCGCCGCTGCTGCCCGCGAGGGGCTCGCCGATCTGCGAGGGGGAGTCCGGGTCGCTGACGTTCCACAGGCTGGCCGTGCTGTCCGCGCTCGCGGCGGCGAGGCGCCCGCCGTCGGGGCTGAACGCCACCGACCAGACGGGCCCGGTGTGCCCGGTCAGGGGCGCGCCGAGCGCCGCCGGGTGGGCCGGGTCGCGCACGTTCCACAGCCGTACGGTGTCGTCCGCGCTGCCGCTGGCCAGGGTGTGCCCGTCCGGGCTGAAGGCGACCGAGTGCACGATGTCCGTGTGGCCGCGCAGCACGCCCAGCGCGGCCGGCCGGCGCGGGTCGGTCACCTTCCACAGCCGGATCGTACGGTCGTCGCCGCCCGCCGCCAGAGTGCGCCCGTCGGGGCTGAAGGCGACGCTGCGCACGGCCGCGGTGGACCCGTGCAGCACGGCGAGCGCGGTGGGGTGCGCCGGGTCGGCGACGTTCCACAGCCGTACCGTGCCGTCCTCCCCGGCGGAGGCGAGGGTGTGCCCGTCGGGGCTGAAGGCGACCAGGTAGATGGTGCCCGAGTGGCCGGTCAGCGGTGCGCCGAGCGCGGCCGGGTGGGCCGGGTCGCGCACGTTCCACAGCCGGATCGTGCCGTCGTCGCCCGCGCTGGCCAGCACCCGCCCGTCGGGACGGAACACCGCGCTGCTCACCCAGCTGGTGTGCCCGGTCAGGGGCCCCCCGAGGGGGCGGGGCCGGGTCGGGTCGGACACGTTCCACAGCCGTACGGTCCGGTCGTAGCTGGCCGTGGCCAGGGTGTGGCCGTCGGGGCTGAAGGAGGTCAGGTAGACGGCCCCGGTGTGGCCGGACAGCGGGGTGGCCAGCGGCGCGTTCACGATCGAGATCAGGCGGCTGTAGGTGCCCTGGTCACCGGGGCGCAGATCGTGCGCGACCAGGTCCAGCTGGGCGGCGAGCGAGGGGTCGGTGTGCTGCACCCGGTCCGCCTCGGCGAGCACCTGTTCGAACACGGCGTCGTCGCGCTGCTGCCAGGCGATCACCGCGGAGCCGCCCGCGACCAGCGCGAGCACCACCAGCGCCGCCACCGCCGCCCGGCTCAGCCACACCGTGCGCTTGCGCAGCCGTACCGAGGCGGCCAGGAACTCCACCGCGCTGCGGGTCAGATACGTGTCCCCCGCCGAGCGCGCCCAGGCGCGGGCCTGTTCCAGCCGGGAGCCCCGGTAGAGCAGTGAGCTGTCCCGCTCCGAGTCCTCCCAGGCGCGGCCGTCCTCCTCCAGGCGCTGGCGCAGCAGATGGTCGTTGCGGTTGTCGTCGATCCAGTGCCGCAGCCGGGGCCAGGCGTGCAGCAGCGCCTCGTGGGTGATCTCCACGGTCTCCGCGTCCAGCGTCACCAGGCGGGCCCGGACCAGCGCCTCCAGGGACTCCTCGGTCTTGCCGGGGTCCGCCGACTCCTGGGAGAGCTGCCGCCGGGTGCCGCGCCGCCGGGTGGCCACGGTGTCCTCGCCGAGCCGCACCAGGCGCAGCAGGAGCAGCCGGGCGGCCGTACGGGCGGCGGGGTCAAGCCCCGACCAGGCGCGTTCGGCGGTCGCGGCGACGGCGCCCTGGATGCCGCCCGCCGCGCGGTAGCCGGCCAGCGTCAGCTTCCCGGCCTTGCGGCGCTGCCAGGTGGCCAGCAGGGCGTGCGAGAGCAGCGGGAGCACGCCCGCGTCGTGCGCCCCGCGCGGACCGTCGGCGCTCACCTCGCGCACGATCAGCTCGGCGAGGCCCGGCTCCAGCTCCAGGCCCACCGCCTTGGCCGGCCCGGTCACCGCGTCGCGCAGTTCGCCGCTGGTCAGCGGGGGGAGCACCATGTGCCGGTGCTGGAGCGCGTCGGCCAGCTCCGGGTAGCCGAGGCACTGCTCGTAGAAGTCGGCCCGGATGCCGAGCACGACCAGGACGGGCGCGGGCCCGGACGCGCCGAACGGCGGGGTGCAGGAGGCGTGCAGCAGCTGGATGAAGGTACGGCGGTCCGCCTCGTTTGGGCAGAGGGTGAACGCCTCCTCGAACTGGTCCACGATGACCACCGGCCGCACCCCCGGCGGTGCCTCCCGGCGCGCCCACTCCGCGACCGCCGCACGGGCGCCGCGCACGATCCGGGGCGCCTGGGCGTTCGTCGCCGCGGCGCCTTCCTCGCGGGCCGCCGCCCGCTCGGCCGCCCGCGCCTCGGCGGCCACGGGGGCGAGGTCGGGGATACGGCGGACCAGTTCGGCGAGCGGGTCGGCGCCGGGCACCAGCTGGACGACGGGGGCCCGCTGCCCGGTGCCGTCGTCCGGCTGCGGGGTGAGCCCCGCGTCGGCCAGGGCGCCGCCCGCGATCGCCGGGACCAGGCCGGCGTTCAGCAGCGAGGACTTGCCCGCGCCCGAGGCGCCGACGAGCATCACCAGGCCGCCGGTACGGCCCGCGGTGCGCAGCTGGGCGATGATCGCCTCGGTGCTGCGCTCCCGGCCGAAGAACCAGCGCGCGTCCTCCTGCCGGTACGGCGCGAGACCCCGGTAGGGGCACACGCCACCGGTGATCGGCGGGGCCTGTCCGGGCGGCCGGCCGTTCTCCTCGGCCGGTGCGGCGGGCGGCGCGGCCCGGTCGCCCACCGGGTCGGCCAGCGCGCGCTCCCACTGCCGCTGCCAGTGGGCGAGGTCGTACAGACCCGCGGAGACCGGCTGCGGGCGGGTGCGGCGCGCCTCCGGGATCAGGATCTGGAGCACCGCCGCGAGGGCGGTGAACTGGGCCGGCACGTTCTTGGCCCGCCGCCAGTCGCTGATCCGCTGCGCGGACACCCGCACCGGACGGCCGCGCTCGTCGACCCGCTGGAGCCGGGCGACCGCCTCGGCGACGCTTTTCAGGGGAGGGTTTCCGGCCTCCTTGTAGAGCAGCGCGAGGCGCTCGGCGAAAGCTGTGCGTGCCCCTGAGTCGGAACCCAAGGTCCCACCCCTCACTTCCCCCTGCCTGCGGACGTCCGGACCGGAAAACTCACCTTATACGGCTGACCTGCGGATAAGCCCTGCGCCGGAGACCGGGACCTGCTCCCCGGTGGTGCCACGTGGCAGGATCGCAACCCCGGTAGCGGAACCGTCACACACCGTCCGGACAGGCCAACGGCCCGGCGCTCGGAGAGACACCTCATGGCGTTGCACATTTTCGGTCGACTTTCACCTCAGACCGCGAGCGGCCGGCGATCCGTCATCTGAGCCGGGCCCGCCCGGACGACCCCCACTCCCACTCCCCACCCACCCCCACGACCCCCCGTCACTTCCCATGCTTCGATCCGCGCCACTACGCCGACGAGGCGCGGATCGACGTCCCGCACCGCCCGGCACCGGTCCCCACGAGGGGAGGGACCGGTGCCGGCGGGCAGGGGACGAGCCGAGGCGGCGACGCGGCCGGTTGAGGGGCCGTCCGGCCGGGCAGTGACGTCCTGGAACCCGAACTGCCCACGGCTGGAGGACGTATGAAGGTCACCGTCGACCGCGCCGCGTGTTACGGCTCCGCGGAGTGCGCGTTCCGGGCGCCGGACGTGTTCGCCTTCGAGGACGGCTACGGCGTGGTGCTCCCCGGCAAGGAGGAGGCCGCCGGCGAACCGGGGGTCCGGGAGGCGGCGGAACGGTGTCCCTCGCAGGCGATCGTGCTCGGGGAATAGCGGCGGGCTCGGGAGTAGGGGAGGGCTCGGAAGCAGGGGAAGGCTCGGGGAGTAGGAGCGCGCCGGGAGCGTCGGTACGGCCCTCACCGTGCCGGATACGTCCAGCCGAGGCCGGCCAGTGCGCGGGCCCTCGCCTCCGCGACTGCCGCGCGGGCCGTGCGCTCGGCGGGATCGGCGTGCGAGGACTGGCCGGTGGCCTGCCCCTCCCACTTGCGGTAGAGCAGCCCGGCCTCGGCCGAGAACCAGCCGCGGCTCACCGCGTCCAGTGCCAGCAGCAGCCCGGTGTCCTCGGAGGCGGGCAGCGCCATCCAGCCGCCCAGCGCGGTCAGCAGCTCCCGGCGCACACAGAGGGTCGCCGGATGGACCGGGGGCCGGAAGTCGTTCGCCTTCCAGTGCCGCAGCACGGTGCCGCGCTCCAGCGGGCCCTCGTCCGGGTCGCCGGGAAAACCCGCCGTGGAGCCGTCGGGCAGCAGGTCCAGGACCCGGCAGGTCGTCCAGCCGAGGCCCGGATCGGCCTCCAGTACGGCGAGGTCGCGGGCGAGCGCGTCCGGCGTGAGCCGGTCGTCGGCGTCCAGGACCTTCACATACGCGCCCCGCGCGTGCGCCAGCGCGATGGTGCGGGCGACCCCCGGCCCACCGGGTCTGCCCTGGTGGAAGACGACCCGCGGGTCCTCGGGGACGTACGGGCGGACCTCGTCCGTCGTGCCGTCCTCCTGGATCACCCACTCCCAGCCGGCGCCGCCGGGCAGTTCCTGCGCGCACAGCGACGCCCAGGCGTCCGGCAGGAACCGGGCCGACGGGGCGTGGACGGCGGTGATGACGGTGACAACGGTGGCGCGCCGGGTCACGGCAGCACTCACCACCTCTCAAAGACCTCTCCGGGATACCGCGGCCATCGTCTCAGGAGCCGCCCGGATCGGTCCGGACCCCCGTGGAACGCGCGGAACCCCCGGCCGTGGGGCCGGGGGTTCTTTCGTGTCGACCGTGCGTACGCAAGTCGCCGGGTTGTCGAGACGTCGCGGTGCCGAAGGGGAGGAGGGCCGGCTCAGCAGTCCAGCGAGGTGGCGGAGCGGTGGCCCTCGGTCTCCTGGCCCGTCCGTTCCGTCTCCTGCGCCTCGCGGTTCTTCTGTGCCTCGTGCTCGTCCGGTGTCAGCTGGGTGTCGTCGAGGGGGCGGTGCCGGCAGCTGGGGGACTTCCCGTGGGCCTCGGCCCTGATCCGCTGCTTCATCGTGGGGGGCAGGGCCTTGGTCGCGGACCAGGAGCCATGGCGTGGTGCCGGGATCGCCGGGACCGTGCGGGGCGCGGTCTCGGAGCGCGGGCTCTCGGTGTGCGGCGCGGCGGTCGCCGTGGCGGTGGCGGCGCTCATGAATCCGAGCGTCGTGCACAGTGCGAGAAAGGCGGTGACGATGGCAGTCCACAGCTTCATGACCTTGTTCCGGTCCATGGCCCCTCACTTTCGGGTTGGGCGATTTGCGTACTTTCCTCATGATGTGTATGTGGACCGCGAAGTGGTGGACCGACGCCCGTGGCGCGGCGTTGTTCTGATGAACACCACTCGGATGGCCGTAAGAAGGTCGGAAAACCCCTAAATCCCGGTCAGTGCGCGCGAAGGGGCAGCAAAGTGACCGTCCGTCCAGGCGCGCTCACCCTCTGGTCGGGAGGGCGCCCGACCTGGGCTATTGCGCTGGCAGGGGCCGGAGTTGGGGCCGGACGCAGGTCACCGATCGATATCGGCCGGTGTGTATAGTCGGGCGCCAGAGGTCCCCTACGTCAAGGAAAGACGAGGTCGCGCGGTGAAGAAGCTGCTCCTGGTCGCACTGGCCGCCATCGGCGGACTCCTCGTGTACCGCCAGATTCAGGCGGATCGCGCCGAGCAGGACCTGTGGACGGAGGCGACTGACTCCGTGCCCACGGGTTCGTGAGTCCGATTCCAGATTTCAGCAGGCCCCGGTCGCAGCAAGCGGCCGGGGTCTTTGCGTGGGGTTGCGGCCTTCTGCGGGGTGCGGTAGGCGTGGCCGCACCGGGCGGGCGCCGGGCGATGCCTTTCGGACGGCTGCGTCCATCGCCCTGATGGCGCTGTGGCCGCCGGGGCAGGATGGGCCGCGAGGACAGGACGTCACAGGGGGTGGGCGCGTGCGGGGGCGCAGGGATACGGCGTGGGGGCGCCGGCGTACGGCGGGGCGGTACCGGCTGACGGCAGGGCGGTACCGGCTGTCGGCGGGGCGGCGGGGGCGCGGGCGCCCGGCCGCCGTGCTGCTGGCCGTGGGGCTGTGCGGTACGGGCCTGCTCCCGGCCGGCGCCGCGTCCGCCGCCCCCGGCCCCGGCACCTACGCCTTCGCCCCCGGCGCCCGGCCCGTCCAGGGCACGGCCTCCGCCGCCGGTGCCCCGCGCCTCGACCCCGGCCGCGTCTACCGCGGCTCCCTGCCCGCGCACGGCCGGCTCACCTACCGCCTCGACCTCGCCGACGCCACGGAAACGGCGTACGTCCCCGTCACCGCCGTACCGCCCGCGGGCGCGGACGTCACCTCCACCGACGGCATCCGGGTCACCGTCCGGGACGCGCACGGCACGGCCTGCTCCTTCGCCACCGCCCGTTTCGGCGCCGGGCTCAGCCCGCGTCCGGTCACCGCCCTCGGCAAACGCGAGGCGGGCCGGGCGCTGTGCCAGGGCGCGGGGACGTACTCCGTGCTGGTCGAACGCCTCGACAGCGGGGGCACGTCCGGGCCCTGGGACCTGGAGCTGGCCCCCGCGACGGAACCCCGGCTCGCCTCCCCCGGCCCCACCGACCCGCCCCGGATCCGGGATTCCGCCTCGCCCGAGCCGGTCACCGGCGAGGCCCGCGAGCGCTCCGGCGGGGCGGGCTTCGCGGCGGCCCGGCCGCTGGGGCAGGGGGTCTGGCGGACCACCCTCGTGCCCGGTCAGACCCTGTTCTACAAGGTGCCGCTCGACTGGGGCCGCCGGCTCTCGGCCGCCGCCGAACTGGGCGGCGCAGCGGGGCACGGGTACGTTGGCGGCGCCCTTGACCTCTCCCTGTACGACCCCGTGCGGGGCCTGGCCGACGACGTCTCCCTCGGCTACACCGGCGTCCGCAAGCCGGTCGCTCTCGCCCCGCTGCCGCCCGTCGAGTACGCCAACCGCTACGCCGCCCCCGCCGCCGTCAGCGCCCTGCGCTTCGCCGGGGACTACTACCTGGTGCTGCACCTCAGCGACCAGGTGACCGCGGCGTTCGGGCAGGGGCCGTACGACGTGACGCTGCGGGTCCGGGTGGACGGCCGGGCGCACGCCGGTCCCGGCTACGCCGGGCGCCCGGAGCCGGCCGGCGTCTTCACGCCGACGGCGTGGGACGAGGGGGCGCCGCCGGTCGGCGGGGACGGCGATGACGGCACCGGGGGCGGTGGCTCGCCGGGGATGAAGGCCGTCGCGGCCGGCGGGATCGGGCTGGGGACCGCGCTGCTGCTGGTGCTCGGCGGATGGACGCTGGCGGCCCGGCGGGCTCAGACGCGGCTCAGCGCCCAGAAGCCCACGGCGTAACAGGCCAGCGCCAGCAGCAGGATCGGGACGACGGCCCTGGCCGGGGGGCCGGTCCTGCGCCGGGCGCGGCGGCCGTGCGGGGCCGGGGGCCGCGGGGTGACGGGCGGGGGAGCCGGGGGGACCGGCGGCGCCTGGGTGGCCGGGGGCGTGTAGGCGGCGGTGACGCTGTCGCCGGGACGCACGGGGTGCGGGGGCCAGGGGCCGTGGCCGGGCGTGGGGGCGATGGGGGGCAGCGGGGGTGTGGTGGGCGGGGGCGGAGTGGGATCGGCGAGCGGGGGCGGCGGGAGGCGGAAGCTTCCGGTGTCCGAGAGGGGGCCGCCGGGGCCGGAGGGGGTGGCCGGGGGCGGGGTGGTGCCTGTAGGCGGGGTGGTGTCCGGGAAGGGGGTGGTGGCGGGTAAGGGGGCGTTGGCGGGGGCCGGGGACTTCTCCAGGGGGCCGTGCGGGCCGAAACCCGGCGGGAGCGGCGGGAGTTGGTCGAAGATCTCGATCGGCTCGTCGTCCAGGGTCGGTTCCGGCAGGAGTTCGATGACGCCGGCGAGCGACTTGCGGGCCCCCGTGGCGGAGCGGTACCGCGCTTGGGGATCGGGCTGGAGCAGCGTGGCGACGACCTCCCACAGCGGTCCGGGGATGCCCTTGGGCGGGCCCGGCGTGCCGTGCTCCGTGAAGTACCGGACGAGTTCCCCGGCGTCGGGCCTCGCGCCCTCCAGGAGATACAGGGCGACGAGGCCCACGGCGAACAGGTCGGCGGTGAAGTCCGGGTCCCCACCCGCCAGTTGTTCCGGGGCGAGGTAACCGGGCGTCCCCACCACGAGGTTGGTGTCGGTCAGCCGCGGCTCGCCGAACCGCATGGCGATGCCGAAGTCCCCCAGCCGCAGCCGGGGCCGCGCGGTACCGGTCGCCTCCAGCAGGATGTTGGCGGGCTTGATGTCCCGGTGCACCACACCCTCGGCGTGCACGGCGGCGAGCCCGGACAGCAACTGGTCGAGCAGCACGCACACGAACGCCGGCGGCAGGGGGCCGTAGTCGTTGACGAGGCGGACCAGGGAGCCGCCCGCGACCAGGTCCATGGTGAACAGCACCTGGTCGTCGTCGGCGGCCCAGCTCGCCGGGGCGAGGACATGGGGGTGGTCGATCCGCAGGGCCTGCTCGCGCACGAAGCGCAGGAGGGAGTGGGCGTCGCGCTGCTGGAGCACCTTGGCGGCCACATAGCGCCGCCGCCGGTGGTCCCACACCCGCCATACGTCGCCCGCGCCGCCGCGCCCGATCGGGTCGGCCAGTTCGTACCGGCCGTTGAACACCTCGCCCATGACTGCCGCAGCTCCTCCCCCTCGGGCCCGCCCCGCCCGGCTCCCCCCGGTGCCGGGCAAGCTTTCAGTTCTGGTGCGACTGGTAGTGCGCGACCGCGTCGGAGGTGCGGCCGGCGCCGTAGACCCGCAGGAACTCGGCGAGTTCGGGCTGGGTCGGGGCGAGCGCGTCGGCGGCCTCGATGATGTCGCTCGCGGCGGCCACCGAGCGCAGCAGCGACTGGATCTCGCGGACGACCCGCTTGACGGTGGGCGCGCCCGAACCGTTCGTCGACTGCGCGGTGTTGCTCAGCACCGAGCCCCCCTGGGACTTCTTGATCTCGTCCATCCGCTCGGTCGCCTCGGCCGCGCTGACGCTGCCGTCCGCCACCTGCGCCGCCAGTTCCTGGAGCAGCTGCACGCGCTGGACCACCGCGGGGTTGCCGATCTTGGCCCGCTGGCCGCTCATCAGCTGGGAGAGCATCGGAGCGGACAGCCCCAGGACCGCCGCGAGCCGGGCCTGGTTGAGCCCGAGATCGTCGATCAGCTTACGGAAGAGCGCCCCCAGCGGCTCCCCGTACCAGTTCCGCTGGAGCTCTCTCGCTCTTGCGGTGGCTTCCTGCTGTGCGGCGTCCATTGCGTCTCCCCATCGCTTCCCCTGAATACCGCGGTTCGCTGTAGCGAACCACGGTTGAGCATCTTACGGAGCGTGGTCATGCGCGGGGACCCCCAATCTTTTTGCGGGATACGGGGGGTGACCCGGTACTCTGGTCCCCGGCACCCGGCCGGGACACCCCCACCGGAGGCCACCCCCATCCTCGGGGCCTTAGCTCAGTTGGTAGAGCGCCGTCTTTGCATGGCGGATGTCAGGGGTTCGACTCCCCTAGGCTCCACTTAGGGAAATGCCCTCTGAACTGCGGAAACGCGGTTTCAGAGGGCATTTTTCGTGCTCTTGTTCCGCGGATCGGTCAGCTGCAACGAGGGAGCCCCCGCGTCACCGCTGCCGCCGCACCGCGCAGAGAGATGGGGACCCCTCCGGGGAGGTTCCCGAAGATGATCCTGGTCAGCTCCGCCGCGCGGCCGGGGCGCCGGTCCTCTTCCCGACGGTGAGCGACTCCAGGGCCTCCTTCGTCGTCCTGTCGTCGGGCAGGTAGGCCAGCAGATGGTGGCCCGGCTCGTCCACCGCGGCGAGCTTCACGTACCGCAGCCGCAGGTCCCCGGCCACCGGGTGCCGGAAATGGCGTACGGCGGGATGGAACGCCGCGGTCTCCCGGCGGCCGTACCAGCGGGCCGCGTCCGGGTCGGCCAGCAGTTCCGCGGTGATCTCGGCGTAGCGGCCGTCCTCCGGATGCCGGGCGGCCTTCGCCCGGAACTGGCCGAGCAGACTCCGCGCCTCCGGCTCCCAACTGGCCAGCAGCGCCCGGCTCGGCGGCCAGCGGAACACCAGCCACAGCAGGTTGCGCTGCCGGGGCGCCAGCCGCGCCAGATCGGTGAGCAGCGCCGTGTACCCCGCGTTCCAGGCCAGCAGGTCCCAGTGCGGGTCGAGCACCGCGGCCGGGTTCGGCGCCAGCGACTCCACCAGCGACAGCAGGTTCCGCGACACCCATCCGGGCGGCCGCCCGGCCGGTCCCGCGTGCTCCACGAACGACAGCACGTGCGCGGTTTCGTCCGCGTTCAGCCGCAGCGCCCGCGCCACCGACCGCAGTACCTGCGCCGAGGTGCGGACCCGGCCCTGCTCCAGCCACGCGTACCAGGACCGGCTGACCCCGGCCAGGGCGGCGACCTCCTCGCGCCGCAGCCCCGGCGTACGGCGCCGCGGCGAGCCGGGCAGCCCCACGTCGGCGGGCTTCAGCCGCTCGCGGCGGGAGCGCAGGAAGGCGCCCAGTTCCCGGCGTGGTCCCTCGGGTCCGCTGCCGTGCACGCCCCCGCTCCTCCCCGCACCGCCGGCCTGCTCCCCGGACCGGCGCACCGCGCCCAGGGTGTGAGCAAGGGTAATCGGCTACGGGCTCGTCCCGGCAGGCCGCGGTGGTGAGCTGGATCCTGTCCGGCAAACGCCGTCAGGCACGACAAGGAGCCCCATGGAGACCGCCGACGCACCCCGCACCACCCCGACGCCCCCCGCGGCCACCGCCGGTGGGGGCCCGGCCGCGCGGACGATGCCAGCCGCCTCGTTACGCCTGCTGCGCGCGGCCGGTTTCGTCAGCAACTTCGACCGCTTCTGCATCACCCCGATGCTGCTGCTCATCGGCGCCCGGCTCGGTGTCCCGCTGACCACGGCGATGCTCGCCGCCAGCGGCTACTTCCTCGCCTACGGCCTGATGCAGCCGGTCTGGGGCCTGGCCAGCGACCGGCTGGGCCGGGTGCGGGTCATGCGGATCTCGCTGACCGGGGCCACCGCCGCCGCGCTGCTGTCGGCCTTCGCGCCCGACGCCACGGTGCTGATCGTGGCGCGCGTCGCGGCCGGCGCCTGCTTCGCCGCGTCCATCGCCGCGTCCATCACGTACGTCGGCGACACCGTGCCCGCCGCGGTCCGCCAGCGCCCGCTGAGCGAGCTGATGACCGCGTTCGCGCTGGGCACCGCCGTGGCCACCGTCGTCGCCGGGGCGCTCGCGCACTACGCCGGCTGGCGGCTGGTCTTCGCGCTGCCCGGCGTGATCGCCGCCTGCCTGGTCGTCGCCCTGCGCCGACTGCCGGAACCACCGCGCGCGGCCCCCGGCGCGCTGCTCGCCCCGTTCAAGGTGGTGCTCGGCTCCCGCTGGCAGTGGTACGTCATGGCCGTCGCGATGCTCGAAGGCGCCGTCCTGCTGGGCTTCCTGACGTACCTCGCACCGGCGCTGGAGGCACAGGGCGCCTCGGCGACGCTGGCCGGCGTGGTGTCCGCGCTGTACGGCGTGGGGTCGATGGCGGCGGCGCGGCTGGTCAAGCGGCTGGTCGGGCGCTGGACGCCGGTACGGCTGATCGTGGTCGGCGGGGCGCAGATGGCGGTGGCGTTCGGCCTGGCCGCGGCCGGCCTGTCCGTGCCCGCGCTGGTGGGATGCGCGCTGCTGCTCGGCGGCGGCTGGTCCTTCATGCACTCCACGATCCAGTCCTGGGCCACCGCCCTGTCCCCGACCGCCCGCGCCACCGGCGTCGCGATGTTCGGCGTGGCGCTCTACGTGGGCAGCGCCCTGGCCAGCGCCCTCGCCGCCGGGGCCGCGGAACGCCACGCCTACCAGGGCCTGTTCCTGACGGCCGCGCTGCTCAGCGTCCCGCTGACCGTGGCCGCCGCCGTGGGCCGCGCCCGCTACCAGAGGTGACCGGTTCGCGCACGCCGGGTTCCGCCGACCGGGGGGCTTTCCGGGGGCGGCGCGGGGTGTCGGAGCGAGGGCGGCGCCAGTCATCCTTTAGCAAGGGGTCGTGAGATTTTCTTCGGATGCGATGAGACCACGACCGCGGGGCCGGGTTCACGCCGTGCTGACGGCGCTGCTGGCGGCCCTGTTCGCGGTCCTCTGCCCGGCCGGTCTCGCCGCCCTCCTGGTGCGCACCGTCGCACCGGCCCGGAACACCGGCGGCCGGGGACGGCGAAACGTCACCGAGACCGGCTGTGCCCCCTCGGCCGGGGCCCCCGCGCCCGGCCGCCGCGTCCTCGCCTCGCCGCCCCGGTCACGGTCGCCGTCGGGGACGCCGGCCCGGCAACGCGCCGCGGCACCGCACGCCAACGGAGAGCCCCGGCACCGGCCAGACCGCGCGAGCGGGCCCCCGGTCGCAGGGCGGGCCTCTTGCGGTGATCCTGTCAGGGAGAGCGTGGCTGGGTCCGCACGGCCGCTGTGCGTGGCCGGCCGTGCCGCACAGGAAGGCGACGCCCATGACGGTGGCATCCGACAAGACACAGCACGGGCACGGGGGCCGTACGGTCGACAGCGCTTCACTGGCCGCCGCGCCCATGAGGATGCTCAGCGGACCGCTCAGCATCCTCATGGGCGCGGCGGGCATCGCGAACGACAGACTGTTCGCCACGTCGACCGGATACGCCTACAACTTCGGCCTGACACCCTGGGGCATCATCCACCTCGTCATCGGCATGGTCCTCGTCGTCGCGGGCTTCGGTCTGCTCGCGGGGATGAGCTGGGGCCGCAGGGCCGGCGTGGTGGCGGCCGGGATCAGCCTGATCACCCAGTTCATGTTCGTGCCGTACTACCCGGCGTGGGCGATCCCCGTCATGGCCCTGGACCTGCTGATCCTGTTCGCCCTGACCAGGTCGCACATCGAGCGCGCCCGGTAGGACCGCGGCCCGCGGCCGCGCCCGGTAAGGCCGCATCCCGCCGCATCCCGCAGCACTTCGGCGGATTTCTCCAAAAGCGCACCCGGTGTCCGTTCGGTCACCTATCGTGAGCGGAGCGCTCTCATGGGAGGAACCGCGTATGAGGAAGTGGCGAGGGGCTTTCATCGCCGTGGCGTCGACGGCCGCACTGCTGGCCGGGGTCGTACCCGCGCACGCGACGAACGAGGTCAACGTCTTCGACTGCCAGGCCGACTTCGGCAGCCAGTACTTTCACCTGGGCATCCGCAACCCCAACGGGACCGGCACCACCCGGTGCTTCGCCAACGCCGGCGACCTGGACATCGGACAGGATGGGGTCGAGCAGTTCAGCAGCGGGAACAACGCGGGCTGGTTCGACTACGAGCCGGGCGACGGCTCCGTCTACCGGCACACGTTCGGCAAGGGCGAGTCCAAGTACCAGGCCTACGGCTATGTGACCCACCTGCACATCAACTGACCCGCCGCAGCGGACGTTTCACGTGAAACGGGCCCCCTCCGGCGGAAGGAGCCCGTTTCCAGGAAGATGCTCAGGGCTGCTCCTCGCCGCCGCTCCCGTCCACCGAACCGAGGCCGCCGCCCGGCTCGGGGACCTCCGTCGCGGCGGGCGGTTCGACCAGCCACTCGGGGTTGGCCTGGCGCTCCCACCACTTCCATGCCGCGAAGGCGCCGCCCGCCGCCAGGGCGGCCAGCGCCAGCATCTTCGCGGCGCGGCCGGCCCGGCACCTGCGCGCGTTGCGCCGGGCCAGCTTCTGGATGTCCTGCGCGGAGACCTGGCCGCGCAGCGCGGCCAGCGCGGCGGCACCCCGTGCCGCGGCCTCGTCGGCCACCGGCGCGGCGGCGGCCACGGCCTGTTCGATCCGGGGGCGCGAGTACTCGGCCGCCTGCCGGGCGGCCTTGCGGGTACGGCAGGCGGCCTCCTGTGCGGCGAGGTCCACCTTCGGTGGCACATAGGTGCGCCGGGCCTGTTCCAGACGCGGGGCGAGCTGGGCGTTGTACTGCGCGCGGGCCTGTTCTGCGGCCCCCGACACCACGGGCGCGAGCCGTACGCGTGCCTCCTGCGCGTAGAGCGCGGCACGCTCCTTGGCCGTGTCGGCGTAGGGCGCCACCACTTCCGCGGCGTGCAGCACGCTGTCCTTCGCCGAGCCGGTCGCGGCGCGCACGCTGTCAATGCGGGTCACGGTTTCCTCCTCCTCGGTGGCGTACGGAATTCGACTTTCCACCCTTTTACGGATCATGCCTGTCGACGCGGCATGCGGCATGCGGGACAGGCATACGGGTGCCGCGCGCTCCTTCGGTTGGCCGACTGGCGCCGCGAGTACCCACCCGTGCGAGGATCGGAGCGTCACAGGAAGACGACAGAAGACGACGGAAGGCAGATCGTGGCTGAGCAGCTTTACGCCACCCTGAAGACCAACCACGGCGACATCGAGGTCCGGCTCTTCCCGAACCACGCGCCCAAGACGGTCAAGAACTTTGTCGAGCTGGCCAAGGGCGAGCGCGAGTGGACCCACCCGAAGACCGGCAAGACGAGCAAGGACAAGCTCTACGACGGCACGATCTTCCACCGTGTCATCAGCGGCTTCATGATCCAGGGCGGTGACCCGCTGGGCACCGGCATCGGCGGTCCGGGCTACAAGTTCGAGGACGAGTTCCACCCGGACCTGTCCTTCGACAAGCCCTACCTGCTGGCCATGGCCAACGCCGGTCCGGGCACCAACGGCTCGCAGTTCTTCATCACCGTCGCGCCGACCACCTGGCTGACCCGCAAGCACACCATCTTCGGCGAGGTCACCAACCCCGCCAGCCAGAAGGTCGTGGACGAGATCGCGGCCGTGAAGACCGGCCGCAACGACCGTCCCGCGCAGGACGTCGTGATCGAGTCGGTCGTGGTCGAGACCCGCGAGGGCTGACCCGGACGCCCCACGGGGAACCAAACGCCCCGCTCGTCCGTAAGGATGGGCGGGGCGGGGTATGCGCCGGGGAAGTGCCAGAGGAGCGAGGGGATCATGGAGCACATCGCAAGCAGCGCACCGGACGCCCGGAGCGTGCCCGTGTGCTACCGGCACCCGGACCGTGAGACCGGGGTGCGCTGCACCCGCTGCGAGCGCCCCATCTGCCCCGAGTGCATGGTCAGCGCCTCGGTCGGTTTCCAGTGCCCCGAGTGCGTCCACGGAGGGGGCCCCGCCCGGCCGCACCCGCCGGGCGGCGGCACCGCGCGCACCATGGCCGCGGCCCGCCCGCGCACCCTGGCCGGCGGCACCATGGCGGCGGACCCCCGGCTGTGCACCAAGGTGCTGATCGGGGTCAACATCGCCCTGTTCCTGGTGCAGCTGGCCGTCGGCGAGAGTTTCACACAGCGCTTCGAGGTGATCGGGCAGGCGTACACCCCTCTGATCCCAGGGGTGCAGGGCATCGCCGAGGGGCAGTACTACCGGCTGCTGACCGCCATGTTCCTGCATGCCGGGTTCACGCATCTGCTGTTCAACATGCTCAGCCTGTGGTGGATCGGCGGCCCCCTGGAGGCGGCGCTCGGCCGCGCCCGCTATCTCGCCCTGTACTTCGCCTCGGGCCTCGCGGGCAGCGCCCTCACCTATCTGCTCGCCGCCCCGAACGCGCCCTCGCTCGGCGCCTCCGGAGCGATCTTCGGCCTCTTCGGCGCCACCGGCGTGCTGATGCGGCGGCTCAACTACGACATGCGGCCGCTGTTCGCGCTGCTGGTGGTCAACCTGATCATCACGTTCACCCCGAGCTTCAACATCGCCTGGCAGGCCCATGTCGGCGGCCTGGTGGCGGGGCTCGTCACCGGGTACGCCATGGTGCACGCCCCGCGCCGCAACCGGGCGCTCGTGCAGTACGGCACCTGTGCGCTGGTGCTCGTGGTGGTGGCCGTACTCACCCTGGTCAGGACCGCTCAGCTCACCTGATACCGAACCGTTGTCCACAGCGGGTGCATGATCTTGTGCACACGGTGCGGCCTCAGGTGCGCCTAGGGCCGCTCGGATGTGTTTTCGCAGGTAGGGGCGGGTGCGAACGCCTGTGTGGGCACCAGTAGTGCAGTCGTACCGGCGTCAACCCTCGCTGAGTTATCCACAGATCGTAGTCTTTTCCCCAGGGGGATGTGGAAATCCCTAGACCTGTGGATAACTCAGCGGGTCCGCGTCACTTCCACTGCGTGGAGACACCGAATCCGGCGGCGATGAAGCCGAAGCCGACCACGATGTTCCAGTTGTCCAGCGCGTCGATGGGCAGCGAGCCGTCGGTCACATAGAAGACGACGATCCAGGCCAGGCCGATGACGAACATGGCCAGCATGACCGGGGCGACCCAGCCGTGGTTGTTCATCTTGATCGCCGCGGCCTGCTTCGCCGGCGGCGGCGTGAAGTCGGCCTTCTTGCGGATACGTGACTTCGGCACGAGGGTCTCTCCTGTCGATGCGCTGCGTGGCCGCGCAGGTAACTGATCGGGCTCGGGCAGCGTACAAGTGGCCAACATGACGACTCTGTGTGCTCCCCCGGGCGTCCGTTAGCGTAGTGCTTCCGTGGCGCCGAAGGAGAGTAAGGGTACGTTGAGCAATTCTGCCGACTCCCCCGGTACGGGAGCAATGGGTTCCGGCCCTCGCCGCGGGCCGCGGGTGCGCCCGGTGCGGATGCTCACCGCGGCCGTCTTCGCGCTCGCCGGCCTGATCTTCTTCACCAGCTTCGACACGGCCAAGGGCACCGACATCCGCCAGGACGGCTCCCTGCTGAAGCTGTCCGACCTGATCCAGCAGCGCAGCCGCAAGAACAAGGACCTGGACGAGTCCAACGCCGCCCTGCGCGACGGCGTGGAGTCCCTGGCCAAGAGCGACGGCGGCAGCACCGAGGCCCAGGACCGGCGGCTGACCGGCCTGGAGAAGAGCGCGGGCACCCAGAGGCTCACCGGCAGGGCCGTCACCGTCACCCTGAACGACGCCCCGCCCAACGCCACCGCCAAGCTCCCCGGCTACCCCCCGCCGCAGCCCGACTACCTGGTCATCCACCAGCAGGACCTCCAGGCCGTGGTGAACGCCCTGTGGCAGGGCGGCGCCAAGGGCATCAAGGTCATGGACCAGCGGCTGATCTCCACCAGCGCGGTCCGCTGCGTCGGCAACACGCTGATCCTCCAGGGCCGCGTCTACTCACCGCCGTACAAGATCACGGCGATCGGGGACCCGGACCGGCTCCAGAAGTCGCTCGCGGACAGCAAGGCGATCCAGACCTACATGGTGTACGTCAACGTCTACGGCCTCGGCTGGAACGTCACCGACGACGGCACGGTGACGCTGCCGGGTTACTCCGGCACAGTGGACCTGCACTACGCGAAGCCCGTGCAGTAGCCCTCGCGCGCGTATCGGATCGACAAAGGGCCGCACAAAACCGCCCCGGCCGGCGCCGGCGTCCCCGACCCTGTGGAGTCGGGCGAACCGGACGGGCCGCGCCGCTAGTCTGGTGACGTACGGCGGATGTCTGGTGCCGTAGGGATACGGAAGGGACGGCAAGGACGGCATGTACGGCTGGATCTGGCGGCATCTGCCGGGAAACGTATGGGTGAAGTTGCTGATCTCCGTCGTCCTGGTCCTGGCCGTGGTGTACGTCCTGTTCCAGTACGTCTTCCCGTGGGCCGAGCCGCTGCTGCCCTTCAACGATGTGACGGTGGACAACCAGTGAGCGCGCGCATTCTCGTCGTGGACAACTACGACAGCTTCGTCTTCAACCTCGTCCAGTACCTGTACCAGCTGGGTGCCGAGTGCGAGGTGCTGCGCAACGACGAGGTGAGCACCGCCCATGCCCAGGACGGCTTCGACGGCGTCCTGCTCTCGCCCGGCCCCGGCACCCCCGAGCAGGCCGGCGTCTGCGTGGACATGGTCCGCCACTGCGCGGCCACCGGGGTCCCGGTCTTCGGCGTCTGCCTGGGCATGCAGTCCATGCAGGTGGCGTACGGCGGGGTGGTGGACCGGGCGCCCGAGCTGCTGCACGGCAAGACCTCCCCGGTCGAGCACGAGGGCAAGGGCGTCTTCGCCGGGCTGCCCTCCCCCTTCACCGCGACCCGCTACCACTCCCTGGCCGCCGAGCCCGCGACGGTCCCGGCCGAGCTGGAGGTCACGGCCCGTACGCCCGACGGCATCATCATGGGCCTGCGCCACCGTGAACTGCCCGTCGAGGGCGTGCAGTTCCACCCGGAGTCGGTGCTGACCGAGCACGGCCACCGGATGCTGGCCAACTGGCTGGCTCAGTGCGGCGACCAGGATGCCGTGGCGAGGTCGGCGGGGCTCGCCCCGGTGGTGGGCAGGGCCACGGCGTGACCGCCCTGCGCCCCGAGCGCGAGGACTTGTACGGCGGCGGGGAACCGTACGAGTCCCACGGCGGTGCGCCCCACGAGGCCCCCTTCGACGCGGAGACGATGGTGCTGCGGGTCGCCGACCCGGCGTCCGCGGGGCCCAGGGGGGCCTCTGGAGCCCCAGCGGCCCCTTCCGCACCTGGACCCGCTCCCGGTGGCCGTGCGGCCCGCAGAAGGGCGGCCAAGCGGCACGGCGGGCGCCGGGACCCGGTGACCGGGGGCCCGCCCTCCGGTGTGTCCTCCGGTGTGTCCGCCGCCCCCGCCTGGGCGGAGGACGATCCGGACCGCCCGCTGACACGGGTCGAGGCCCGGCGGCGGGCGCGGCTGGCCAAGCCGGGACCCGGTGTGATCGCCAGCCGGGTGATCGGCGAGGTGTTCATCACCACCGGCGTGCTGATGCTGCTGTTCGTCACCTACCAGCTGTGGTGGACCAACGTCCGCGCGCACGCCCAGGCCGGCAGCGCGACCCATCAGCTCCAGGACGACTGGGCGAACGGCAAGCGCGCCCCCGGTGTGTTCGCGCCCGGCCAGGGCTTCGCCATCCTGCACATCCCCAAGCTGGACGTGGTGGCGCCGATCGCGGAGGGCGTCAGCACCACCAGGGTCCTCGACAAGGGCATGGTCGGGCACTACGGCGAGGCGCCGCTGAAGACGGCGATGCCGGACGCCAGGACCGGCAACTTCGGGCTCGCGGCGCACCGCAACACCCACGGCGAGCCGTTCCGGTACATCAACAAGCTCACCCCCGGCGACCCCGTGGTGGTAGAGACCCAGGACACGTACTACGTCTACAAGGTGACGTCGACCCTCCCGGTCACCTCGCCGTCCAACACCAGCGTGCTGGACCCGATCCCGAAGGGCTCGGGCTTCACCAAGCCCGGCCGCTACATCACCCTGACCACCTGTACACCGGAGTTCACCAGCAAGTACCGGCTGATCGTCTGGGGCAAGATGGTCGAGGTGCGCCCCCGCAGCAAGGGCAAGCCGGACGCGCTCATCGAGTAAGGGCTAAGGACACTGTGGCAGCGACCGCCGACGAGAACGAAGCGACCGAGGAAATCACTGCCGCGTCCGACCCGGAACCCGCCGAGCCGCGCCGGCGTCCGGGCCGGATCGCGCAGGCCGTCAGCGTCTTCGGCGAACTGCTCATCACCGTGGGCGTGTTGCTCGGCCTCTTCGTCGTCTACTCGCTGTGGTGGACGAACGTGCTGGCGGACCGCAAGGCCGACAAGCAGGCCGAGAAGGTGCGCGAGCACTGGGCGCAGAGCGCGGCCGGCGGGCCGGGCGCGCTGGACACCAAGGACGGCATCGGCTTCCTGCACGTGCCCGCGATGAAGAACGGCTCGGTCCTGGTCGAGAAGGGCACCAGCACCGACGTCCTCAACAACGGCGTCGCCGGCTACTACACCGACCCGGTCAAGGCGATGCTCCCCATGACCGGCAAGAAGGGGAACTTCACCCTGGCCGCCCACCGCGACGGCCACGGCGCGAAGTTCCACAACATCGACAAGCTCAAGAAGGGCGACCCGATCGTCTTCGAGACGCGGGACGACTGGTACGTCTACAAGGTCGCCTCGATCCTCCCGGAGACCTCGAAGTACGACGTCGGCGTCGTCGACGCGGTCCCCAAGGAGTCCGGCTGGAAGAAGCCCGGCCACTACATCACGCTGACCACCTGCACGCCCGTCTACACCTCGCGCTACCGCTACATCGTGTGGGGCGAACTGGTCCGGGTGCAGAAGGTCGACAGCAAGCGGACGCCCCCGCCGGAGCTGCGCTGAGCGTTCGCCGGGAACACGCCAGGGCCCCTGCCGGGAGATTCCGGCAGGGGACCTGGCGTTCGCAGGCCGGGTCAGCCGTTCATGCCGCCGAAGATGTTGGCACCGCCGTTGTCCCCGTTGTCCCCGTTGTTGCCCTGGCCGCCCCCGCCGATGGCGGTCACGTCGATGGCCTGGCCCTTGTCGACCGTGGTGCCGGGCGCCGGGTTCGAGCTGACGACCAGCGCGTTGTCGTCGTTGGCGCCCGTGACGTTGCCGAGCGAGAGACCCGCCTGGGCGAGCAGCTGCTTCACGTCGCCGAGCTTCTTGCCCTGGATGCCGGGCACCTGGACCTGGTCGTTCTGCGCCTTGCCCACGTTGATCGCGACGGGCGTGTTCTTGGCGACCTGCTGACCGGCCGGCGGATTGACCGACAGGACCTTGCCGTCGTCGTCCGGGTTGTCGGTCGCCTGGTCGTTGCAGGTCGGCACCAGGCCCATGCCCTGGAGTTCGGCCTTGGCGTCGGCACAGGACTTGCCGACGACATCGCCCGGAATGGTCACCTTCTCCTCCGCCTTGGCGACGGTGAGGGTGATCGTGGCGCCCTTCTCGACCTCGGTGCCGAGGTCCGGGTTCTGCTTGATGACGGTGCCCGCCGGCTGGGTGGAGACCTCGTCCTTGCGGTTGACCTTGAACTGGTACTTGTCCCCGGTCAGCGCCGTCTGGGCGGCATCGAAGGTCTGGCCCAGGACGTTCGGCACGGCGACCTTGGGCGCGCCCGTGGAGATCACCAGGCCGACGGTGGTGTTCTTGGCGACCTTCGTGCCCTTCGCCGGATCCTGCGAGCACACCATGCCCTTGGGTTCGTTCGCGCAGGGCTTGCGGTCGGAGACGGAGACCTTCAGGTCCACGTTCGCCGCGGTGTTGCGGGCGTCCTTCTCGGACATGCCGACGAAATTGGGCACCGAGGGCTTGTCGTTGACACCGTGCCCGCTGAACGCGTACTTCCCGATCAGGATGGCGCCGATCAGCACCAGGACACCGGCGACGATCAGCAGGATCGTGGAGGTGTTCGACTTCTTCGGCTGCTGGCGGCGCCGGTCGGGGCGGTCGTCGTAGCCGAAGCCGCCGTCGTCCCCGTTCATCGGCGGGAGCATGGCCGTGGCGGCCGCGGGGGACTCCGGGCGCAGCGCGGTGGTCGCCTGGTCGTCGCCGTAGCCGGCGTAACCGACCGCGCCCAGCGCGGCGGTGGCGCCGACCGGCTGGCCGTCCAGGCACGCCTCGATGTCGGCGCGCATCTCGTCGGCCGACTGGTAGCGGTAGTTGGGGTCCTTGACCAGCGCCTTGAGGACGATCGCGTCCATCTCGGGGGTGATCTCGGGGTCGAAGACGGAGGGCGCCTGCGGTTCCTCGCGGACGTGCTGGTAGGCCACGGCCACCGGGGAGTCGCCGACGAAGGGCGGCCGGACGGTCAGCAGCTCGTACAGCAGGCAGCCCGTGGAGTACAGGTCGGAGCGGGCGTCGACCTGTTCGCCCTTGGCCTGCTCGGGGGAGAGGTACTGGGCCGTGCCGATGACCGCCGCGGTCTGCGTCATCGTCATGCCGGAGTCGCCCATCGCACGGGCGATGCCGAAGTCCATCACCTTGACCTGGCCGCCCCGCGTCAGCATGACGTTGGCCGGCTTGATGTCGCGGTGGACGATGCCGTTGCGGTGGGCGTACTCCAGGCCCTGGAGGATGCCGATGGTCATCTCCATGGCGCGCTCCGGCAGCAGCTTGCGGCCGGAGTGGAGCAGCTCGCGCAGGGTGGAACCGTCGACGTACTCCATCACGATGTACGGGATGGAGACCCCGTCGATGTAGTCCTCGCCCGTGTCGTAGACCGCGACGATCGCGGGATGGTTGAGCGAGGCGGCCGACTGGGCCTCCCGGCGGAACCGGGCCTGGAAGGACGGGTCGCGCGCGAGGTCCGCGCGCAGCGTCTTCACCGCCACGGTGCGGCCGAGCCGGGTGTCATGCGCGAGGTAGACCTCGGCCATGCCACCACGGCCGAGCACGTGGCCCAGCTCGTACCGGCCGCCGAGGCGACGCGGCTCATCCATAGCTACCTACCAGCCCTCTCCGTCGGTCCCGGCCGTCACATCGCTGTGCGCCGAGGCTGCCGTCCGGGCCTACGGTACCCGGCTCGCTTTGTATGACCTGGCCAAGCTCGGATCCCGATACCGGACCGGTACCGCAACGTGCGTCGTTGGGAAAGCGATGTGATGGTCGTCACTTCTTGGAGTTGATGACCGCCTCCATCACGTTCTTCGCGATGGGCGCGGCCAGACCGCCGCCGGAGATGTCGTCGCGGTTGGCGTGCTCGTCCTCGACGACCACGGCCACGGCCACCGGGGAGCTGCCGTCGGGGAGCTTGGCGTAGGAGATGAACCACGCGTACGGGTTGGCGCTGTTGGCCACACCGTGCTGGGCGGTACCGGTCTTGCCGCCGACCTTGACGTTCGGGATCCGGGCGTTGGTGCCGGTGCCCTTCTCGACCACGGTCTCCATCATCGACTGGAGGATCTGCGCGTTCTGCGGCGACAGCGGCCGGCTCAGCTCCTGGGGCTTCGTCTTCTCCACCGGGTCGAGGTTGGAGGCCTCCAGCTCGTCCACCATGTACGGCTTCATCAGCTTGCCGTCGTTGGCGACCGCCGAGGCGACCATGGCCATCTGGAGCGGGGTCGCGGCGGTGTTGTACTGGCCGATGGAGGACAGCGCGGTCTGCGAGGCGTTCATGTTGTCCGAGAACACCGAGGCGTTGGAGCGCACCGGGGTGAACTGCTCCGCGTCGAAGCCGAACTTCTTCGCCTCCGCCAGCATCTTGGCGTTGCCGAGGTCGGCGCCGATCTTGCCGAAGACGGTGTTGCAGGAGTACTGGAGCGCGACCCGCATGGTGGCGTTCTTGCAGGGCAGGTTGCCCTCGTTGGGCAGCGGGGTCGTGGTGCCCGGCATGATGTACGGCAGCGGCGAGTCGGTCGGCTGGTCGGCGGAGGTGTACTTGCCGTTCTCCAGCGCGGCCGCGGCGGTGACCACCTTGAAGGTGGAGCCCGGCGGGTAGGTTTCGCGCAGCGCCCGGTTGAGCGTCGGGTCGGCCGGGTCGTTCTTCTTCTGGAGCTTGTTCCAGGCCTTGGCGTCGTCGTCGGTGTTCCCCGCGAAGGTCGAGGGGTCGTACGACGGGTACGAGGCCAGCGCCAGGATCTTGCCGGTGGCCGGGTCGAGCGCGGCGACCGCGCCCTTGCCGCCGACGGCCTTCAGCCCGTTGTACGCGGCCTTCTGCGCGGCGGCGTTGAGCGTGGTGACGACGTTGCCGCCCTGCTTCGGCTTGCCCGTGATCATGTCCAGGGTGTTGCGGAAGAACAGCCGGTCGTCGTTGCCGGTGAGGATGCCGTCCTCCAGCTTCTCCAGCTGGCTGCCGTCGAAGGCCTGGGAGGAGTAGCCGGTCACCGGGGCCCACATGGGCCCGTTCTTGTAGGTGCGCTTGTACTTGAAGTCGCCGTGCTTGACCTCGGTCGAGCCGGTGATCGGGTTGCCGTCCACGATGATGTCGCCGCGCGGCGCGGAGTAGCGCTCGATGGCGACCCGGCGGTTGTTCGGGTCGCTGCGCAGGCTGTCGGCCTTGACGTACTGGAGGTAGTTGTCGCGGACGAGCAGGGCCAGCACGAGCAGGCCGCAGAAGATCGCGATCCGGCGCAGGGGTTTGTTCATGACGGGCGGACCACCTGGGTCATCTCGGCGTCGGGGTTGGCTGCGGGGGCGGGTGCCGGGCGGCGGGCGGTGTCGCTGATGCGGATCAGGATGCCGATGAGCGCCCAGTTGGCGATCACGGACGAACCGCCGTACGCGAGGAACGGCATGGTCATACCGGTCAGCGGGATGAGGCCCATCACACCGCCGGCCACGACGAAGACCTGGAGCGCGAAGGCGCCGGAGAGGCCGATGGCGAGCAGCTTGCCGAACGGGTCGCGGGCGGCGAGGGCGGTGCGCACGCCGCGTTCCGCGATCAGGCCGTAGATCAGCAGGATCGCCATGAGGCCGGCCAGGCCCAGCTCCTCGCCGAAGGTGGCGAGGATGAAGTCGGAGTTGGCGGCGAACTTGATCAGCTCGGAGTGGCCCTGGCCCCAGCCGGTGCCGAGGGTGCCGCCGGAGCCGAACGCCCACAGGGCCTGCATGGCCTGCTCGGAGTGACCGGCGACGCCCGCCTGGGAGAGCTTGTACTCCTTCATCGGGTCGAGCCATGCCTGCACACGCATCTTCACGTGCGGCTCGAAGCTCGCCACGCCGACGGCGCCGGCCGCGGACATCAGCAGACCGAAGACGATCCAGCTGGTCCGCTCGGTGGCGACGTACAGCATGATCACGAACATGCCGAAGAACAGCAGCGACGTACCGAGGTCGGTCTCGAAGACCAGGATCAGGATGGACATCGCCCAGACCACGAGGATCGGACCGAGGTCGCGGCCGCGCGGCAGGTAGAGGCCCATGACACGGCGGCTGGCCAGGGCCAGCGCGTCGCGCTTCACCATCAGATAGCCGGCGAAGAAGATCGCCAGCACGATCTTGGCGAACTCACCTGGCTGGATGGTGAAACCGCCGACGGAGATCCAGATCTTGGCGCCGTAGACGTTCAGCCCCAGCCCCGGAACCAGCGGGAGCAGCAGCAGGATCAGCGCGCACACCATGGAGATGTACGTGTAGCGCTGGAGCGTGCGGTGGTCCTTGAGGAAGTACAGCACCGCGACGAACAGGGCAATGCCCATCGCCGTGTACATCAGCTGGTTGGTCGCCTTGCCGCCCGCGACATGGATCTGCTGGAGCGCCTTGGACTGGTCGAGCCGCCAGATGGCGACGAGCCCGAGCCCGTTGAGCAGGGTGGACAACGGCAGCAGCAGCGGGTCGGCGTACGGGGCGAACTTCCGTACGACGAGATGGGCCACGCCGGCCAGCAGGCCGAGGCCCAGGCCGTAGCTGAGCAGGCCGGAGGGTACGTGGTCGTCGATGGCCAGGCCCACGTTGGCGTAGGCGAACACCGGGATCAGCACCGCGAAGACCAGCAGGGCCAGCTCGGTGTTGCGGCGGCTCGGCGCGCCGATCGCGCCGATGGTGGACGTGTGGTGTGTCGGCGAGTTAGTCGTACTGCTCATCGTGTGACAGGGCCTCTCACGGCTTGCCTACTGCTTACCGCACAGCGAGACGACCTTCTGCTCATCCTCCGAGAGGGTGGGGCCGGGGCTGGGGGTCGCGGACGGGGTCGTGGACGAAGACTGCGAAGGTCCCGGCGAGCCCGCGGACGGACCCGTCTTGGGGTTCGTGGTCGCGGTCGTCCGGGTGAAGGCGGCGGTGGACAGGGTGCCGGTGGCGCCGTCCGCGTTGGACTTGCTCCCGCTGGACTTGCCCGTGTGCGGCTTGCCCGGCTGGGTGCGCTCGGCGTCCTGGCGCTCCGCCTCCTTCCTGCAGGCGGAGGCCTGCACGGCCAGCTCCTGGATCTTCGACTGGGCCTCCTTGAGGCCGTCCTCGGCGATCGTGGCCCTGACCTGCTTCTGCTGGTACGACGGCAGGTACTTGAGTTCGATCTCCGGGTGGTCCTGCTGCATCTTCGACAGCGACACCCAGGCCAGGTCCTGGCTGATCCCGCGGTACAGCGCGACGTGCTCCTCGCTGGCGCCGACGTAGTACTGCGTCTGCGTCCAGCGGTAACCGCCGTACAGGCCGCCGCCGATGACCGCGAGGGCGAGGGCGCTGTACAGCGACGCCTTCAGCCATCTGCGGCTCTTGCGTTTGGTGAAGTCGCCGTCGGCGTAGTCGTCGAAGCTGCCCGCCGGGATGTAGCCGGTGGTGTCGCCGGAGCCGGGCGGGCCGAACTCGCCGCCGCCGTGCCCTTGGCGGCCGAGGTGGGAGGCGCGGCCGGCCGGGGTCTGCATGATCCCGTTGTCGTGCAGGTGGCTCTGGTTCTCGGCGACCGCGCCGACCACGACCGGCTGGTCGGACAGCCGGCCCGCGAGGGTGTCGCCGGTGTCCAGGTCGAGGACGTCGGCCACGATGACGGTGATGTTGTCCGGGCCGCCGCCGCGCAGCGCGAGCTGGATCAGCTCCTGCACGGTCTCCTGCGGGCCCTGGTAGCTGGCGAGGGTCTCCTCCATCGTCTGGTGGGAGACGACGCCGGACAGGCCGTCGGAGCAGATCAGGTACCGGTCGCCGGCGCGGACCTCGCGGATGGACAGGTCGGGCTCGACGTGGTCGCCGCTGCCGAGGGCACGCATCAGCAGCGAGCGCTGCGGGTGGGTGGTGGCCTCTTCCTCGGTGATCCGGCCCTCGTCCACGAGCCGCTGCACCCAGGTGTGGTCCTGGGTGATCTGGGTGAGCACCCCGTCGCGCAGCAGGTAGGCGCGCGAGTCGCCGACGTGCACCATGCCGAGCCGCTGCCCGGTCCACAGCAGCGCGGTGAGCGTGGTGCCCATGCCCTCCAGCTGGGGGTCGTCCTCGACCATGGAGCGCAGCTGGTCGTTGGCGCGCTGCACGGCCACGCCGAGGGAGGTGAGGATGTCGGAGCCGGGCACGTCGTCGTCGAGGGTGACCAGCGTGGAGATGACCTCGGAGGAGGCGACCTCGCCGGCCGCCTGGCCGCCCATGCCGTCGGCGATCGCCAGCAGCCGGGGACCGGCGTAACCGGAGTCCTCGTTGCCCTCGCGGATCATGCCCTTGTGCGAACCGGCGGCAAAGCGCAGTGACAGACTCATGCGCACCTCGCCCGTCGGCTCCGAATGCAGCCGGTCGTGTCGAGCCACACTGCCCACCCTCCGGTCGGGAGCGCGCCGGGGACCGGAAGACGGTCCCCCGCCGCGTGCTCGCTCCGCTCGCGCTCACTCATGATGTAGCACTACTTCCGCAGCTCGATGACGGTCTTGCCGATGCGGATCGGCGCGCCCAGCGAGATCGGCGTGGGGGTCGTCAGCCGGGACCGGTCCAGGTAGGTGCCGTTGGTCGACCCCAGGTCCTCGACGATCCACTGGCCGTCGCGGTCGGGGTAGATCCTGGCATGGCGGCTGGAGGCGTAGTCGTCGTCCAGCACGATGGTGGAGTCGTGCGCCCGGCCCAGCGTGATGGTCTGGCCCTGGAGCGCGACGGTGGTGCCGGCCAGTGTGCCCTCGGTCACGACGAGCTTGCTGGGGGTGTTGCGCCCGCGCCGGCCGCCGCCGGCGGCCTGCTGGCCGCGCTGCTGCGGGGGCGCGGCCTGCTGCCGGGCCTGGCGGCCGCCCGCGGGCTGGGCCGCCCGCCCGGCCTCCCTACGCGATCCGCGCTGGGTGACGCGCGTACCGAACAGGTCGCTGCGGATGACCTGCACGGCCACGATCACGAACAGCCACAGTACGGCCAGGAAACCCAGCCGCATGACCGTGAGGGTCAGCTCTGACATTGCCCCCGCTTCACCCTTCGGCTTGCCTATAGATAACGGTGGTGCTGCCCACGACGATCCGCGAGCCGTCGCGGAGCGTAGCGCGGGTGGTGTGCTGCCCGTCCACCACGATGCCGTTGGTGGAACCGAGGTCCTGGATCGTGGAGGGCGAACCGGTGCGGATCTCGCAGTGCCGGCGGGAGACGCCGGGGTCGTCGATCCGTACGTCGGCCTCGGTGCTGCGGCCCAGCACCAGGGTGGCGCGGGAGATCTGGTGGCGGGTGCCGTTGATCTCGATCCAGTAGCGGGTGCGTCCGCCGCTCATCGGGGCGGCCGCGGGGCGCTGGGTGGCGGGCTGCGGGTAGCCGTAGCCGCCGGGGCGGGTGCCGGGCGGCGGGGCGGCGGGCATGGGGGGCGCGCCGGCGGGCATGGCGGGCGGATAGCCGTAACCGCCCTGGCCCGGTGCGCCGGCTCCGGCCCCGCCCGGCCGGCCCGGAGCCGCGGCGGGGCCCGGTCCGTGCGCGGGGGCCTGCTGGTCGCTGGAGGAGGCGAGGGTGCGCGAGCGCACCCGGTACAGCCCGGTGTCCAGGTCCTCGGCCTTCTCCAGGTTCACCTTGATCGGGCCCATGAAGGTGTAGCGCTGCTGCTTCGCGTAGTCGCGCACCATGCCGGCCAGCTCGTCGCCGAGCTGGCCGGAGTAGGGGCTGAGACGCTCGTAGTCGGGCGCGCTGAGCTCCACGATGAAGTCGTTGGGTACGACGGTGCGGTCGCGGTTCCAGATCGTCGCGTTGTTGTCGCACTCGCGCTGGAGCGCGCCGGCGATCTCCACGGGCTGGACCTCGGACTTGAAGACCTTGGCGAAGGTGCCGTTCACCAGACCTTCGAGACGCTGCTCGAACTTCTTCAGGACTCCCATGGGGCACCTCCTCCGTCCCTTGTCGGTTCCTTGTCCTGCTCTGTGGTGCGTGTGCTGCGTGTGGTGCTGCCTGTGGTGCTCTGTGCGTTGCCTTGCCGGTACCGCCGGTACTGCTTACTGATCGTATCCACGCCCCCGGCAAACAGCCGGTTCCCCCAGCGGCTCCGCTTGGAACTCCTCCCCGGCATGGATCGTAGAGCCGGGCGAAGACCAGTGTCCCGCACCCGGCCCCGCCCCCGCCCCTCTCCTGGGGAGATGACCGGGACCGGTACGAGGTTGATACGTGAACCAGGACTCCTTGATACGCGGTGAAACGGCCGTGCGCTGTGCGGATGGTCACGGGTGTGGGGACGGTCACGGTGCGCAGGGGCGGGCGCGGCGGGACGGGGCGGGACGCGGCGGTGGGGTCCGGGTCCGGATTCGGGTCGGGCGCGCGGTGGGCGGTGGGTTGTGCGGTGGGTCGCGGTGGGTTGTCGGTGAGGCGCGGTGGGTTGTGCGGTGAGGGGCTGGTCAGGGGGCCCGGGAAAGGGATGTGAACCCACCCCGTACGACGTGCTAATGTTCTGCATGTCGGAAGGGGCCAGCCCGAAAGGGCCGAAGCCGGAAGACACACCCAATGCGCGGGTGGCGGAATAGGCAGACGCGCTGGATTCAGGTTCCAGTGCCCGCAAGGGCGTGGGGGTTCAACTCCCCCCTCGCGCACAGAGGGAATGGGCGGCATCGCGATGGCGATGCCGCCCATTCTTGTTTGCGTGTGCTGTGGCATTCGTTTCCGGCCTCTGCTCTCTGTGAGGAAGGTCTCATGCCTGTGGCCGGATTGTTCGTAGAGGGTCCCGGCCGAGTTCTCGCAGTGCCGAGCTCGCGGCGTTGTGGCCGCACATGCCGTGCACGCCCGCGCCCGGTGGCGTCGCCGCCGAGCACAGGTAGACGCCGGGGATGCCCGTCGCGTACGGGTCGAGGGCCGGGCGCGGGCGGAATGCGAGCGAGACGAGGGAGTTGGCGCCGGTGAGGATGTCTCCGCCGACGTAGTTGGGGTTGTACGCCGCCAGCTGGGCCGGGGTGCGGGCGGACAGGCCGACGACGCGGTCGAGCAGTCCGGGGGCGTACTGCTCGATCCGGTCCAGGACGGCGGCCGTCGCGTCGCCGTCGTAGCCGTGCGGGACGTGCGCATATGCCCACACGGGATGGATGTCGCCGGCCGAACGCCCGGAGTCGGCGAGGTGCTGCTGGGCGACCAGTACGAAGGGGCTTTGTGGCATCCGCCCGCGGGACACCGCCTGTTCGGCCTCCGCGATCTCCTCCGCGGTGCCGCCGAGGTGGACGGTGCCCGCCGTGCGGCACACCTCGGCGCGCCATGGCACGCCTCCCTCCACCGCCAGGTCCACCTTGTACGCGGCGGGCCCGTGCCGGTAGCGGGTGTAGGCGCGTCGGACGCGGGCGGGAAGACGCGGACCGCACACCCGCGCCGCCGCGTGGGGAGCCAGGTCGAGCAGGATGGTGCGGGCGGGGGGAAGGTCTCGCAGGGAACGGACGGGGGTGCCCGTTTCGATGGTGCCGCCGAGTTCGACGAGACGGGCGGCGAGCGCGTCGGCGATGGCCTGAGAGCCCCCGCGGGCGACGGGCCAGCCGTGCCGGTGCGCGGCGGCGGTGAGCATGAGTCCGATGGCGGAGCTGCCGGGGGCGGCGAGCGGTTGCAGCGCGTGGGCGGCGATCCCCGCGAACAGGGCACGGGCCGCCTGGCCCCGCCATCGGCGCAGGGTCCACTGCGCGGGTTGGGCCGCCAGAAGCCCGAACCTGCCCGTCAGGACGGGGTGACGGGGCAGCCGCGCCAAGGGGCCCATGAGGTCTTCGCTCAGAGCGTCGTAGCGGGCGGTCAGGGGTGAGAACAGACGACGCCAGGCCGGGCCGTCGACGCCGAGACCCCGCACGGTCGCGGCCAGCTCGCGCTGGAGCACGGCCGCGCGGCCGCCGTCGAGGGGGTGGGCGAGGGCGGTCTCGGTGTGCTCCCAGCGCAGCCCGTGGCGTTCGAGGCCGAGAGTGCGCAGGTAGGGCGATGCGACAGCCATGGGATGCACCGCGGCGCAATGGTCGTGGAGCAGGCCGGGCACGGTGAGCTCGCTGCTGCGCGTCCCGCCGCCGATGGTGGTGGCGGCTTCCAGGACGGTCACGGAGAGGCCCGCCCGGGCGAGCGTGACGGCGCCCGCGAGGCCGTTCGGCCCTGCTCCCACGACGATGGCGTCGGCGGTCACCGCAGGGCGCCCTTGGTGTGCTGGAACCAGCGCAGGTATCCCGGCGCGGGGGACCCCAGGCCCGTGGCGTCGTCGTAGCCGTGGTGCGCGGGCAGGCCGAAGTCATGGCCGAGCGTGTAGAGGATGTAGCGCTGGGCGCCGGTGGAGGTGTCGGTGTCGGGGCCCTCGTCGCGGACCACGGTGAGGGGCGAGGATCCGGCGTGCGCGGGCCGGTCGGTGACGTCGTGGAAGGTCTGGGGGCGGGAGCCGGAGAGTGCGTACAGGAGCGGGTTGGCGAAGCCGATCCGGTGCCCGGAGGCCTGTTGTGCGTCGGCTTGGACGGCAGCGAAGGCGGGCGCCGCCGCGGAGGTGCCGCCGGATCCGATGAGGTGGAAGGTTCCCGCGTCGGTGAACCCGACCAGTACGGGCAGTGCCCCGTCACCCTCCATCGCGACGTCGGGTGTCGCCCGGTGCCCGGTGTCGCCGGTGCCGCGGCCGCGCTGGTACCAGGGCTGCGGGAAGTCGCTCGCGCCTCCTCCGCCGCCGAAGGCGAAGACGCCGGGGATGGGCCCCCAGGGTCCCTTGCCCGTGTCGGTGCGGATGGACAACTCGTCGCCCATGCTGGTCTCCCAGGCGTAGTCGCCGTGCCGGTCGAGGGCGAGGGTGGTGCCGCCGACCGAGGTCACCCACGGGGAGCCGCTGGGGAAGTCGGCCTGGGCGCGGGTGGTCTTCGGGTCGCAGTTGACGCCGGTCTGAGCTGCCCGGGGCGAGGAGTCGCCGCAGTCGCCCGCCGCGAAGTGGACACCGATGCCTTCGGCGGCGGCTTGCTCGAACAGCAGGTTCCACGACGCCACCAGCGCGGGTGTGAGGTGGCCGGGGCTGGAGTGGATGATCTCCGCCCAGGAGTTGGAGATGACGTCCGCCCGGCGGCCGTCGATGATGTACGACTCGGCGTCCATCAGGTCGTTGTCGAGGCAGGAGTTCGCGCCGACGTACAGGATGTTCGCGTCCGGGGCCAGGCCGTGGGCGAGGTCCACGTCGAGCGCTTGTTCGCCGGCCCAGGTGCGCGGGGGCGCGGGGGCGACGCCGACATGCCAGTCGGCGGGCGTCACATGCTGGCGGTACTGGCCCGGCCGGAAGCGACGGTCGCCGGTGGCGCGGGTGTAGCGATCGGAGTCCGCGGCCACGTCCGGCGATCCGTAGGCATCGACGATGGCGATGGTGGAGCCGTGCCCGCTGGCGCCCTTGGTGCCGGCCCCGTAGGCGTGGCGCAGCTGGGCGGGGGTGTAGGGGCAGGGCGCGTAGGTGGAGGTCCTGCCGTACGCCTTGGGCATGTCGGTGGCGGGCTTCTCACCGAAGTGCCCGGAGCAGACGGCGCCGTCCGCGGGTACGTTCAGGGCGGGCGACGGAGTGGACAGCGGGTGGGCCGCGCCAGGGGCCGACAGGCCGGACACGCCGAGCACGGTGGCGCCGAGGGAGGCGGGCACACTGAGGTCGCCGGTGGGGGCGTCGCTCGTACCGCGGCCGGTGCGGTAGCTGTGCAGCCCCGTACCGAAGGCCCGCTGGACGGCGCGGGCGGGACCCTCGATGGCCAGGTAGTGGGAGGTGCGGCCGGTGACGGTGAACCCGGACCCAGGCAACCAGGCGGTCACGGCGCGGACCTGATGAGTGGTCGGGCCGAAGCGCCGCTGGTACTCGGCCGGGGTGAGGTAGGGCCGGTAGTGCGGGCTGCGGGGATCGGTGATGTCACGCAGGAGCGCCACGAGCCCTTGCGGGTCACGGGAGCCGAGGTAGACCCGCGCATCGATGTGCCGATCGCCGGGCACCGGGCCGGAGTCGGTGGCAGGCGTCGCGAACGCGGGCCGGGATCCCGTCAGCGGATGCCGGTCGGCCGCGTGGGCCGCGGGCAGGAACCCGGCGGTGCCGAGCAGCGCGGCGCAGGCCGCTGCGACCAGGGACCGGCGGCGCAGATGACGTGGCGGGCGTATGAGGGCATGCAGGGACACGTATACGGACCTTCTGGTGTGGGAGCGCCGGAGGGCGCGCAGCGCAGAGCAGTCCGGCACGAACGGGGCTTCTCGCCGTACCGGACGCCGGCCGCTCAGGAACGGGGTGCTACGTGCGGATGGTCCGGCCCCGGCACAGCGGGCCCGAGACTCCTTCGAATTCCAGGTCGAGGCCGATGCCGTCGCGCTCGGCGTGGATGTGCAGGTGCGGCTCGGTGCTGTTGCCCGAGTTGCCGATCTGGCCGAGCACCTGCCCGGCGCGCACGGTGTCGCCCTTGGCCACGGTCACGGTGCCGGGGCGCAGATGAGCCAGCTTCACGATCTCGGAGCCCGTGTCGATTCACACGTGGTTGCCGTACAGGGGCTGGTAGCGGATGAGGCCGGGTTCCTGATCGGCGATGTGGTCGGCGGCGGAGACGACGGTGCCGTCGCAGGGCGCGTGCACAGGCTTCCCGTAGACGAGGTAGCTCTCGTTCCTGCCGGACACGCCCTTGGCGCGGTTCCGCGACCGGCTGCCGCCGGGGCCGACCTGGATGATGTCCAGGGCACCCCGCTGTTCGGTGAAGGCGAAATGGTGGTTGAGGCCGCGCCCTCCGCCCTGCGCGATGTACCAACTGCCGCCCCGCAGGGGGAACACGAGGGGGCGGGAGACGGCTGTTCCCCAGCGGTGGCGTCGTGCCCGGACGAGCAACGCGCAGAAGACGCCGACCAGGACGAGGCCCACGACGGGTTCGGCGGCATTGCCACCGGAGACGGGCAGCCCGGCCAGACGCCACGCGGAGGCGAGGGCGACGAGCGCCCCGGCCTCCACGGGCCGGCGGATCCACCACGGAAGCCGAGCGGGGGTGAACCGGCCCTCCAGGGCCACGTAGCCGGCCGCCACCATGAGCGCCCGCCCGCACCAGACGATGCGGGAGGGCGCATCCCAGCACGCTGCGATGCGCAGGACGAGCAACAGTGTCAGGACGCTCCACGCGAACGCTCCGCGTACCTCCGGCGGGATGCGCAGGCGCGGTGGCCGGTACGCCCCCGGTTGGATCAGGAACTCGTCGAGTCGCTGGCCGTCCTGGCTGACGGCGAAGGCGAGGGCTCGGCCGGTGGTGCCCTCGATCACCAGGCCGTCGCGGCTGTCGCGTATGCCGGTGACGTCTCCGATGCGCGCGAGCGTGGCGTCCACGATCTCGTCGAGCCGTGCGCGGCCCGCGGCCCACGGCGGCGACCACGCGCGGCGCGAGATGCTCCCGGTCGGCGGCCTCGGCGGTGAGGAAGCGGTACAGGGCTTGCGCCGCGGCAGCTGCCGGCCCGTAGTCCGGCCGCCCCGCCTGGCGGGGCGTCGCCGGTTCCCCGGTCGTGTCACGCATCGGCCACACCGTCCTGTCCGGCCACCATGGCCACGGGGGTCATTCCGCCGGTGGGCAGCGGTGCCCAACGGCGTTGCTTCAGCCGGTCCTTGACGGACCGGAAGCGCCGGGCGAGCGACTGGTAGTCGTCGTCACGCAGGCAGGTGCAGTCCGCGCCGATCATCAGCAGGCCGAAGCAGATGAGGCCCATGAAGGCCATGATGCCCAGATGCAGGCCCTCCAGGGCCACGGTGTTGGCCTTCCGGACCCATGGGCGGGCGGAGAGGATGGCGAAGGGCAGCGCGAGTTCGATGAAGATCGTGAAGTAGCACACGGCGGTGCCCACGAACGCGTTGTTCATGAGATGCGCATAGGCCGACGACATCTCGAAACCGGTGATCCGGCTGATGTAGTACATGGCAACGCCGTCCTGCCACATCTTCCCCGTGATCTTCCAGTAGCCGGCGGCGAAGTACAGCACCGCGGTCTGGAAGACGATGAGAAAGGCGGCCAGGTTGTGCAGCACGGTGGGGACCGTCGGCTGTTCCTGTTCCCGCATCCGTGCGCGCCGCTGCTTCGCGCCGGGCGCGAAGTAGGCGTTGGAGACGGTGAAGACCATGAACAGGATGAGGATCTGGGCGAGGTTGCCACCGCCCTCCAGGACGTCCTGGTTGCGGTTGTGCAGCGACCACATCATCACGGCCTGCACCAGGGTGAGCACCCGGCCGCCGAAGATCATGAAGGCCAGGGCGACCAGGATCGCGGCGTGGAAGACGATCTCGAACCAGAGCGTGGAATGACTCCATAGGAAGATCGAGAAGTTCCAGCGCGGCAGGGCGGCCTTCGCCGTGGAGATCGAGTCGTAGGAGTCCGGCCCCCACAGGAAGCGCCGCTTCGAGTAGTCGGACAGGCAGTACAGAACGGTGGCGAAGCCGATGACGACACGGAGGATGGCCACGCCGATCAGCCGGTGCCTCCTGCTCGCGAACCGCACCAGTACATCGGTCAGCCGAGCCGCGACCTTGCGCCATCCCCTGCCCAGCAGGGCGAAGACCCCGGTCATTCCGCCACCTCCGGTACGCAGGTCAGCCACGACGTCGCCAGAATTCCCCGTTCGTGCCGCTTCGGCCTGGGCGTCTCGTACCGCGCCGAGAACGGAACCATGGGGCGGTTCTTGAAGGTCGCCTGGACGGCGGTGATCTGCGCGTCCGGGTAGAGCGCCTTCGCTTGCACCGAGAAGAACCGCTGCATCTCCTCGAAGTCGGGCTTGAACTGGGCGTCGAGGCGTTCGCGGGCGGCCGCGCGCGCTGTCGCGGGCAGCCCGGGAAAAGTCTCACGTACTCGACCAGGTGCGCTCCGGAGAGCACCCAGGAGCCGATCGCGTCCAGCTGCTGACGGCTCGCTTCGAACTCCCCAGGCTGGTGGCGGTGTTCCCTCTGAGCGTCCATGCCTGTCTCAGCCGTGCAGGACGGGCGCTGTCGCCTTCTCCGTGTCGGTGGCGGCGGATGGCCCGGCGTCCTGGCTGGAACCTTGGATGAGGGTGAATGCGGCCAGACCGGCGATGCCGAGGGTTCCGGGGTTCCTGGGGTGCGTGCAGGAAGCCGTTTCCCGGTGCGTTCGCCGAACGAGACGGGCGGCTCCCGTTGCCGTGATCGAAATAGAACGCTAGCCAAGTATTTCGGTGACCGATGTAATCTGGGGGTATGGGCACCGACACGCGACCGCATCCGTCCCTACGCCGCGGGCTCGCCCTGCTCACCTCCGAGCGGGCCCGCCCCGAGGCGGTCCGCGCACGGCCGAACAGCTGGTGGCTGGCCGTGGCCGCGGTGTGCTTCGGCGCCTTCATGGGCCAGCTCGACGCCAGCATCGTCACGCTCACCTACGGCGGTCTGCGCACCGATTTCCACGCCTCGCTCGCGGCCGTCGAATGGGTTTCGCTGGCCTATCTGCTGGCCCTCGTGGCGCTGCTGGTGCCCGCGGGACGACTGGCCGACGCACACGGCCGAAAACTGCTCTACCTCTACGGCTTCGCCGTCTTCACCCTCGCCTCCGCGGCCTGCGGCTTCGCGCCCTCGCTGGCGGCCCTCGTGGCGTTCCGCGTGGTCCAGGCGGCCGGCGCGGCCATGATGCAGGCCAACAGCGTGGCGCTGGTGACCACCAGCGCGCCCCGCGAGCGGATGCGCGGCGCGCTCGGGGTGCAGGCCGCCGCGCAGGCCCTGGGGCTGGCCCTGGGACCGACGGTCGGGGGCGCCCTGGTGTCGACCCTGGGCTGGCGCTGGGTGTTCTGGGTGAACGTGCCCGTCGGCGTCGTCGCGCTCGTCGGCGGCCACTATCTGCTGCCCCGCACCCGCGCCCGCACCCAGGTCACCCGCTTCGACGGGCCGGGACTCCTGCTGCTCGCCACGGCCACCACCGGGACCCTGATGGGCGTCTCCGCCGCCTCCGGGCTGCCGGTGCCCGGCTGGGGAGTGGCCGCGCTGTTCGTGGTCGCGGCCGTCGCGGGATGGGCCTTCGTACGGCGCCAGCGGCAGGCCGCCGCGCCCCTGCTCGACCTCGCCCTGCTGCGGGTACGGGCGGTGGCGTACGGCCTGGTGGGCGCCCTGAGCGGCTACCTGGTGCTGTTCGGGCCGCTGGTGCTGGTGCCGGTCGTACTCACCGCGCGCGGCGCCTCCGAGCTGACCGCGGGGCTGGTGCTCACCGCGCTGCCGGCCGGGTTCGCGCTGGCCGCGACCGGGGGCGACCGGGTGCTGCCGCGCGGCCTTCCGGACCGGGGGCGGTGCCTGGCCGGGGCGGGAGTATTCACCGCCGCCATGGCCGCGCTGCTGGTCGTGCCGCCGGGGATCGGCGAGCTGGTGCCGCTGCTCGCGGTGACCGGGCTGGGGCTGGGGATGTTCACCCCGGCCAACAACGCGCTGATCATGGGCGCGATACCCGCGCGGTCCTCCGGGACGGGCGGCGGGCTGGTGAACATGACACGGGGGCTGGGCACGGCGCTCGGAGTCGCGCTGGTCACGCTCGCGGTGCAGGTGGGGGGCGGCGCGGCGGCGGCCGGGCGGGACGGGAGCCAGGAGGCCGCCGCGGTGGTCCTGGTGGCGGCGTCGGTGGTGGCGGTCGGGGCGGCTTGGTTCGGAGCGGGGGAGGGGGCGCGCCCCGAGAAGCCTCTCCCTGAATGACCCGGAGCGCCTTCACTCCAGGTGGCCCCGGAGACCTCCGATGAGAGGCCCCGTCTTACGCCCCCCGGTGAGCCCCCGCCCCCTGGTGAGCCCCCGTCCCCTGGTGAGCCCCGTCCCCTGGCGGCCGGCGTCGGGGGTGTCCGAGCCCCGGACGGACCGGCCGTCTCCGGATGCCGCCCGGCTAGGCTTTCCGCATGTCCGCGCAGCCACGCCCCGACGTCTCCGCGCCCGGTCCCGCCGCCCAGACGCGGACCGGCCCGGCCGGTGAGACGCGGCCCGGCCCGGCCACAGGGGCTCCCGAGGCCCGTCTGCTCACCGAGGCCGTCACCCGGCTGCGCCGCGCGCTGCGCTCCTCGATCCGCACCGACTACCCGTGGGAGACCCTCCCCATGGCGCAGGTCGAACTGCTCCAGGTGCTCGGGGAGCACTCCCCCGCACGGATCAGCGACCTCGCCGCGCGCCGACGGCTGGCGCCGAGCACGGTCAGCGGGCTGATCGGTCAGATGATCAGCGCGGGACTGGTGGCGCGGGACGTCGACGCCGCCGACCGCCGGGCCTCCGTCGTCACCCTCACCGACGCCGGCCGCGAAAAGCTCGCGGCCTGGACCACAGCGCACGAACGCCGCATCGACGCCGCACTCGGCGCCCTGGACGACGACGCCCGCGAAGCCATCGGGAACGCCCTGCCCGCGCTGTTCCAACTCGCGGAGAACCTGGGCGGGGAGACGGGAGAGGCACCGGCGGAACGGTGAACCGGCCGCCGGCGCACCGGACTTCTCGGACTTCTCGGACTTCTCCGTGACGGGCGGGCGCGGCCCGGCACGCGTGAGTTATCCACAGCCGCCGGGTTGTCCACAGGAGCTGACGCGGTTTCCCGCACCGGTTGTACGGTCGTGCCGAGTTGATGTTCGTCTCGATGCGTACGGGGGAGGCGGTCGCTGTGACCGGGAGCGGTGCGGGCGTGATGAGTGAGCCGCGGCAGGAGGAGCGCGGGGAGCTGGGGAAGCGGCCCGAGGACGGAGCGCGCAGGCTGCCACGGGTGCGCGGGTTCGCCGCGTGGCCCCGGCAGGGCTCGCCCAAGGAGGAGGGCAAGGCACTGCGGACAAGCGTCCCGCGCAGCGCCCATGCCACCTTCGAACCGGACGCCGCCCGCCCGGACGCGGTGCGTGCCGTCATCGAGTCCAACGCCGGCCGGATAGCGGAGCTGACCCCGATCCGCGTGGGCCGGATGGCGGCCACCCCCTTCGCCTTCCTGCGGGGTTCCGCCGGACTCATGGCGTACGACCTGGCCCGCACCCCCGTGACCGGGATAGGCGCACAGCTCTGCGGCGACGCGCACGCCGCCAACTTCGGGCTGTACGGCGACGCCCGCGGCGGCCTCGTCATCGACCTCAACGACTTCGACGAGACCGTGCACGGCCCCTGGGAGTGGGACCTGAAGCGGCTCGCCACCTCCCTGGTGCTGGCCGGCCGCGAGGCCGGTGCCGACGAGGACACCTGCCGTGCCGCGGCGCGCGACGCGGCCGGCGCCTACCGCCACACCATGCGGCTGCTGGCGAAGCTCCCGGCGCTGGACGCGTGGAACGCCATCGCGGACGAGGAGTTGGTCTCCCACGCCGACGCCCACGACCTGCTCGGCACCCTGCAACGGGTCTCGGAGAAGGCGCGGGCCAACACCAGTGGCCGGTTCGCGGCGAAGTCGACCGAACCGCACCCGGACGGCGGGCGGCGCTTCACCGACGCCCCGCCGGTGCTGCGCCGGATACCGGACGCCGAGGCCGCCGCGGTCGCCGCGTCCCTGGAGCAGTACCTGACGACCCTGCCCGAGGACCGCCATCCCCTGCTCGCCCGGTACACGGTGCACGACGTGGCCTTCCGCGTGGTCGGCACCGGCAGCGTCGGCACCCGCTCGTACGTGGTCCTGCTCCTCGACCACCGCGAGCATCCGCTGGTCCTCCAGGTGAAGGAGGCCCGCCCCTCCGCGCTGCTCCCGCACCTGGCCACCGCCGGCTTCGCGACCCCGCCGGTCGCGCACGAAGGACGCCGGGTCGTGCGCGGGCAGCAGCGGATGCAGGTGGTCAGCGACACCCTGCTCGGCTGGACCACGGTCAACGGACTGCCTTTCCAGGTACGGCAGTTCCGCAACCGCAAGGGCAGCGTCGACCCGGCCGCCCTCGCCGCCGACCAGCTCGACGACTACGCCCGCATGACCGGCGCCCTGCTGGCCCGCGCCCACTCCCACAGCGCGGACCCGCGCCTGATCGCCGGCTACTGCGGCAAGAACGAGGACCTGGACAACGCCATCGCCACCTTCGCCCTGACCTACGCGGACCTCACGGAGTCCGACCACGCGACCCTGCTCACGGCGATACGGGCGGGACGGATAGCGGCGGAGCTGGGCGTGTAGGGGGGGCGGGGGCAGGTGTGGGCAGGTGTGGGGAGGGGAGGGAGGGAGGGGGGAGGGGGAGGGGGGCGCCCCCGAGGTGTGGGGAAACGAGCGACTGGCCACCACGAACCCGCACCCGTCAACCGGCCCACCTCTCCCACGCCGTTCCGCCCCCGCACCCCGCCCACCCCACGAATCCGGCTCCGACCCGGCCGCCCCCCTCCGTCCCGGCTTCACGCCGAGCGCAGCGACTACGCTGGGCGGGTGAGCACCCCGGAAGCCGAACAACCCCACGCCCCCCGCCCCGAGGCGCGGCTCGAGAAGGCCGTGCGGGCCGCCGAGCAGGCGTTGATCGAGTACGAGATCGCCGTGGAGACCTTCCGCGTCGAGGTCGAGAACTTCTCCCGGCTGCACGAACAGCGTCTCGGCCCGCTCTACCTGCGCCTTGAGGAACTGGATGCCGAGATCGCCGAGGCGACGGCCGCCCGCACCGGTGACCCGGAGGATGTGCGCCGCGCCCAGGAGGCCCGCGCCAACGTTCTGCCGATCCCCGGCGTCGAGGAGCTGATGCACGGCTGGATGGACGGCCACGGCCTCTATCCCGAGGCCGCCGCCATGCTCACCGACCAGGCGGTACGCCCCCCGGAGCGGGTACGGCCCAGCGAGGAGGCCCGCAAGCTGTACCGCGACCTCGCCCGCAAGGCCCACCCCGACCTGGCGCAGGAGGAGGACGAGCGCACCCGGCGCGAGGAGTTCATCACCCGCGTCAATGCCGCCTACGCCCGCGGTGACGAGGCCCTGCTGAAGGAACTGGCCGAGGAATGGGCGGCGGGACCGGTACCGCCCGAGCGGCGCCCGAGCCCCGCCGAGGAGCTGTACGCCCGCCTCGAATGGCTCTCCCAGCGCAAGGAGCTGCTCAACCTGGTCGCCCGCGAACTGGAGGACGGCGCCATCGCCGGCATGCTCCGCCTCGCCCCGGACGACCCCGACGCGCTGCTGGACGAGATCGCCGACAAGCTCCGCGCCGACATCACCCGGCGTGAGGAGGAACTGACGGCCCTGCTGGCGCAGGACTGAACCGCGTCCGTCGTCGGGTAGCGTCGGAGGCATGAATTTCGGAGCTGGTGTGCCCACCGTCGGTGTCACGGACCTCAAGGACGACGACTTCCTGCTGGACGTCCGCGAGGACGACGAGTGGCAGGCGGGCCACGCCGAGGGAGCGCTGCACATCCCGACCAGTGAGTTCGTGGCCCGGTACGGAGAGCTGACCGAGGCCGCCCCGCAGGACGGCCGCGTTCACGTGATCTGCCGCTCCGGCGGCCGGTCCGCCCAGGTCACCATGTATCTGGTGCAGCAGGGCATCGACGCGGTGAACATCGACGGCGGCATGCAGTCCTGGGCCGCCGCGGGCCGCCCGGTGATCACCGACGACGGCCGTCCCGGCCACGTCCTCTAGCCCACTGGCTCCGCTCGTCCCCTTCGCCCGCGGACCGCTCGCGTGCGGCTGAGCGCCGGTTCCAGGCGCTTGGCCCTCGGCGTCGTAGCGATGCGGGGGTAGTCGGGTTGTCCGCGCCGAAGCCCCGGTGCGTTCCGTGGTGCGTCCTCAGCGGTCGAAGTCCAGCTCCACCTGTTCGGTCAGCGGATGGGACTGGCAGGCCAGTACGTACCCGGCGTCCGTCTCCTCCTCTTCCAGGGCGAAGTTGCGGTCCATGCGGACCTCGCCGGAGACGAGGAAGGCCCGGCAGGTGCCGCAGACGCCGCCCTTGCAGGCGTAGGGCGCGTCGGGTCGGTTGCGCAGGACGGTGTCGAGCAGGGACTCGCCCTCCTGCGCCGGCCAGGTGCCGCCGCGTCCGTCGAGCCGTGCGGTGACCGTGCTGTGCGCGGCCCCCGGCGCGGTGCCCGCCGCGGTAGGTCCCGAGTCCACGTGGAAGATCTCCTGGTGGATCCGGGCGCGGTCCACGCCCAGGCCGCGCAGCGCCCCCTCGGCGCCCTGTACCAGTCCGTAGGGTCCGCACAGGAACCATCCCGCCACCCGCTCCAACGGCAGCAGCGCGGGCAGGAGTTGGCTGAGACGCGGCTGGTCGAGCCGGCCGGAGGGCAGGCCCGCCTGCTGCTCCTCGCGGGAGAGCACGGTCACCAGCTGAAGCCGCTCGGGGTAGCGGTCCTTGAGGTCGGCGACCTCCTCCAGGAACATCGTGGACGCCGCCGTACGGTCACTCCTGATCAGACAGAACCGGGCCTCCGGCTCCCGCGCCAGCAGGGTGGAGACGATGGACAGCACCGGGGTGATGCCGCTGCCGCCGACGATCGCCGCGTACAGGCCCGGCGCGGGTTCCAGGGTGAAGCGGCCGGCGGGGGTCATCACCTCCAGTTCGTCCCCGAGGTTGATCTCCTTCAGCGCGTAGGTGGAGAAGGCGCCGCCCTCCACCAGCCGCACCCCTACGCGCAGGCTGCTCGGGCCCTCGCCGTCCGGGGCGGGCGCGGGGGAGCAGATCGAGTAGGTGCGCCGCACCTCCGTGCCGTCCACCCGGCGGCGCAGTGCGAGGTGCTGGCCGGGTGCGTGCCGGTACTCGGCGCGCAGCTCGGGGGGGACGGTGAGGGTGAGGGCGACGGAGTCGTCGGTGAGCCGGTCGACCGCGGCCACCTGGAGCGGGTGGAAGCGCGCCATCACAACTCCTTGAAGTGGTCGAACGGTTCGCGGCAGGACAGGCAGCGGCGCAGCGCCTTGCACGCGGTGGAGGAGAACCTGCTCAGCAGCTCGGTGTCGGCCGAGCCGCAGTGCGGGCAGTGGACGGGCTCGGCCTCGGTGGTGCCGACGGCCCCGGTGGTCGCGGTGTCGCCGGTGCGGGTCGGGCCCAGGGCCAGTGGTACAGGGCCAGAGGTCTTGCGGGTCCTCGGGGGAGCTATGCCGAACTCCCGCAGTTTGCGGCGGCCTTCGGGGGTGATGTCGTCGGTCGACCAGGCGGGCGTGAGTACCGTACGCACCGAGATTTCGCGCAGGCCGTGTTCCCGCAGGACCCGTTCGATGTCGAGGGACATCGCCTCGATGGCCGGGCAGCCGGTGTAGGTCGGGGTCAGGTCGACCTCGGCGGCCTCGGGGCCGTGCAGGCGCAGCGCGCGCACCACGCCCAGCTCATGGAGCGTCAGCACCGGAAGCTCGGGGTCGGGGACCGAACCGGCCAGCTCCAGGAGTTCCGCCTCCAGGGCGGTGGCGGTCACCATGACGCCCCCGGATGACTGCGGTGCAGATGCTGCATCTCGGCGAGCATCCGGCCGAAGGACTCGGTGTGGATGCCCTGGCGGCCGGCGCCCGCCGACCAGGCTCCGGTGCGGGGCCCCTCGGGGACGGTGAGGGTGGCCCGGCCGAGTACGCGCGTGACCGATTCCAGCCAGCGGGACTCCAGGTCCGCCCAGTCGACGTCCAGTCCCTCCACGGGCTGGAACATCTCCCCGGTGAACCGCCACAGCGCGTCACAGGCGCGGAGCATCCGCTCATGGCTGGTCCCGGTGCCGTCGCCGAGGCGCAGGGTCCACTGTTCGGCGTGGTCGCGGTGGTAGGCGACCTCCTTGACCGCCTTCGCGGCCAGCGGCGCGAACGGGCCGTCTCCGGTGGCGAGTTCGGCGTGCAGCAGGTGCTGGTAGGTGGAGAAGTACAGCTGGCGGGCGATGGTGTGGGCGAAGTCGCCGTTCGGCTGCTCGACCAGCTGGAGGTTGCGGAAGGACCGCTCCTCGCGCAGGAAGGCCAGTTCGTCCTCGTCGCCGGCCAGGGACAGCAGCACGCGGGCCTGGCCGAGCAGGTCGAGGGCGATGTTGGCGAGGGCGACCTCCTCCTCCAGGGCGGGGGCGTGCCCGGCCCACTCCCCCAGGCGGTGGGAGAGCACCAGGGCGTCGTCGCCGAGCGCGAGCGCGGCGGTCACCGGGACGGTGGCGGGGCCGGTGGCGGTCACAGGTGCTTCACCCCTTCCGGGATCTCGTAGAAGGTCGGGTGCCGGTACGGCTTGTCGGCGGCCGGCTCGAAGAAGGGGTCCTTCTCGTCCGGCGAGGACGCGGTGATCGCGGTGGCCGGGACGACCCAGATGGAGACGCCCTCGCCGCGGCGGGTGTACAGATCGCGGGCATTGCGCAGCGCCAGCTCGGCGTCGGGCGCGTGCAGGCTGCCGGCGTGGGTGTGGGAGAGGCCGCGCCGCGAGCGCACGAAGACCTCCCACAGGGGCCAGTCGGTGGTGCTCATGCTCGCTCCGCTCCCGTCGTCAGGTGTCCGGCGGCCTCGGTGCCGCCGCTGTGCTTGGCCGCGTGGGCGGCGGCCGCTTCGCGCACCCACGCGCCTTCGTCATGGGCGCGTTTGCGCTGGGTCAGGCGTTGTTCGTTGCACGGGCCGTTGCCCTTGAGGACTTCCCAGAACTCCGTCCAGTCGATCGGGCCGAAGTCGTAGTGCCCCCGCTTTTCGTTCCACTTCAGGTCGGGGTCGGGGAGGGTGAGGCCCAGGGATTCGGCCTGGGGGACGCAGATGTCGACGAAGCGCTGGCGCAGCTCGTCGTTCGAATGGCGCTTGATCTTCCAGGCCATCGATTGGGCGGAGTGCTGGGACTCGTCGTCGGGCGGGCCGAACATCATCAGCGAGGGCCACCACCAGCGGTCCACCGCGTCCTGGGCCATCGCGTGCTGCTCCGGGGTGCCCCGGCTCAGGGCGAGCAGCAGCTCGTACCCCTGGCGCTGGTGGAAGGACTCCTCCTTGCAGATCCGGACCATGGCGCGGGCGTACGGGCCATAGGAGCAGCGGCACAGCGGTACCTGGTTGGTGATCGCGGCGCCGTCCACCAGCCAGCCGATCGCGCCGACGTCGGCCCAGGTCAGCGTGGGGTAGTTGAAGATCGAGGAGTACTTCTGGCGGCCGCTGTGCAGCTTGTCGAGCAGTTCGTCCCGGCCGGTGCCGAGGGTTTCCGCCGCGCTGTACAGATACAGGCCGTGTCCCGCCTCGTCCTGGACCTTGGCCATCAGGATCGCCTTGCGGCGCAGGGAGGGCGCTCGGGTGATCCAGTTGGCCTCCGGCTGCATCCCGATGATTTCAGAGTGTGCGTGCTGGGCGATCTGGCGGACCAGGGTCGCGCGGTAGGCGTCGGGCATCCAGTCGCGTGGCTCGATGCGCTCGTCGGCGGCCACCGCCGCGTCGAAGACGCGCTGGTATTCCGCCTCGTCCCCGGCGGTGTTCCGGGCGCCGTCCGCCTCCGGGCGGGCCGTGCCCTGCGCGGCTGCTGTGGCCATGCGATCCCCCTGACCTCGGGCTCTGCGATGGGACTGTCCCGACCGATCGTTCGGTCCGTGCGAATCAATGGTGTGCCGGGCCGCCGGACAGTGTCAACCGCTGTGGAAAACTCCGCGCGGAACCTGTGGACAGCGGAACCTGTGGACAAGTGCGGCGACGCATGCGATGCGCGGACCGTCGGCGAAAGTGCGGACCGGTCCCGCGGAATGCGCGGACCGGTGGGATCCGCGGGCGAGGGGTTTCCGGGTGGGCGGTGTCTGTGGACGAAGCGTGCGGAGACGGGAGGGTCCGGCCCCCGGGGCTGCGCTCGGCGGCAGGGGCTGAGTACCGTTCCGTGCATGTGCCGCGATGGGCGCTCGTGCACCGTGCGGCGCCTGTGCCGGGCGGCCGTATCGGATGGGGCGGCTCCGCGGGGCCGTCCCGGTGGGCCGACCCACGACTGAGCCGGAATTGGGGAACGGGGCGGAATGGACGCGTACGACGAGGACTCGGGGGCCGCGCGCGGCCCGGACGGGCCGGCCGGGGCGCGTCCCCCGGAGAAACCAGAGGTACCGGACAACCCAGAGGTACCGGACAACCCAGAGGCCCCGGAAAATCCGGGAGGCCCTGAGAAACCGGAGCGCGAGGAGCACGCGGAGCGCCCGGAGCGCCCGGAGAACGAGAAGCGCGCGGAGCCCCCGGAGAACGAGGGGCACCCGGAGTGCCCGGAGCACGAGGAGCGTCCGCAGAGCGCGGTTCCGCGTCACGACCCGGTCCGCCGCGGTCTCGCCGCCCTCTCCCGCCGCTACCAGATCGTCGCCGCGCTGGCGGTCGCCGTCGTCGCCGTCGGCGTCGGGGTGCATCTGCTGATGGTGTTCCTGAGCCTCGCGCCGCAGAACACGGTGTCGAAGCAGCACGAGAAGGCCGTCGAGGCATGGGTGTTCCCGGAGTTCGAGCAGAACTGGAAGCTGTTCGCCCCCAATCCGCTGCAACAGAACATCGCCGTGCAGGTGCGCGCCGAGGTGCGGATGAAGGACGGCAGTGTGCGCACCACCGGCTGGACCGACCTGTCCGCCCAGGACGGCGCCGCCATCGAGCACAACCCGGCGCCCAGCCACACCCAGCAGAACGAACTGCGCCGCGCCTGGGACTTCCTCACCGCGACGCACACCGCGGACAACCGTCCCGTCGGCATGCGCGGTGCCCTGTCGGAGCAGTACCTGCGCCGGATCGCGGTGATGCGCCTGTACCGCACCGATCCGACCAGCCGGATCGGTGTCATACAGCGGGTGCAGATGCGCTCCTGCACCATCAATGTGCAGCCCCCCTCATGGAGCGGTGAACAGGTGTCCGACAAGCCCCTCTACCGCGTGCTGCCCTGGTGGACGGTGAGCGCCGCCGAGGCCGCCGGAGGTGTGCGGTGAACCAGTTCTCCAAGGCCCTGTCGCGCGGGCTCGCCCGTGTCACCGAGGCGGCGCTCGGGCCGTACCAGAGCGCCGTGATCCGGATCGGCTTCGCCGGTACCTGGCTGTTCTTCCTGCTGCGCGAGTTCCCCCACCGCCAGGAGCTGTACGGCCCGGACGGTCCCTGGGGCTGGAACATGGGCCGGCAGCTGATCATGGACAACCACGCCTTCACGGCCCTCATCTGGTCGAGCGGGCAGCTGTGGTTCGAGTGCTTCTACCTGCTCGCGATCCTTGCCAGCGCCGCGCTGCTGCTCGGCTGGCGCACCCGTACGGCCTCGGTGCTGTTCATGGTGGGCGTCCTGTCGCTCCAGAACCGCAGCGTCTTCGTCGGCGACGGCGGCGACAACGTGCTGCACCTGATGGCCATCTACCTCGTGTTCACGCGCTGCGGGCAGGTTTGGTCCCTCGACGCGCGGCGCAGGGCGAGCGCCGAGCGAATTCCCGCCGACCGGATTCCCGCCGACGGCCGGTCCACCCCCGATCCGGCCGCCGACGGCCGGTCCGCCCCCGATCCGGCCGTCACCGACCGATCCACCCCCGGCCTGGCCGTCCCCGACCGGACCCCCACCGACTGGACCGGCCTCATCCTGTGGACTCTCCTCGGGATCGCGCTGGTCACGGTGACCGCGGCCGGTCTGCTTTTCGACAACTCCTGGCTGATCCCCGTCCTGCTGTGGGCGGCGTGGGCGGGGCTCGGCCTGTGGTGGCTGGTCCAGCGTCTGGCGCGTACGGCCGAGCCGCGGATCCTGCTGGACGTGATCGCCAACGTCCTGCACAACGGCGCCCTCGTGGTGATCATGGCGGAGGCGTGCCTGATCTACGCCACGGCCGGCTGGTACAAGATCCAGGGCTCGCGCTGGCAGGACGGCACCGCCGTCTACTACCCGCTGCACCTCGACTACTTCTCGCCCTGGCCCGCCCTCGCCGATCTGCTGTCCGCCAGCGGCACCATGCTGATGATCGTGGCGTACGGCACCGTCATCGTGCAGGTCGCCTTCCCCTTCACCCTGCTCAACCGGCGGGCCAAGAACGTGCTGCTGGTGTTCCTGATGCTGGAGCACTTGGTGATCGCGGTCGTACTGGGCCTGCCGTTCTTCTCGCTGGCGATGATCACCGCGGACGCGGTCTTCCTGCCGACCTCCTTCCTGCGCCGGGTCGGGGCCCTCGCGGCTCGCGCGCGGGGACGGTTCGTCAAGGACGGCGGCGCGGACGGTACGGTGCCCGCGCCCCGCTCCCCGGAGGACAGCACGCCCGGACGCGTAGGGTTCACGGCATGACCGACCCGTTGATCCGCTGGCGTGAGCACGCCGGCGGTGCCGTACTGCTCGACGGTTTCCACGCCCTCAAGCACGCGCTGCGCTTCGGCGCCGAGGTGCCGGTGGCGGTCACCACCGACCGGAGGGCCGCGCTCGCCCTGGCCGGGGAACTGGCCGGGGACGTACGGGAGACCCTGGACGCGCTGCTCACCGAGGTGCCCGAACAGACGTACGCCGCGCTCGTGGCCCGCCCCCATCCGACGGGGGTCGCCGCGCTCGCCGTACGGCCCTCACGCGAGGCACAGCTGGCCGCGCTCGCCCGGATGCCGCGCACCGCCCCCGTGGTGGTCCTCGACAACCCGCGCAACCTCGGCAACGCGGGCGCCGTGATCCGGCTGGCCGCCGGTTTCGGGGCCACCGGCGTGGTCACCACCGGCACGCTCGACCCCTGGCATCCCACGGTGGTGCGCGGCGGCGCGGGCCTGCACTTCGCGACCGCCGTGGAGCGCCTCGGCGTCGGCGAGCTGCCGCCCGGCCCGCTGTTCGCCCTGGACCCGGAGGGCGAGGACATCCGGGGCACCGAGCTGCCCGACGACGCCGTCCTCGCGTTCGGTTCGGAGCGCACCGGTCTCTCGGCGGAGGTACGCGCGCGTGCCGACCATCTGCTGCGGCTGCCGATGCGCCCCCAGGTCTCCAGCTACAACCTCGCCACCAGCGTGGCGATGACGCTGTACCACTGGAGCGCCACCGCGGGCGCACCCGCCGACTAGCCTTCGCCGCCGTCGGGAAACGAAACCCGACGGGGAGAAACCCGAAAGGGAATCCCGCCGGGGAGAAGACGATGAGAGAGGCCGTCGGGGGACGCGCTCCCCCGACGGCCTCACCCCCTAGCCCTGCCGGCGCACCTCGACCACCCGGAACCGGTTGGCCACGAAGGCGCCGTCGCACAGGGCCGCGTTCGCCGCCGGGTTGCCGCCCGAGCCGTGGAAGTCGGAGAAGGCGGCCGTCTGGTTCACGAACACCCCGCCGGTGAGGTTGAAGGACAGCTGGGCGGCCTCCTCCAGGCACACCTCCTCGACGGCCCGCTCCACATCGCCGTCGGTGGTGTACGCGCCGACCGTCATCGCGCCCTTCTCGCGGACCGTGCGCCGCAGCAGCTCCACCGCGTCGGTCGCCGAGTCGACGGCGACCGCGAAGGAGACGGGGCCGAAGCACTCGCTCATGTACGCCGCCTCGGCGTCCGGCTTGGCGCCGTCCAGCTTGACGATCACGGGGGTGCGCACCACCGCGTCCGGGAACTCCGGGTTGGTGATCTCCCGCGAGGCGAGGGCGACCTCGCCGAGGCCCGCCGCGGCCTCCAGACGGGCCTTGACGTCCGGGTTGACGATGGCGCCCAGCAGCCCGTTGGCCCGCGCGTCGTCGCCGAGCAGGCCGTCGACCGCGCGGGCGAGGTCGGCGGTGACCTCGTCGAAGGTCTTCGGGCCCTGGTCGGTGTGGATGCCCTCCCGCGGGATCAGCAGGTTCTGCGGGGTGGTGCACATCTGGCCGCTGTACAGGGACAGCGAGAACGCCAGGTTGGAAAGCATGCCCTTGTAGTCGTCCGTGGAGTGCACGATCACCGTGTTGACGCCGGCCTTCTCGGTGTAGACCTGCGCCTGGCGGGCGTTGGCCTCCAGCCAGTCGCCGAAGGACGTCGAACCGGTGTAGTCGATGATCCGGATCTCCGGGCGGGTCGCGAGCGCCTTGGCGATGCCCTCACCGGGACGCTCGGCGGCCAGGGCGACCAGCTCGGCGTCGAAACCGGCCTCGGAGAGCACCTCGCGGGCGATCCGCACGGTCAGCGCGAGCGGCAGCACCGCGCGCGGGTGCGGCTTGACCAGGACCGCGTTGCCGGTCGCCAGGGAGGCGAACAGGCCCGGATAGCCGTTCCAGGTCGGGAAGGTGTTGCAGCCGATGACCAGGCCGATGCCGCGCGGCACCGGCGTGAAGTTCTTGGCCAGCACCAGCGGGTCGCGCTTGCCCTGCGGCTTGGTCCACTCGGCGGACTCGGGGGTGCGGACCTGCTCCGCGTATGCGTATGCCACCGCCTCCAGGCCGCGGTCCTGGGCGTGCGGGCCGCCCGCCTGGAACGCCATCATGAAGGCCTGGCCGCTGGTGTGCATGACCGCGTGCGCGAACTCGTGCGTCCGGTCGCTGATCCGCTTGAGGATCTCCAGGCAGACCACGGCGCGCACCTCGGGGCCCGCGTCCCGCCAGGCCGGCTGTCCGGCCTTCATCGCGGGCAGCAGTACGTCCAGGTCCGCGTGCGGGTAGCTCACGCCCAGCTCGATGCCGTACGGCGAGACCTCGCCGCCCACCCAGTCGTCCGTGCCCGCCTGGCCGAGGTCGAGGCGGGTGCCCAGCAGGGCGTCGAAGGCGGCCTTGCCCGCGGCCGCGTCCAGGCTGCCGTGTTCGCCGTACGCCTTGGGGTGCTCGGGGTGCGGGGACCAGTACGCGCGCGTGCGGATCGCTTCCAGGGCCTGGTCGAGAGTGGGCCGGTGCTTCGCGATCAGCTCGGGGACGGTCAGTTCGGCGGCCATGCGGGACCAACTCCTCGTCTGGAGAACTCGCCTTCGAGTTCAGGACCTGGCGGAAAGAGCAGCGGGATGGGACGGTCAGGGCTAGAGTAACCGAACGATCGGTCGGTTCAAGGGGGTCCGCCGCATCTGTGGAAAACCCCGTGCGGGAGGATCGCGCACATGACAGCACTCGACCTCAGCAGCCCCGTGGCAGTCGTCGGCACCGGCACCATGGGCCAGGGCATCGCCCAGGTCGCACTGGTCGCCGGCCACCCGGTGCGGCTCTACGACACCGCGCCCGGCCGGGCCGGTGAGGCGGCCGCGGCGATCGGCGCCCGCCTGGACCGGCTGGTGGAGAAGGGCCGGCTCGACGCCGCCGTCCGGGACGCGGCCCGTGCCCGGCTCGAACCCGCGGACGCGCTCGCGGAGCTGGCCGGCTGCGGCCTCGTCGTGGAGGCCGTGCTGGAGCGGCTGGACGTCAAGCAGCAGCTGTTCCGCGAGCTGGAGGACATCGTCGCCGAGGACTGCCTGCTCGCCACCAACACCTCCTCGCTGTCGGTGACGGCGATCGGCGGCGCCCTGCGCCATCCGGGCCGCTTCCTCGGCCTGCACTTCTTCAACCCGGCGCCGCTGCTGCCGCTGGTCGAGGTCGTCTCCGGGTTCGCCACCGACGTCACCTCGGCCACGCGCGCGTACGAGACCGCCCGCGCCTGGGGCAAGACCCCGGTGGCCTGCGCGGACACCCCCGGCTTCATCGTCAACCGCATCGCCAGGCCCTTCTACGCCGAGGCGTTCGCCGTCTACGAGGCCCAGGGCGCCGACCCGGCCACCATCGACGCGGTCCTGCGCGAGTCGGGCGGCTTCCGTATGGGCGCGTTCGAACTCACCGACCTGATCGGCCAGGACGTCAACGAGGCGGTGACGCACTCGGTGTGGCAGTCCTTCTTCCAGGACGTGCGGTTCACCCCCTCGCTGGCCCAGCGCCGCCTGGTGGAGTCCGGCCGCCTGGGCCGCAAGGCCGGCCACGGCTGGTACGACTACGGGGAGGGCGCCGAGAAGCCCGAACCGCAGACCGCCGACAAGGAGCAGCCGCCCGCCTATGTGCTCGCCGGGGGCGATCTCGGCCCCGCCGCCGAACTGCTCACGCTGATCCACGAGGCGGGCATCGAGATCCGCGAGGAGGACGGCGACGAGGACGGCCACCTGGAGCTGCCCGGCGGCGGCCAGCTGGTCCTCGCCGACGGCCAGACCTCGGTGGAGTTCCGCGACGTCGTCTACTTCGACCTCGCCCTCGACTACCGCAAGGCCACCCGTATCGCCCTGTCCGCCTCCCAGGACACCTCGCCGGCCACCCTCGCCGAGGCCGTCGGCCTGTTCCAGGCGCTCGGCAAGGACGTCAGCGTCATCGGCGACGTCCCCGGCATGATCGTGGCGCGCACGGTCGCCCGGATCATCGACCTCGCCCATGACGCGGTCGCCAAGGGCGTCGCCACCGAGGAGGACGTCGACACCGCGATGCGCCTGGGCGTCAACTACCCGCTCGGCCCCTTCGAATGGGACCGCAGGCTGGGCGACGAGTTCGCCTACGACGTCCTGGACGCGATGCACGAGCGCGACCCCTCCGGACGCTACGCGCCCTCCCTCGCGCTCTACCGCCACGCCTATGCCGACGACAAGCGGGAGGGCACCTCATGACCACGCCCAGGCGCGACACGTACACCCCCGAGACACTGCTCACCGTCGCCGTCCAGGTCTTCAACCAGCGCGGTTACGACGGTACCTCCATGGAGCACCTGTCCAGGGCGGCCGGCATCTCCAAGTCGTCGATCTACCACCATGTCAGCGGCAAGGAGGAGCTCCTGAAGCGGGCCGTCAGCCGCGCCCTGGACGGCCTTTTCGCCATCCTGGAGGAGCCGGCGGCGCGCGAGGGGCGGCCCGTGGAGCGCCTGGAGCACGTCGTGCGGCGCATGGTCGAGGTGCTCATAGCCGAACTGCCCTATGTGACGCTGCTGCTGCGGGTGCGCGGCAACACCGCCACCGAGCGCTGGGCGCTGGAGCGCCGCCGCGACTTCGACCACCGGGTCGCCGAGCTGCTCAAGGCGGCCGCCGCCGACGGGGACGTACGCCCCGACGTGGAGGTGCGGCTGGCCACCCGGCTGGTCTTCGGCATGATCAACTCCATTGTGGAGTGGTACCGGCCGGAGGCCCGCGGCGCCTCGGGCCGCGAGGTGGCCGACGCGGTCGTCCAGCTGGTCTTCTCCGGCCTGCGCAAGGCCTGACCGGGCTCCGGCCGCGCGGGGCGGCGCGATCTTGCGATGATCAGGGAAAACGGCCCGGCCAAGTCGGATGAACGGCCTGGCCGAGCCGGAATATCGGCCTGAAGAGTCGGAAAATCGGCCCGGCCGGTTCCGGAAAAGGGCGCCTATGCGTCCGGTTCCAGGTCCTCCTCCTCGAACACCAGCAGCGTGCGGGTGCTCAGCACCTCCGGGATCGCCTGGAGCCGGGTGAGCACCAGCTCGCGCAGCGCCCGGTTGTCGGGCGTGTGCACTAGCAGCAGGACGTCGAAGTCGCCGCCCACCAGCGCGATGTGCGAGGCACCGGGCAGCTGGCGCAGCTGCTCGCGGACCGTGCGCCAGGTGTTCTGGACGATCTTCAGCGTGATGTACGCCGAGGTGCTGTGCCCGGCCCGCTCATGGTCCACGCGGGCGCCGAAGCCCCGGATCACCCCGTCCTCGACCAGCCGGTTGATGCGCGCGTAGGCGTTGGCCCGCGAGACGTGGACGCGTTCGGCGACCGACCGTATCGAGGCGCGGCCGTCCGCCTGGAGGATGCGCAGGATGTCCTGATCGATGGCGTCCAGCGGCCGGGCCGGCGGCGGCAGCGCGTCCTGCGCCGTCTCGGCCATTTGTTCAGGTGCCATGTCCCCCCGCTTCATCGCCGTGGACGTCCTGCGTTCATTGCAGGCTGTGGAGAACCGTTTGTCCACAGCCTGGAGGCGCCTGTAGCCAAAATGTGCCGACGACCGAACAATCGGTAGGTGAGGCGGGTCACAGCCGACACGCCTCCCGTAGCCGCTCCCACGAGGAGGTGCCGTCATGACGGTTCTGGAGCAGCGGGGCGCGTACCGGCCATCGCCGCCGCCCGCCTGGCAGCCCCGTATGGACCCCGCGCCGCTGCTGCCCGACGCCGAGCCGTACCGCGTCCTCGGCACCGAGGCGGCCGCCAAGGCCGATCCCGATCTGCTCCGCAGGCTCCATGCCCAGCTGGTGCGCGGCCGCCGTTACAACACGCAGGCCACTGCGCTCACCAAGCAGGGCCGCCTCGCCGTCTACCCGTCCAGCACCGGCCAGGAGGCCTGCGAGGTCGCCGCCGCCCTGGCCCTCGAAGACCGCGACTGGCTCTTTCCGAGCTACCGCGACACCCTGGCCGTCGTCGCCCGCGGCGTGGACCCGGTCGAGGCCCTCACCCTGCTGCGCGGCGACTGGCACACCGGCTACGACCCGTACGCGCACCGGGTCGCCCCCCTCTCCACTCCGCTGGCCACCCAGCTGCCGCACGCCGTCGGCCTCGCCCACGCCGCCCGTCTCAAGGGCGACGACGTGGTCGCGCTCGCCATGGTCGGCGACGGCGGCACCAGCGAGGGCGACTTCCACGAGGCGCTGAACTTCGCCGCCGTCTGGCAGGCACCCGTCGTCTTCCTGGTGCAGAACAACGGCTTCGCCATCTCCGTCCCGCTCGCCAAGCAGACCGCCGCGCCCTCCCTGGCCCACAAGGCCGTCGGCTACGGCATGCCCGGCCGCCTGGTCGACGGAAACGACGCGGCCGCGGTGCACGAGGTGCTCACCGACGCCGTCCGGCACGCCCGCGCGGGCGGCGGACCCACGCTGATCGAGGCGGTCACCTACCGCATCGACGCGCACACCAACGCCGACGACGCCACCCGCTACCGGGGCGACGCCGAGGTCGAGGCCTGGCGCGCGCACGACCCGGTGCGCCTGCTGGAGACGGAGCTGACCGAACGCGGCCTGATCGACGAGGCCGGCCTGGAGGCCGTCCGAGAGGACGCCGAGGCGATGGCCGCCGACCTGCGCGAGCGGATGAACCAGGACCCCCAGCTCGACCCGATGGACCTCTTCGACCACGTCTACGCCGAGACCACCGCCCAACTGCGCGCACAGCGGGACCTGTTGCGGGCCGAGCTGGCGGCCGAGCAGGACGGGCCCGACCAGCAGGAAGGCGACCGCCGATGACCACCGTGGCCGTCAAGCCCGCCACCATGGCCCAGGCCCTCACCCGCGCGATGCGCGACGCGATGGCCGCCGACCCGTCCGTGCACGTGCTCGGCGAGGACGTCGGCACCCTCGGCGGCGTCTTCCGCGTCACCGACGGGCTCGCCAAGGAGTTCGGCGAGGACCGCTGCACCGACACCCCGCTCGCCGAGGCCGGCATCCTCGGCGCCGCCGTCGGCATGGCCATGTACGGCCTGCGTCCGGTCGTGGAGATGCAGTTCGACGCGTTCGCCTACCCGGCGTTCGAGCAACTGGTCAGCCATGTCTCCCGGATGCGCAACCGCACCCGCGGCCGGATGCCCCTGCCGATCACCGTCCGCATCCCCTACGGCGGCGGCATCGGCGGCGTCGAGCACCACAGCGACTCCTCCGAGGCGTACTACATGGCCACCCCCGGCCTGCGCGTGGTCACGCCTGCGACCGTCGCCGACGCCTACGGCCTGCTGCGCCAGGCCATCGCCTGCGACGACCCGGTCGTCTTCCTGGAGCCCAAGCGGCTCTACTGGTCCAAGGACACCTGGAACCCCGAGGAGCCGGCCGAGGTCGAGCCGATCGGGCGCGCGGTGGTCCGGCGCACCGGCCGCAGCGCCACGCTGATCACCTACGGCCCCTCCGTGCCCGTCTGCCTGGAGGCCGCCGAGGCCGCGCGGGCCGAGGGCTGGGACCTGGAGGTGGTCGACCTGCGCTCCCTGGTGCCGTTCGACGACGAGACGGTCTGCGCCTCCGTGCGGCGCACCGGCCGCGCGGTCGTGGTGCACGAGTCCACCGGATTCGGCGGGCCGGGCGGCGAGATCGCGGCCCGCGTCACCGAGCGCTGCTTCCACCACCTGGAGGCCCCCGTGCTGCGTGTGGCCGGGTTCGACATCCCCTACCCGCCGCCCATGCTGGAGCGGCACCATCTGCCCGGCGTGGACCGCGTCCTGGACGCCGTGGCCCGGCTCCAGTGGGAGGCCGAGGGCTGATGGCACAGGTGCTGGAGTTCAAGCTGCCCGACCTCGGCGAGGGACTGACCGAGGCGGAGATCGTGCGCTGGCTGGTCCAGGTCGGTGACGTGGTCGCCGTCGACCAGCCGGTGGTCGAGGTCGAGACGGCCAAGGCGTCGGTGGAGGTCCCCTGCCCCTACGGCGGCGTGGTCACCGCCCGCTACGGCGACGAGGGCACCGAACTCCCGGTCGGCGCCCCGCTCCTGACGGTCGCGGTCGGCGCGCCGGACGCGGAGCCCACGGCCGGATCGGGCAACGTCCTGGTCGGGTACGGCACCTCCGAGGCCCCCGGCCGGCGCCGCAGGGTGCGGCCCGCGGCCCTGACCGGCGGCGGCGCGCGCGGAAACGGAGCCACGGGCGCGAAGGCCGCGGCGAACGGCACCAGGGGCGCGAGCGCGGGCGTGAACGGCAGCGCCGCCGCGCCGGTGTCGAGCCTGCCTGTCGCAGCGGTGCCGCCCGGCGGGCCCGTGCCCGTGATCTCCCCGCTGGTCCGCAGGCTGGCCCGCGAGGGCGGACTGGATCTGCGGCAACTGGCGGGCTCGGGCCCGGACGGACTGATCCTGCGCGCCGACGTGGAGCGCGCCCTGCGGGCCGGCGCGGGCCAGGATGCCGGTCGTCAGGACGGCGGTCGTCACGGCGGCGGTCGTCAGGACGCCGGTCGTACGGCCGGGGTCCCCGCCGCGGCCGCGCCCGGCCGGGAGGAGACGACGGTCTCGGTGACGGTCCGCAGCGAGGAGCGCATCCCCCTCAGGGGCATCCGCGGTGCCGTCGCCGACAAGCTGTCCCGCAGCCGCCGGGAGATCCCGGACGCGACCTGCTGGGTGGACGCCGACGCCACGGAACTGATGCGCACGCGGGCCGCGATGAACGCGGCGGGAGGCCCGAAGATCTCGCTCGTCGCGCTGCTCGCCCGTATCTGCACCGCGGCCCTCGCGCGGTTCCCGGAGCTGAACTCCTCGGTCGACACCGAAGCCCGCGAGATCGTCCGGTACCCGTATGTCCACCTCGGCTTCGCGGCGCAGACCGAGCGCGGCCTGGTCGTGCCGGTCGTCCGGGACGCCCATGCCCGCGACGCGGAGTCGCTGACCGGCGAGTTCGCCCGGCTCACCGAGGCGGCCCGCGCCGGGACGCTGACCCCGGCGGAACTCACCGGCGGCACCTTCACGCTGAACAACTACGGCGTCTTCGGCGTCGACGGCTCCACGCCGATCGTCAACCACCCCGAGGCGGCCATGCTCGGCGTCGGCCGGATCGTCCCCAAGCCGTGGGTGCACGAGGGCGAGCTGGCGGTGCGCCAGGTCGTCCAGCTCTCGCTCACCTTCGACCACCGGGTGTGCGACGGCGGCACGGCGGGCGGCTTCCTGCGGTACGTGGCGGACTGCGTGGAACAGCCGGCGGTGCTGCTGCGCACCCTGTGACCCGCCGGGCTCCCGTGAGCCCTTGGTTCCCTGCGACCGGCCCGGCCCGCATACTCGGGAAGTGACCGACAACGCCGCCGCCGGGCCGACGGCCACCAGCACGGCCGGGCCGCCTGCCGCCGCCCAGGCCGCGGCCGTCTCCGGGAGCCGCGCGGCGCCCCCGCCGTACGACGCCGTCGTGCTGGCCGGCGGTGCCGCGCGGCGGCTCGGCGGGGCCGACAAACCCGGAGTGCGGGTCGGCGGCCGGGCCCTGCTCGACCGGGTGCTCACGGCGTGTGCGGGCGCTCGGACGACCGTCGTCGTGGCCGCGCCCCGGACCACCGCCCGCCCAGTGTGCTGGGCACGCGAGGAGCCGCCCGGCGCCGGACCGGTCGCCGCGCTGGCCGCCGGGCTGCGGGACACCACGGCCGAGCGCGCCGTCGTCCTCTCCGCCGACCTGCCCTTCCTGCGGGCCGACACGCTGCACCGCCTGCTGACCGCCCTGGACGACAGCGGGGCCGACGGCGCGCTGCTCACCGACGCGGACGGCCGCGACCAGCCCCTCGTCGCCGCGTACCGCACCACCGCGCTGCGCCGCGAACTGGCCTCCCTCACCGCCGCGCACGACGGCCTCGCCGGGCTGCCGCTGCGCCGGCTCACCGGCGCCCTCAACCTCACCCGCGTCCCGGACCCGCACGCGTCCTTCGACTGCGACACCTGGGACGACATCGTCAACGCCAGGGCACGCATCAGGGAGCATGGGCACGTGTTGGATGAATGGATCTCCGCAGTCAAGGACGAGCTGGGCATCGACCTGGACGTCGACACGAACGTCCTGCTCGACCTGGCCCGTGACGCCGCGCACGGCGTCGCCCGGCCCGCCGCCCCGCTGACCACCTTCCTCGTCGGCTACGCCGCGGCTCGGGGCGAGGGCGGCCCCGAGGCCGTTGCCGAGGCCGCCCGCAAGGCCGCCGCACTGGCCCTGCGCTGGGAGGAAGAGGCGGCGGAGGCCGGGAAAGGCGGGGGCCCGAGCGCCCCGGACGCCGGATGACCGCGCCCGGAATCCGGAACGGGGCACCCGTGGAGGACAGCGACGACCTCGACGTCGAGGAGGCCCTGGCCCTCGTGAGGGAGCCCAAGGACGACGGCACCGGCCCCGCACGGGACCCGCGGCACGCCGAGCCGCACCCGCACGCCGCGGCGGAACGGCACCGCGCCACCCCCTGGCCCCAGGCCCGCGAGACCGCCGCCCGAGCCGCCCGGACCGCCCGGTCCAGCCGCGCGGCCCGGCCCGCCGGAACGACCTCCGCGACCGGCCCCGCCCCCCGCCACACCCCCGTCTCCGTCCCCCTCGGCGACGCCCTCGGCCTCGTCCTCGCCGCGCCCCTCGACGCGCTCACCGACCTGCCCTCCTTCGACACCTCCGCGATGGACGGCTGGGCGGTCGCCGGACCCGGACCCTGGACGGTGCGCGAGGAGGGCGTGCTCGCCGGGCACTCCCAGCCCGCGCCGCTCACCGACGGCGAGGCCGTCCGCATCGCGACCGGCGCCCGCGTCCCCGCCGACACCACCGCCGTGCTGCGCACCGAGCACGGCCGCACGGACGCCCAGGGCCGACTGCACGCCACCCGCGAGATGGTCCACGGCCAGGACATCCGCCCGCGCGGCCAGGAGTGCCGCAGTGGCGACCAGTTGCTGCCCGTCGGCACCCAGATCACCCCGGCCGTCCTCGGCCTGGCCGCAGCCGCGGGCTACGACACCGTCACCGTCGTCCCGCGCCCCCGCGCCGAAGTCCTCGTCCTCGGGGACGAATTGCTGACCGAGGGGCTGCCGAGCGAGGGGCTGATCCGGGACGCGCTCGGCCCCATGCTGCCGCCCTGGCTGCGGGCACTCGGCGCCGAGGTCGTCGCGGTGCGCCGGGTCCGTGACGACGCCAGGGCCCTGCACAAGGCGATCACCGCCTCCACCGCCGACCTGGTCGTCACCACCGGAGGCACCGCCGCCGGGCCGCACGACCACGTCCACCCCACCCTGGAACGCATCGGCGCCGAACTCCTCGTCGACGGCGTGAAGGTGCGCCCCGGTCACCCCATGCTGCTGGCCCGCACCAGGGACGACCAGCACCTCGTCGGCCTCCCCGGCAACCCCCTCGCGGCCGTCTCCGGCCTCATCACGCTCGCCGAGCCGCTGCTGCGCACCCTCGCCGCGCGCCCCGCCCCGGAGCCGTACACGCTGCCGCTGACGGAGGCGGTACACGGGCACCCGTACGACACCCGGCTCGTCCCCGTGGTGCTGCGCGGCGACCGCGCCGTACCGCTGCACTACAACGGCCCGGCCATGCTGCGCGGCATCGCCGCCGCCGACGCGCTGGCCGTCGTACCGCCGGGCGGGGCCCGGCAGGGCGAGGAAACGGAGCTGCTGGACCTGCCCTGGGCGACCGGGGGAATCGGGGTATGTTTCACGTGAAACGTGCGGACGGGGACACACCCGACCACGCCGGGATTCCGCAGGATGCCACCCGAACGGCGGACGAACGCCCGGTCATCCACCGGGTGAAACTGCCGGTGGGCTATTTCGTCAACCAGGCGGACCGTTGAGCGCAGTCGACTGCATGGGGGACTGAATGGTGATCAAGCGGTCCCCGGCCTGGAGGATTTCGGTTCGGGGATCCGTGTAGTCCAGCAGCTCCTTGCGCCGCATGACGGCTACGACGAGATCAGAACTCTGGCGCGGAGAGCGTCCTACCTCGTCCGTGGACACCGGGCGCTCCACAAGATCCAGTCCACTCCCGTACGTCATCAGGTCTTCCAGGACATCCGCGCTGCGCGTACTGGACGTGGCCACGCCTAGCAGTCGGCCCGCCGAACTGGAACTGGTGATCACGGCGTTGGCGCCACTCTGCTTCAGTAGCGGAATGTTCTCGTCTTCCCGTACGGCAACGACGATCGAGGCTCTCGTATTGAGCTGCCGAGCGGTGAGAGTGACCAAGGTTGCTGTGTCGTCGCGCTGGGCAGCCACGATGATGTGCGCCGCCCGGTGCAGTTCTGCGCTGCTCAAAGTCTCTGTGCGAGTGGCGTCGCCGTGGACTGCGACAAGCCCATCACTGGTGGCAAGGTCCACCGCCTTCTTCTGTGGATCCACCACGACGATTTGGTCTCGCGATTTCCCCTGCCCCAGAAGAGTCTCGACGGCGTGACGGCCCTTTGTGCCATAGCCGACCACAACGACGTGATCACGGATACGTACGCGCCAACGCTCGATCCGGACCTGATTCCGCGTGCGTTCGGTGAGGACCTCCAGCGTGGTGCCGACGAGGATGATCAGGAAGAGGACGCGCAGGGGCGTGATGACCAAGATGTTGGTGAGCCGGGCGCCGTGGCTGACCGGGGTGATGTCACCGTATCCGGTGGTGGAGAGCGTGACGGTCGCGTAGTACGCCGAGTCGAGCAAGTCCACAGTGCTGTCTGCGCTGTCTCGATAGCCGGTACGGTCCACCCAGACGAGCAGCGTCGTGAGGACGAGCAGAAGCAGAGCCAGAGCCAGACGCCGCAGTACCTGTTGCAGGGGTGGCAGCGTCGCTCCGACCGGCAAACGGACTGATTGACCGTCCTCGGTTCTCGACCAGTACCGGAGGGAGCGTAGGAGCGGGAGACGAGTCTTGCCCGACCCTGGTCGATGCGGGGCGCTCATCGTGCGTTTCCTCTGCTGTCGGTGTCGTGATGCTGGATTCTGCTCCGGCATCGCCCGGTGTTGAACGACGCGGCAGCCGGCCTTAGGCTCCAGCGCCTAAGGCCCGAGCGACTTGCTCGGGCCTTGTCTATGCCCGAACCCGTGAATCATCCCTGTCTGCGAGGCATGAGAGGAACCAGGCTTCGTCCCCACATCTTCGTTCGATTGGCGCGACCAGCTCAGTCGGCGCGGCGGCGAGTCCGGCCCATGGTGGCTCATCGCCGTGCTCGCGGAAGTGGGGCTGCTGCCCTTTATGCCCAGCGGTCCCTGGCTCTGTCATGGTGTGGGACGAATCTGAGGCGGTTCATGATTTCCTCGAACCAGGCGGCAGCGATCCGGGCGCAATGGTCCGGGAGCCGGCACCCGACTGCTGTCCACGCAGCGCACCAGCCGACAGAGCAGCGGTGAAGCGGGGCCAAGCCAGCAGGACGATCGGGTAGATGGCGTAGCCGACGCGGGTGGCGGGAGACAGCACGATCGCGAGGATCAGCCCGAGTGCCAGCCTGTCGGCGCCGGCCACGGCGGTCCGTGGTGGGCGGATCAGGAGCGAGAGACCCACAGCCATCGCGCTCAGCGCGATGAGGCCCATCGTGAGGGTTTTGCCGTGGGGGACCAGTACGGCGATCAGATGTCCCAGCAAGGGGCTCTGTGCGGACGATGCCGTGGGGCTGAGTCCCAACGGGTAGAGGACGACATTGCGGTAGAAGGCGCCACTGTCCACCAAGGCCACCGGCAGGACGGTGAACAGGGCGATTCCCATTGCACCCGCCGCACTCTTGACCGCAGCACGCCACCCTCCGCGCACCGCCTCCACGGTGACGAGCACCGGGATGGCCGGCCAGGCGGTCCACTTCAGCGCGGCCGCCGCGCCCAGAGCCAGCCCGGCACGTCCAGCATCGCCCCGCTGCGTGAACGCCAGGGCCAGGCATATCAATCCGATGACCGGTGGGTCCACACCACCGAAGGTGAGCGGCAGCGCGACAACAGGACAGGCGATCAGCCACAACACGCCTGTCCTGGCCGTGACTCCCTGCGGAGTGCTGATCCGGGTGGCGCCCGCGCCCAGGCCGCTGGTGAGCACCCGTAGCGCGCCCGCCACGGCTGCGAGGAAGCCGACGAGGAACCACAACCGGGCGCTGGAGAACGGAAGGCCGCCGCACAGCATGTGCGGTATGCCGAAGACCGCCATGCCGGGAAGGTAGGGATTGAAGTCCCGCACCGCGTGCGGTGTGGGGTGGTACGGGCTACCGGAGGCGAACAGTAAGTCGGCCGCCCGCTCCACGACGCCGACCTCCATCTGTTCCCTGCCGATCACGGTCAGGTACAGCAGGGGTACGACGACCCCACCGACGACCGCGACCACGGCGGGAGCCGGTGCCCACGGCGCGGACGACCTCGCTGCGACCAGTGCGGAGCAGCCGTACCCCAACGCGGCGGCCAGGCCCCATGCCTCCTGCGTGGTGCCGGCGGGTGACAGCAGGCCCACCGCGAGGGCGGACACGGCGCAGACCACCAACAGCGGCCAGTCCCACTCCTGTGCGCGAACCGCAGTTGTCATCAGGCACCGCGCTTTCGCGGTATCCAGACACCGGTGCCGACCATGCAACTATCCATTCAGTGTATACACGGTGCGTATACATCGGCGCACGACTGGAGACCGATCGGAAAGAGTTCACCGGCTTTTATGTACCGCGGTGAACCGCATGGTGACCATGAAAGACGCTCAGCGGTGCCCCAGTTGACATATCAAACTGAGGCACCAGGAGACCGATAACGGCCGATCTCAGACCGGACGACGCCCCAACTTGGCGATCTTGAAACACTCGACGTCGCTGCGTCCCGCCGGGCTGGTGTCCGTGACCTTCTGTATGACAGTGAGCGCAATGGTCACAGAGGAAACAAGGCCAGCGGAAATGGCCGTACGTATACGCATAAGGAAAATCCCCCGCGGTCGTTGGCGCCGAACGGCATTCATCGCCCTGCAGTGGCGTTTACCGTCGTGCAGTCGGGCCCAACGGTGCCCGGTACCGGGTCCCCCTCCCGCCTTGGGGTACTTTCGAGGAAACGCTGGAGGTCCGCCTTGCGCGAGCACACCGTCGTCGTCGGCTTCGGCACGAAGGGGCGCTCGGCCGTGCAGACGGTCTGTGCGACCGGGCTGAGGAAGGAACAGGTGGTCGTGGTCGACCCCAGCGCCAAGGTGATCGACGCGGCGACCGCCGACGGCTACGCCGGGGTCATGGGCGACGCCACCCGCAGCGACGTCCTCAAGCGGGCCGAGGTGCACAAGGCCCGGCAGATCATCGTGGCCCCGCAGCGCGACGACACCGCCGTGCTGGTCACCCTGACCGCCCGTCAGCTCAACCGCGGCGCGAAGATCGTGGCCGCGGTGCGCGAGGAGGAGAACGCCCCGCTGCTGCGGCAGTCCGGCGCCGACGCCGTCATCACCAGCGCCAGCGCCGCCGGACGGCTGCTCGGCCTGTCCGTCCTCAGCCCCGCCGCCGGCATGGTCATGGAGGACCTCATCCAGCAGGGCAGCGGCCTGGACCTCGTGGAGCGGCCGGTGGTGCGCGCCGAGGCGGGCAAGGGTCCGCGCGAGATCGACGACCTCGTGGTGAGCGTCGTACGCGGGCACCGGGTGCTCGGTTACGACGACCGGTCCATCGGCACCCTCCAGCTGACCGACCGGCTCATCACCATCGTGCGGGTCAGCCCCGGCAGCCAGATCACCCCGCGTCCCCGCCGACTGCCCGGAGACTGAGGGGAACCGTCGAGCGCCGCGAATGGCCCGGCCTGTCAGGGGGAGTAGCGTCGCGCACATGCATGCGATCACGATTCCCGAACCTGGTGGTCCCGAGGCGCTGGTGTGGGACGAGGTCCCCGATCCGGTGCCCGGCGAGGGCGAGGTGCTGGTCGAGGTGGTGGCCAGCGCCGTCAACCGTGCCGACATCCTGCAGCGGCAGGGTTTCTACAACCCGCCGCCCGGCGCCTCCCCCTACCCCGGCCTGGAGTGCTCCGGCCGGATCGCCGCGATCGGCACCGGAGTGTCCGGCTGGGCCGTCGGCGACGAGGTGTGCGCGCTGCTCGCGGGCGGTGGCTACGCCCAGAAGGTCGTCGTACCGGCCGGACAGTTGCTGCCCGTGCCGGAGGGCGTCGACCTCGTACAGGCCGCCGCGCTGCCCGAGGTGGCCTGCACGGTCTGGTCCAACGTGTTCATGATCTCCCATCTGCGGCCGGGCGAGACCCTGCTGGTGCACGGCGGGTCCAGCGGCATCGGCACCATGGCGATCCAGCTGGCCAAGGCCGTCGGTGCCAGGGTCGCGGTGACCGCCGGGAGCAAGGAGAAGCTGGAGCGGTGCGCCGAACTCGGCGCGGACATCCTGATCAACTACCGGGAGCAGGACTTCGTCGCCGAGGTCAAGGAGGCCACCGGCGGCGCGGGCGCCGACGTCATCCTCGACAACATGGGCGCCAAGTACCTCGACCGCAATGTGCAGACCCTGGCGGTCAACGGGCGCCTGGCGATCATCGGGCTCCAGGGCGGCGCCAAGGGCGAGCTGAACATCGGCGCCCTGCTGACCAAGCGGGCCGCCGTCACCGCCACCTCGCTGCGGGCACGGCCCGTGGAGGAGAAGACGGCCATCGTCGCCGCGGTGCGCGAACACGTCTGGCCGCTGCTCTCCGGAGGGCAGGTGCGCCCGGTGGTGGACCGTGAGCTGCCCATGTCGCGGGCCGCCGACGCGCACCGGGTGCTGGAGGAGAGCGGCCACATCGGCAAGGTGCTGCTGGTGGCCCCGTAGGACCGCGCCGGGGGTTCAGTTCCTGCGCAGCCGCAGCGCCAGGAAGGCCAGGCCCAGGCCCAGGCCGATGAGGACGAGCCCGCTGCCGAGCGGCAGGATCCGCAGCGTCGGTTCGCTCGCGTCCTCGCTCGGCCGGGCTGCGTTCTGCCCGGCCGAGTCGCCCGGCGTCCCCGTGGGATCGAGTCCCGCATCCCGCGGCGGCGGTGAGGCCGTCGGGGTCTCCGCGGTCTCCGGCTCCGCAGGCTGTGCGGCCGCGGAGCCGGGGACGGCGTCCTCGTCGCCCTCCACCTGCGCCCAGGGCCCGTCGTGCCGCCCCGGACGCAGCTTCCCCTCCCCGGCTCCGCTCCCCGCGCGGGACGGCTCGCCGGACGGGGCCTCGTACGGGGCGGAGGCGGAGCCCGAGGGCCGGGGGACCGGTGCCGGGTGCTGGGGGTCGGCGCCGTCGTGGCCGCCCGCCGGGCGGTCCTGGTGATCGTGTCCGAAGTGGCCGGAACCGGAGGTGTTCCCGGCCGCCGGAGCACCTCCGGCGCCGCCCGAGCCGCCCGTGTGACCGGAGGACGAGGGGGAGGCCGAGGGCGTGGCGACGGCGGGGCGGCCCGCGGCGGGGGAGCGCGGGGGGCCGGCCTCGGCGGTGTACGCGGCGGCGGTGCCGTAGGCGGGCAGGGCCGCCGTCAGCACGAACAGCAGCCGCAGACAGCGGTGGGTGAGTCGCAGCCTTGGAGTCACGTCGGTGACCTCCCGGAGCCCAGCTGGCGTGAGGGCGTGATCGATGATGGACCGACGCGAACAGCCTCACATCGCCGGACTCTCGGGGCATTCCGGATTGGGCCGACGGGTCTAAACGACGGTTCCGCCCCAGCGGGGGGTGCCACGGTGGTGAGGTGGGCGGATGCGAGAGAATGACGGCATGGAGATGCCGAGGAACGAACGATCGCCGGAGAATCCCCAGATCCTCGTCGTGGGCCAGGACGGGCTGGCGCTCGGCGGCAAAGGCGGCGGGGACGACGAATCCCGCGAGATCCCGGTCACCGAGCAGGTCGAGCAGCCCGCCAAGGTCATGCGGATCGGCAGCATGATCAAGCAGCTCCTGGAGGAGGTGCGCGCCGCTCCCCTCGACGAGGCCAGCCGGGTCCGGCTGAGGGAGATCCACGCCAGCTCGGTGAAGGAGCTGGAGGACGGCCTGGCGCCGGAACTGGTCGAGGAACTGGAGCGGCTGTCCCTGCCGTTCACCGACGACGTCACCCCGAGCGACGCCGAACTGCGGATCGCGCAGGCACAGCTGGTGGGCTGGCTGGAGGGCCTCTTCCACGGGATCCAGACCACGCTGTTCGCCCAGCAGATGGCCGCGCGCGCCCAGCTGGAGCAGATGCGCCGGGCGCTCCCGCCGGGCGTGTCGGGCCCCGAGGGCGACGACCAGCACGCGGGCGGCCACTCTGGCGGCCCGTACCTGTAAGCCCGCGTACCTGTAGGCGCGTGCACCTGGAGGTCCGCGCACCTGGAGGACCGTGCACCTGAAGGCCCGCGTACCTGTAGATCGCGGACACGCGGAAGGGGCCCGGCGGTCGGTCACCGCCGGGCCCCTTCTCATGCGCGCGTCACTGCTGCGGCGGATTGCCCGTCGACACGCTCAGCTCGATGGTGCCCGGATCCTTCGCGTTCACATCCGTGCCCTCGGACGGGAACTGGTCCAGGACGGTCCCGTCGCCCCAGGTGTTGTCGTCCACCTTCTTGACCTGGAGGGTCCAGCCGGCGGCCTGGAAGCAGGCCTTCACGGAGTTGATGTCCTTGTAGCGGAAATCGGGGAGCTGGATCTTGTGGGGGTCGTCGTAGGACTCTTCCGGCTCCGTGCACTTGGTCTTGTCGATCACCCTGCTGGTGTCCGGACCCCGGTAACCCGCCTGGTGGGTGGGGGACGCCGAGGTGCTGGCGCCGCCGCCCCCGCCCGCGTCGTCGTCCCCGCCGCCGCTGTTCATGGTCAGCGCGACGACCAGGCCGACGACGGCGACGAGCGACACCCCGATCGCCCCGATGATCACGGCCCTGCCGCCCTTGCCGCCGCCCGAGCCGGACCCCTGCACGGCTGTCTGCTGCGGCTGCGCGTACGGCGGCGGGGTTCCGGGCCCGTAGCCCACCGGGGGCGTCTGGTAGCCCGCCTGCTGCGGATAGCCGTAGGACGGCGCGGGCGTGGCCGACGCCGGTGCCTGGGGGCCGTACGGTCCCGGCTGGTACGGCGTCTGCACCGGTCCGGGGGGCGTCTGCCGGGCCTGGTCGACCGGCGGGAACACCGCGGAGCCGACGCCCGCGCCGCTCTGCCGCGGACCGGCGTCCGGCACGATGCTCGGCGCGGCCGCCTGGAGGGAGGCGGCGACTCGCAGGCACTCCTCGCGCATGGAATCGGCGGTCGGGAAGCGCTCGTTCGGGTTCTTCCGCAGCGCGCGGGCGACCAGCGCGTCCACCGCCGGGGGCAGCGAGCGGTTGATGGAGGACGGAGCCACCGGCTCCTCCTGCACATGCGCGTACGCGATCGCCAGCGGGGAGTCCGCGTCGAACGGCAGCCGCCCGGTCACCAGCTGGAACAGCATGATGCCGACCGAGTACAGGTCGGAGCGGGCGTCCACCCCGCGGCCGAGGGCCTGCTCGGGCGAGAGGTACTGCGGGGTGCCGACGACCATGCCGGTCTGCGTCATCGACGTCACACCGGACTGCATGGCGCGCGCGATGCCGAAGTCCATGACCTTGACCACACCGCGCTTGGTCACCATCACGTTGCCGGGCTTGATGTCGCGGTGGACCAGACCCATCTCGTGGCTGATGTCCAGCGCCGCCAGCACGTCCGCGGTGACCTTCAGCGCCTTGTCGGCGGGCATGGCGCCGTACTGCCGTATGTCCTCTTCCAGGACCGAGCCAAGCGGGCGGCCCTCGACGTACTCCATGACGATGTACGGCGTCGCCAGGCCGCCCAGGTCGTCCTCGCCGGTGTCGAAGACGGAGACGATGTTGGTGTGCGTGAGCTTCGCCACGGCCTGGGCCTCGCGGCGGAAGCGCTCGCGGAAGGCCTGCTCCCGGCCCAGCTCGGTGTGGAGTGTCTTGATCGCGACCTGGCGGTCCAGCACGGCGTCGTACGCGAGGTGCACCGAGGCCATGCCGCCCTCGCCGAGCAAGTCGCGCAGCTGGTAGCGGCCACCGGCCAGCCCCTGCCCCGCATACCGGCCGTGTGTGCCGTCCTGGCTCATCTCTCCGCGTCCCCCATCGGCCGTCCGGCACCCTGACGCGTCGCACAGGCCTTGATCGAATGTGTCATTCCCGGCCAAGTCTGCCCGAGGGCACTGACACGTCAAGCTCGGTGCCCGTTCCGTGACCGTACGGACAGGAAGCGTCGCGCAAGCGTTACAGGGGGCGCGCGACCAGCACACAGAATTTGCACGACGGCCCGTGCTGAGGGTTTCATGGCCGGTCCGGCGCAGAGTCGGTCCCGGTTCCGGTTCCGAACCGGTGGCCCCCACGGAGGCTGTAGCGTGGCCGACGGAGACCGTGACAACACCGCGCGCACCGCGGGCAGAAACGACGGCGAGGACTGATGGCACAGACGCAGCGCGCCCAGGGCCCGTCCGACCCGGAGGCGTCTGGCGGCGGCGGCATGTCGGACGGACCGGAGAACTGGGGCAACGCAGGGCTGGTCGGCGACGGTCGCTACCGGCTCACGCACCGCCTCGGCCGGGGCGGCATGGCCGAGGTCTTCGCGGCCGAGGACGTCCGTCTGGGCCGTACGGTCGCGGTCAAGCTGCTCCGCGCCGACCTGGCCGAGGACCCCGTCTCCAAGGCGCGTTTCACGCGTGAGGCACAGTCGGTCGCCGGGCTCAACCACCACGCGATCGTCGCCGTGTACGACTCCGGCGAGGACGTCGTGGGCGGCCAGTCGGTGCCGTACATCGTGATGGAGCTGGTCGAGGGCCGCACCATCCGCGATCTGCTGATGAACGCGGAGGCGCCCGGCCCCGAGCAGGCGCTGATCATCGTCTCCGGCGTCCTGGAGGCGCTCGCCTACTCGCACCAGCACGGCATCGTGCACCGCGACATCAAGCCGGCGAACGTGATCATCACCGACAGCGGCGCCGTCAAGGTGATGGACTTCGGCATCGCCCGCGCCCTGCACGGCGCGCAGTCCACGATGACCCAGACCGGCATGGTCATGGGCACGCCCCAGTACCTCTCCCCGGAGCAGGCGCTCGGCAAGGCCGTCGACCACCGCTCCGACCTGTACGCGACCGGCTGCCTGCTGTACGAACTGCTCGCGCTGCGGCCCCCCTTCACCGGCGAGACCCCGCTGTCCGTGGTCTACCAGCACGTCCAGGACACGCCGATCGCGCCGTCCCAGGTCCTCGAGTCCTGCCCGCCGGAGCTGGACGGCCTGGTCATGCGCTCGCTCGCCAAGGAGCCGGACGACCGGTTCCAGACGGCGGAGGAGATGCGCGGCCTGGTCCAGTACGGCCTCCAGATGCTGTACGACCAGGGCGGCCACACCGGCACCTGGAACACCGGCCCGGTGGCGGCGCCCGACGGCCGGCACACCCCGGCGGGCGGCTTCGCGAGTACGACCGCCATGGCGCATCCGATGGCCGGCTCCGGCACCACGCAGATTCCGCAGCCGCTGCTGCCGCAGGGCTACGGCCACGGCGACGACGGCGGCTTCGAGGGGCACGGCAACAAGGGCAGCGGCCGCGGCAAGCTGTGGATCCTCGCCGTGCTCGCGGTCATCGCCATCGCGGCGGGCGTGGCGCTGGCGCTCAAGGGCGCGGCGGGTGGCGGCGGCGCCGGTACCGACACCAAGCCGCCGGCCACGCACACCAAGAGCACCGACGACGACTCCGCCAGTTCGAGCCCGAGCGACGAAAGCAGCGGGTCGTCCACGGACACCTCGACCGGCGACGGATCGAGCACCGGTTCCGGGTCCCAGTGGCCGCCGTCGTACTCGCCTCCGCCGTCCACCGGTGCCACCGACCGGTCGACGGGGCCGCAGCCCTCCTCGTCGCAGTCCACGGATACGACGACCGGCGGCGACACGACCGGTGACGACACGGACGGCGGCACCGGCACCACGGGTGGCGGGGGCACGAACGGCGGTACCGGAACCGGTACCACGGGCGGCGGTGGCACGAACGGCGGCACCGGCACCACGGGCGACGGCGGCACGGACGCGGGCAACACCGGCGGCTCTACCACCGACGGCAACGCGGCGTCCGGCGGGACGGCGGGGCTGCCCGCCGGAACGACGGGGTGACCAGCGGCGGGGCTGCCCGCCGGTAGGACGACGAAGGGGCCCGGTAAGCCGGGCCCCTGTCGTTTTCCCGGCCGAGGGGTTCTGGCCGCCCTGTGCCGGCGTTCACCCGGTAAACCCGCTCACCGGGTGAACGCGTCGCACACCGCGTCGTACTCCCGTGTCCACCACACCACGAGCGCCGAGGCGGCCGGGAACTGGCAGTCCGCGCGGGTGTCGCCGCGCTCGTAGTGCCAGCGCAGCATCCAGAAGTCGTTCAGGCGCTCCCACCACACCCGGCGCACGGCCGCCGCCAGCTCGGCGGGCGTGACATCGGCCGCGCGCCGGTACGCGCGGGCGTACGCCCGCACCTTCGGTAAGTCCAGGGCGCCCGCGGGGCGCACGAAGAAGATCGCGGCGGCGCGTACGGCCTCCTCGGCGCGGGGCTGCACGCCGAGCCGGTCCCAGTCCACGATGGCCGCCGGAGCGCCGTCCTTGTAGAGCAGGTTGAACGGGTGGAAGTCGCCGTGCACCCAGCCGACCGGGCCGCCGGGCGGCGGGCGCCGGTCCGCGTGCCGCTCCAGCAGCAGCCTCCGTTCCCGCAGCCGGTGCCGGGCCAGCGCGTCGAAGGCGTCGGCCGGGCGGTGCCGGCGTACCCGGAGGAGCAGCTGGTCGATGAGCGTGAACGTGTCGGCCGGGTCGGCGCTCTCCACGGGATGCGGGCCGGTGGCCGGGCGGGTGCGTCCCTTGGGCGGCATCACGCGCTCCAGACAGGCGTGCACGGCGCCCAGCAGCGCTCCGAGGCGCGCGCTCTCCGAGCGGGTGAGCTGGCCGCCGTGGCGGTGTCCGCCGTCGATCCAGGGGTGCAGGGCGTAGGCATGGCCGCCGACGACGGCGACGGTACGGCCCTCACGGTGCGCGAGCGGCACGGCGACCGGCACGCCGAGGGCGGCCAGACGCAGGGTGGCCCGGTGCCGGCGCTCGATGGCGGCCGGGTCGGCGGTGTCGGGGTCGAAGTGGTGCTTGAGGAAATACCGGCCGCGCGTGGTGCACAGCCGGTAGCCGCGGTTGAGGAGCCCCTGGTCCACCGGTTCGCAGGCAAGGGGCGCTCCGGCGGCGTCGTACAGGCGGAGCAGGGCGCTCACAGGGGGCGCGTGGGGGGTGGGGGGTGGTACACAAGGGCGCGGCACGCCGCAGATGCTAAGGCACGAAAAATGCCCCGTGAGCTGGGCCTTTCACAGTCAGTCGTCGGCGGTCGCAATTGGTCACAGGGTGAACCGGGTCGAACCGTGGACATTCGCCTTGTCCGCGTCGGCCGTGCGGCCCTTTCCGAGGTTTCGGAGTTTCCCTCCCGCAAAAGAACGCGAAGGCCGGTCTTCCCCCGGAGAACCCTTCCCGTCGCCTGGGTGACCGGGATAACGTTCGGGTGCTCCGGCCTTGCCACAAGGCTGTGACCAGCGCGCTTCCGCATCACCTCGATTTACTTGGAAATCCAAGCAAAATCGCAGGTCAAGTGGGGTTTCACAGAAATGTGGAGCACTGGGTAACGTAATGGTCGCAGGGCGCTCGCCGGGGCACCTGTCACGCCTGTTCCCGGCCGAGTGGCACCCACCCCGTGCCCCGTGGTCGAAACAGGTGAGCCGCACTGGCCTACCGGCAACCCCGGGGGCCGGAACGACGGAGGAGCACACGTGACCGTGGACAGCAGTGCCGCGCGCAAGCGCAGCGCCGCAGGCAAGGCCGGCACGACCGGCAGCAAGACCGGCGCGGCCGGGACCAAGTCCGGAGCCACCGGCACCCAGCGCACCACCAGCACGACCCGAGCCCCGCGCGCCGCGCGCGCCGGCGCGAAGAAGGGCACCGAGCCCGCGCTCGTGCAGCTTCTGACGCCGGAGGGCAAGCGGGTCAAGAACGCCGAGTACGACTCCTACGTCGCCGGCATCACCCCCGAAGACCTGCGCGGCCTCTACCGCGACATGGTGCTCACCCGTCGCTTCGACGCCGAGGCCACCGCCCTCCAGCGCCAGGGCGAGCTGGGCCTGTGGGCGTCCCTGCTGGGCCAGGAGGCCGCCCAGATCGGCTCCGGCCGGGCCACCCGCGAGGACGACTACGTCTTCCCGACCTACCGCGAGCACGGCGTCGCCTGGTGCCGCGGCGTGGACCCGACCAACCTGCTCGGCATGTTCCGCGGCGTGAACAACGGCGGCTGGGACCCCAACGGCAACAACTTCCACCTGTACACGATCGTCATCGGCTCCCAGACGCTGCACGCCACCGGATACGCGATGGGCGTGGCCAAGGACGGCGCGGACTCGGCGGTCATCGCCTACTTCGGCGACGGCGCCTCCAGCCAGGGCGACGTGGCCGAGTCGTTCACCTTCTCCGCGGTCTACAACGCGCCCGTGGTGTTCTTCTGCCAGAACAACCAGTGGGCGATCTCCGAGCCGACCGAGAAGCAGACGCGGGTGCCGCTCTACCAGCGCGCCCAGGGTTACGGCTTCCCAGGCGTGCGCGTGGACGGCAACGACGTGCTGGCCTGCCTCGCGGTCACCCGGTGGGCCCTGGAGCGCGCCCGCAACGGCGAGGGCCCGACCCTGGTCGAGGCGTTCACCTACCGCATGGGCGCCCACACCACCTCCGACGACCCCAGCCGCTACCGGGGCGACGAGGAGCGCCAGGCCTGGGAGGCCAAGGACCCGATCCTGCGCCTTCGCCGCCACCTGGAGGCGTCAAACCACGCGGACGAGGGATTCTTCGAGGAACTCGAGGCCGAGTCCGAGGCGTTGGGCAAGCGAGTGCGCGAAGCGGTCCGCGCCATGCCCGACCCGGACCACTTCGCCATCTTCGAGAACGTGTACGCGGACGGGCACGCGCTCGTCGACGAGGAGCGGGCCCAGTTCGCCGCCTACCAGGCGTCGTTCGCGGACGCAGAAGGGGGTCACTGAGATGGCCGAGAAGATGGCGATGGCCAAGGCCATCAACGAGTCGCTGCGCCGCGCTCTGGAGGCCGACCCCAAGGTCCTGGTCATGGGCGAGGACGTCGGCAAGCTCGGTGGCGTCTTCCGCGTCACGGACGGCCTCCAGAAGGACTTCGGCGACAGCCGGGTCATCGACACCCCGCTCGCCGAGTCCGGCATCGTCGGCACCGCGATCGGCCTGGCCCTGCGCGGCTACCGGCCGGTGGTGGAGATCCAGTTCGACGGCTTCGTCTTCCCGGCCTACGACCAGATCGTCACCCAGCTCGCCAAGATGCACGCGCGCTCGCTCGGCAAGGTCAAGATGCCGGTCGTCGTGCGCATCCCCTACGGCGGCGGCATCGGCGCGGTCGAGCACCACTCCGAGTCCCCCGAGGCCCTGTTCGCGCACGTCGCCGGCCTGAAGGTGGTCAGCCCGTCGAACGCGTCGGACGCCTACTGGATGATGCAGCAGGCCATCCAGAGCGACGACCCGGTGATCTACTTCGAGCCCAAGCGCCGCTACTGGGACAAGGCCGAGGTGGACGTCGAGGCGATCCCCGCCCCGCTGCACAAGGCCCGGGTGGTCCGCGAGGGCACCGACCTGACCCTCGCGGCCTACGGTCCGATGGTGAAGCTGTGCCAGGAGGTCGCCGCCGCGGCCGCCGAGGAGGGCAAGAACCTGGAGGTCCTGGACCTGCGCTCGGTCTCCCCCCTCGACTTCGACGCCATCCAGGCCTCGGTCGAGAAGACCCGCCGCCTGGTGGTGGTCCACGAGGCGCCGGTGTTCTTCGGCTCCGGCGCGGAGATCGCCGCCCGGATCACCGAGCGCTGCTTCTACCACCTGGAGGCCCCGGTGCTCCGGGTCGGCGGCTACCACGCCCCGTACCCGCCGGCCCGCCTGGAGGAGGAGTACCTGCCGGACCTGGACCGCGTGCTCGACGCAGTCGACCGCTCGCTGGCGTACTGAGGGAGAGGGTCGTGACGACGATGACGGACGCGTCCGTACGCGAGTTCAAGATGCCCGACGTGGGCGAGGGCCTGACCGAGGCCGAGATCCTCAAGTGGTATGTCCAGCCGGGCGACACGGTCACCGACGGCCAGGTGGTGTGCGAGGTCGAGACCGCCAAGGCGGCCGTCGAACTGCCCATCCCCTACGACGGCGTGGTCCGCGAGCTGCGGTTCCCCGAGGGGACCACGGTCGACGTGGGTACGGCGATCATCGCGGTGCAGGTGGCGGGCGGGGCTCCGGCTCCGGCCCCCGCGCAGCCCGAGGCAACGGCACCGGAGGTGCCGGCTTCGGCTCCGGAGGCCCCGGCCGGGGAAGCGAAGCCCGCGGCCCGGCAGCCGGTCCTGGTGGGCTACGGCGTGGCGACCTCCGCCACCAGGCGCCGCCCCCGCAAGGGCCCCGAGGCCACCGTCCCGGCCCCGGCCGCCGAGCCCGAGCTGAACGGCCACGCCCCGGCGGCGGACAGCCCCCGCCCGCTGGCCAAGCCCCCGGTGCGCAAGCTGGCCAAGGACCTCGGGGTCGACCTGGCCGCGATCACCCCGTCCGGCCCGGACGGGATCATCACGCGCGAGGACGTCCACGCGGCGGCCGCGCCCCCGGCCACCCCCGCCGCCGCGCCCGCGCAAGCGGCGGCCCCGGCGGCTCCCGCTCCCGTGGCCACGTACGACGGCGCTCGGGAGACCCGCATTCCCGTCAAGGGGGTGCGCAAGGCGACCGCGGCGGCGATGGTCGGCTCGGCGTTCACGGCCCCGCATGTCACGGAGTTCGTGACGGTGGACGTGACCCGCACCATGAAGCTGGTCGAGGAGCTGAAGCAGGACAAGGAGATGCAGGGCCGGCGGGTCAACCCGCTGCTGCTGATCGCCAAGGCCCTGCTGGTCGCCATCAAGCGCAACCCGGACATCAACGCGGCCTGGGACGAGGCCAACCAGGAGATCGTGGTCAAGCACTACGTCAACCTGGGTATCGCGGCGGCCACCCCGCGCGGCCTGATCGTCCCGAACATCAAGGACGCGCAGGCCAAGACGCTGCCGCAACTGGCCGACGCGCTCGGCGAGCTGGTGTCCACCGCGCGCGAGGGCAAGACCTCCCCGTCCGCCATGCAGGGCGGCACGGTGACGATCACCAATGTCGGCGTCTTCGGCGTCGACACCGGCACGCCGATCCTCAATCCGGGCGAGTCGGCGATCCTCGCCGTCGGCGCGATCAAGCTCCAGCCGTGGGTCCACAAGGGCAAGGTCAAGCCGCGCCAGGTGACCACCCTCGCCCTGAGCTTCGACCACCGCCTGGTCGACGGCGAGCTCGGCTCCAAGGTTCTGGCCGACGTGGCCGCGATCCTGGAGCAGCCGAAGCGGCTGATCACCTGGGCGTGACCGACTCTCGCGCCTGAACCCGGAGGCCCTGTGGAGCGATCCACAGGGCCTCGGTCATGCCGCCGTCTCCGGCGGAGGGTCAGCGCACGTCGACGTAGTCGTAGGCGTCCGCGACGGAGGAGGTGCTGTTACCGGCGTAGTGGAAGCGCCAGGTGCCGTCCACCGAAGCGGTGACGGTGGTCTTCAGGTAGCCGGTGGACGAGCTCTTGATCGTCTTCACCGTGCTGTAGGTGCTGCTGTTCGCCGGCTTGAACTGGAGCTGGACGGACTGGCTGCCGTAGCCGTAGTACTTCAGGTACGACCAGCTGGCGCGGTTCAGGGTGCCGGTGACCGTGATGGTCTTGCCCTTGGTGACGGGCTCCGGAGCGGCGTTGAAACCGCTGAAGCTGGCGGCGCGCTTGACCCAGCGGTTCTTGTAGAAGTCCTTCTCGACGTAGTCGCCGTTGTTGGCCTCAGCGTAGACGGCCACGTTCCACCGTCCGTTCAGGGCGCTGTCGTAGAGGTCGGTGCCCGCCGTGGCCGTGATGGTGATCTTGCAGGTGGCGGACGTGGCGCTCCAGTGGTCGCACGTGGCGGCGTTGTCTGTGTAGAGCAGGCCGTCGAAGCCGCCCTGGTCCAGGCTGTCGCCGTGCCACAGGATGGCGTCCGCGGTGAAAATCCCGGACGGGTCGGTGGCCGTGACGTAGATGTTGAAGGTCTTCTTGCCGACGCCGACGACGACGTCCTTGTTGGCATTGTCGGTGACCTTGGTGATGGTGATGTCGCCATCGGTCTCGTCGGCCGGCGCGTTGCGCCCGACGGACGGCTTCGAGGTGAAACCCTGCGGAATCTTCGGGCTGTCCGCCGCCTGCGCGGCGGGAGCGAGAAGCGCGGTGAGCGCCACGGCGCCGGACACCGTCGCGGCGGCCAGGCTGGCACGAATACGCATCTGTCTTCCCCACTGGAGAGAGCCGCGCGCAGGACGCATGGGGGGTATGCGGGCTCTGAACGATGTAGTGAGCCTGTTGGCTCGCAAGAAAGACATGTGACGCCTACGAACGGTTGTACGCCTCACCGACTTTTTCTGAACCGGATGTGGCCAGCACGTCAACACCGCTTCGGGACGTGGCCGGAGTTCGCCGGTGGACCGGGCGGGGAAAATACGCCTGCCGTAGTTTGAGGCCGTGATCACGGGGGAGCGGAGCCGGGCTCGGCATGCGAGGAAAAGGGCGGCGGCGGGCCAGGGAGGCCTCGCGCGATCGTCGCTCATGATGGCCGTGGGGACCGTGGTCTCCCGCGCCACGGGGCTGGTACGGAACGTGTTGCAGGCCGCCGCGCTCGGCACCGCGCTGCTGGCGAGCACGTACAACACGGCCAACACCGTGCCGACCAGCCTGTACACGCTGATCGTCGGAGGGGCGCTCAACGCGGTGCTGGTCCCGCAGTTGGTGCGGGCGCGGGCCACGCACGCCGACGGCGGACGGGCCTACGAGCAGCGGCTCGTGACGCTGGTCGTCAGCGTGCTGGCCGTCGGGACGGCGCTCGCGGTGTGGGCGGCGCCGGAGATCGTCGGCCTGTACATGCGGGACAGTCCGGGGCGGCACCAGGCATATCGACTGACTGTCACCTTCGCCCGGTTCCTCCTCCCCCAGATCTTCTTCTACGGTCTCGCCGCCATCTACGGCCAAGTTCTCAACGCGCGTGAGAAGTTCGGCGCGATGATGTGGACGCCGGTGCTCAACAACATCGTGCTGATCGGCATGTTCGCAGGCTATCTCGGCCTCATGACCGTGCCCCGGACCGTCGCCGAGGTCACCGACGTCCAGGTGCGCTGGCTCGGCATCGGCACCACCGCCGGGCTCGCCGTACAGGCCCTCGCGCTGATCCCCTTCGCGCGCGCCGCGGGTTTCCGGTTCCGGCCGCGTTTCGACTGGCGCGGTACCGGCCTCGGCTCCGGGGTGCACGCGGCCAAGTGGACGCTGCTGTTCGTGCTCGCCAACCTGGTGGCGCTCGCCGTGGTCACCAACTATGCCAACGCCGCCGACCAGGCGCTGCCGAAGTCGGGCGTGGGGTACACGGCGTACAGCTACGCCCAGACCATCTGGATGCTGCCCCAGTCCATCGCCACCGTCTCCCTGGTCACGGCGCTGTTGCCGCGCATGAGCAAGGCGGCGGCGGAGGGCCGGATCGCCGACCTGCGCGCGGACCTGTCACGCGCCCTGCGGATCAGCGGGGTCGTCATCGTGCCGGCCGCCTTCCTGTTCACCGCGCTCGGCCCGGACATCGCCCGGCTGCTTTTCGCCCACGGCGCCGCCGACGCGGCCTCCGCCCTGCCGCTCGGGCACATGCTCCAGGCGTTCGGACCGGGACTGATCCCGTTCTCCGCGCAGTACTTGCTGCTCCGCGGCTTCTACGCCTTCGGGGACACCCGTACGCCCTTCTTCATGGCCGTGTGGATCGGCCTGGTGAACATCGCGCTGGCCACCGCCTGCCATCTGCTGCTGCCCGCGCGCTGGGCGGTGACGGGCATGGCCGGCGCCTACGCGCTCTCCTACCTCGTGGGATGCGCCCTCACCGCCCGTCTGCTGGCCCACCGCACCGGCGGCAGGCTCGACGACGGGGCCCTGCGCTCGACGTACACGCGCTTGCTGGGTGCGGGGGCGGGCGCGGCGGTGGCGGGCTGGGCGGCCGCGCGCGGGTGCGCCCGCGTGGCGGGCGACGGCGGTACGGCCGCCACGACCCTCACCGCGGTCGCGGGCACCCTCACCATGGCCTTGGTCTTCCTGGTCCTGGCCCGCGCCCTGCGCATCCCCGAACTCCGCCGGCTGCCGGGGCTGCGCTGATCCCTGAGCCCTTCTGCGCATGGACCCTGACGGCGTGTCAGGGATGGTTCAGGGTCTCGCCAGGGATGTCACGGATGGTGAGCGCGTGGTGGCGGGCGGCACGCTGATGGCATGACGAAATCCACTGCCACCGGGCCCGGTCCGGGTCCTGTCCGCCGCTTCCCCTTCCTGCGGCGCGTGTCCGACGCGCGTCGCGCCGCGGCCCTCGCGGGTGCGGCTGTCCTCGCCGGTACGGCGGCGGTGTGCGCGCCGGGCGTCGCCTACTCCGCGCCGAGGGCCGCCGCGTCTCCCGTTCCCGCGGCCGACTTCCGCGACTGCCCGCCGCTGCCCGGCGGAGTGGACCCCGCCCGCTGGAGATGCGAAGTGCACACGGCCGCAACGGCGTTGACCATGGGCAAGGTGACGGTGCGATTCGCCCCCATCACCATGACCCACGCAGAGGGGCCCCTGCCGGACGGCGGCAACGGGCAGGTGTGGGGCGCGATGCACAGCACGCCGGCGACCGTCCCCGGCGTCCGGGGCCTCGCGATACTGCCCGAGTACGGCGGCCGGTCCGACTTCTACACCGGCGCGTTCAGCCTCCGCTTCCGGCTCCTCGACCCCCTGCTCGGGCCCGGCTGCACCATCGGCGCCACCGCGCCCGTCGACTTCCAAATGAAGCGCTCGGGCCCCTCCACGTGGGTCTCCCAGGACCCGCCGCTGATCGAGTTCTCGGCCTACGACGACACCTTCGCCGCCCCCGCCGCCGAGCACTGCGGACCGCTCACCCCGCTCGTCGACCACCGCCTGGGCCTGCCGGCGGCCGCGGGGAATCTGATGACGTACGACGCGTCGTACACCTTCAAGACCTACGACCAACTGTCCCGAATACCGGCGCGATAGCAGGACCAGCGCACCGGAACGCGACTCACCGGCCCGACTCGGTCCGGCGCGCGCGGAGGGCGTTCAGCAGGGCCGCACCCCGTTCCGCGTCGTCCACGCTCACCGCGAAGTCGGAACGCCGGCCCCGAGGGCGTACGACCAGACAGTCGCCGGCGCGGAGCATGACCGTGGTGCCGAGGCCGCTGAGGCGGTAGCCCCAGCCGCCGACCTGGGAGGGCAGGCGCCGCTCGGCACGGGCGGATTCGAGGGCGTCCGGGGGCCAGCGGCGGACGGGCCAGCCGAGGGGCCCGAAGGAGACCTCCAGGCCCGCTTCGGAGACCTTCGCCCGGACCGAGGAGGAGACGCCGCCCGCGAGAGCGACGGCGGCACCGCCCGCACACACCGGCCAGAGTGTCGCGGCGGGCGCCAGGCCCAGCAGGAGCCCCAGCGCCGCGCCGGCGGCGACGAGTCCGGCCACCGCCGACAGTGCCTGAAGCCAGGGGTTGGCCGTGCGGGAGAACCAGACCAGGCGCTCGTCCCGCGCCAGGTCCAGCTGCGGGGTCCCGGCCTCGGGCGTGGCGGCGGTGGCGGTGACCCGGACGGCCAGCCGCCAGGCGAGCACCCCGGCCGCCGCGGCGAGGGCCAGGGTGACGGCGATCCACCAGGCCGGCTGGCGGGCCTGGTGCCAGTCGGCGCGGTCGAGGTTCGCCCGGACGACCGACAACTGGGTGCCGAGGAGGACGACACCCGTGGGCACGAGGGCGATCGGCAGCCAGGAGCGGGGCCCGGTCCAGGAGCGGCGCCGGCACACGCTCAGGGCGAGGGCGAGTACCAGCCAGATCCCGGCCGGCAGCAGACAGGCCGCCCACAGCGGCAGCGAGCCGTCGGGTGCCGTGCCACCGCTCCAATGGGTGGCGAGCCGGTCGGGGAGCCGGTCCCGCTGGAGCCAGGGCAGCCCGGCGATCAGCGCCGCGACGGCCGCCGTGGCGATCACGCCTGCGCAGCGCGCGGCACGGCGCCGGCCGCGTCCGCCGTCGTGCCCGTCCGTCATGACGACTCCCGGATCATGTCGATGAGATCGGTCCGGCTGTATCCCAGCCGGGATGCCTCGGCCACCAGCTCCCGCACCTTGATCCGGAGGCCCGAGCGGGGGGCCGCGGCGCCCTCGGCGACGGTGATGCCCCGGCCCCGGCGGAACTCCAGCAGGCCCTCGTCGCGCAGTTCGCGCAGGCCGCGCAGGACGGTGTTGACGTTGAGGTCCAGGGCGGCGGAGATATCGCGGGCCGAGGGCAGGCGCTCGCCCGCACGGCATTCGCCCTCGGCGATGGCCCGCCGGACCGCCGCCGCGACCTGCTCGTGCAGGGGGCGGGTGTCGGTGGTGTCCAGACGCAGCAACATGATGCTAATGAAGCTAGCACCATTAACTTCATCGCGGCACCCCGCCCGGCCCACCGGCTGCGGAGGCTTCCCCGGCTCCGCAGGCCTTCCGGTCCCGGACAGCGGAGCGGGCCCGCCGCTGGGTGCGACGGGCCCGGTTCGCGCAGTGGGGGTGCCGGTGAGCCGGCGACAGTCGTCAGCCGAGCTTGGCGAAGCCGTAGTTGAGGAGCTTCGTGGCGTCCGACTCGCGATTGGGGATGGAGGTGGAGGACAGGACGGTGCCGATGACGGTCTTGCCGTGCCGGGTGGCGGCGAAGACCAGGCAGTAGCCGGCCTCGGGACCGGAGCCGGTCTTCACGCCGATGGTGCCGCTGTAGCTCTTGAGGAGCCCGTTGGTGTTGGTCCAGGGGGCCATCGTGCGGGTGCCGCCGGACTTGGTCTTCGTCTTGGCCGTGTACGACTTGGTCTTGACGATGGTGCGGAACGTGGCGTTCTTCATCGCACTGCTGGCGATCTTCGTCAGGTCGCGCGGCGTCGAGTAGTTCTTGCCGTTGCCGATGCCGTCGAAGGAATCGAAGTGCGTGTTCTTCAGGCCGAGGCTCTTGGCGGCGCTGTTCATCTTGCCGATGAAGTTCGACACGCGGGCGGCGCGGGTGGAGCCGGAGCCGTACTTGTCCGCGAGGGCGTAGGCGGCGTCGCAGCCGGACGGCAGCATCAGGCCGTACAGCAGCTGACGGACGGTCACCTTGTCGCCCACGATCAGGTGAGCCTGGGAGGCGTTGTTCTTGACGACGTAGTCGCTGTACGCCTTCTGGATCGTCACCGTGGAGTTGAGGTTCAGGTTCTTCTGCGCCAGCACGACCTTGGCCGTCATGATCTTGGTCGTGGAACCGGTGGACCGCTTGGTGTCCGCGGCCTTGGTGTAGAGCGTCGAGCCGGTCGCGTTGTTCATCACGTAGCCGCCCTTGGCCACGATCGAGGGCGCGGTGACGGCCTGTGCGGGCGCCGCGGTGAGGGCGCCGGTGGCGATCAGCGCACCGGAGGTGATCGCGACGGCGGTGGCTCGGCGGAGGCGGATGCCCATGATGCCGGTAATCAAAGTGAATACCCCGATTGTCTGGAATGCCCCTGGATGCGGCCGAGTTGAGGTGGTCAAGAGAGAAGGGCCGCATCTGTCAGACACGTAGGTAGCACAGAAGGTTGTGCGGCCATTCGGGGGAGGGGGTGTCATGTCCGCATGATGGACGCCGGAGCGCGTTGCGTACCTGTTGTATCTATCCTGTAGGCATGAAGACGGCCGTCCCGCATTCCGCCCCGCCCGCCAAGCAGCCGCCCGCCGCCGACCGCGTGTACGCCCACGTCAAACAGAGCGTTCTCGACCGGAGCTACGAGGGCGGCACCCTCCTCACCGAAGGCGAGCTGGCCGAGGCCGTGGGGGTGTCGCGCACGCCCGTGCGGGAGGCACTGCTGCGGCTGGAGGTCGAGGGCCTGATCCGGCTCTATCCCAAGAAGGGCGCCCTGGTCCTGCCCGTCTCCGCGCAGGAGATCTCCGACGTGGTGGAGACCCGGCTGCTGGTGGAGGAGCACGCCGCGCGCAAGGCCGTACCCGCCCCGCCGGGCCTGGTGGAGCGGCTGGCCGAGCTGCTGGAGCGGCAGAAGGCGCAGGTCGCCGCCGGGGAGCTGGCCGAGGCCGCGGTGACCGACCGCTGCTTCCACGCCGAGATCGTCCGCAGCGGGGGCAACGAGATCCTGGCGCGCCTTTACGACCAGCTGCGCGACCGCCAGCTGCGGATGGGCGTCGCCGTCATGTACTCCCACCCCGACCGGGTGGCCACGACGCTCGCCGAGCACGAGGAGATCCTCCATGCGCTGCGGGCCGGGGACGCGGAGGCGGCCGTCGGGGTCGTGCACCGCCATGTGAGCCGGGTCTCGCTTCTCGCGCGAGGTGAGGTCCGATGAGCAAGCTCACCCTTCCGGGTGACCCGCCGGGCGGCGTCCGGGCCGTCGGCGTGTGGTCCATAGGCGTCGCGGTCTACTTCGTCGCCGTCATCTTCCGTACCTCGCTGGGCGTGGCGGGCCTCGACGCGGCCGACCGCTTCCATGTGAACGCCTCGGCGCTGTCCGCCTTCTCCATACTCCAGCTGCTGGTCTACGCCGGCATGCAGATACCCGTCGGCCTGATGGTCGACCGCCTCGGCACCAAGAAGGTGCTGACCCTGGGCGCCGTCCTGTTCACGATCGGGCAGCTGGGCTTCGCCTTCTCGCCGTCGTACGGCACCGCGCTCGTCTCGCGGGCGCTGCTGGGCTGCGGTGACGCGATGACGTTCATCAGCGTGCTGCGGCTGGGCACCCGCTGGTTCCCGGCCCGGCGCGGACCGCTGGTCGCGCAGCTCGCGGCCCTGGTCGGCATGGCGGGCAACCTCGTCTCCACCCTCGTCCTGGCCCGGCTGCTGCACAGCATCGGCTGGACGCAGGCGTTCGCCGGCAGCGCGCTGGCCGGCGTGGTCGTCCTCGTACTGACCCTGCTGTTCCTGAAGGACCACCCCGAGGGCCACGAGCCCGCGCCGTCCCGGCACCAGGGTTCCGCCTCCGTCCGCCGGCAGATCGCCGAGGCATGGCGGGAGCCCGGCACCCGGCTCGGCATGTGGGTGCACTTCACCACCCAGTTCCCGGCGATGGTCTTCCTGCTGCTGTGGGGCCTGCCGTTCCTGGTCGAGGCGGAGGGGCTCAGCCGGGCCGCGGCCGGTGAGCTGCTGACCCTCGTGGTGCTGTCCAACATGGTGGTGGGACTGGTCTACGGCCAGGTCATCGCCCGGCACCACGCCGCGCGGCTGCCGCTCGCGCTGTGCACGGTGGCGGCGACCGCGCTGCTGTGGGCGGTGACGCTGGCCTACCCCGCCCCGCACGCGCCGATGTGGTTGCTGATCGTCCTGTGCACGGTACTCGGCGCCTGCGGGCCCGCCTCGATGATCGGGTTCGACTTCGCCCGCCCGGCCAACCCGCCCGAGCGTCAGGGCACCGCCTCCGGGATCACCAACATGGGTGGTTTCATCGCCTCGATGACGACACTGCTCGCGATCGGCGTGCTGCTGGACGCGACGGGCGACGACTACCAGGTGGCGTTCAGCGCGGTGTTCGTCCTCCAGGCGCTCGGCCTCAGCCAGATCCTGCGCCTGCGCGCCCGCGCCGCCCGCCGCGAACGCGAACGGCTGGTGGCCAGCCGGGTGGAGACGGTGCACGTACCGGCGTGAGCCCGACCGCCTGTTCTAGCGCAGGTCCGGTACGAGGGTGAGGTACGCGATGCCGAGGACACCCCGGTAGCTCATCCACTGGGCGCGGTGCCGGTCCAGACGCGCGCGGGTCTCGCGTGCCAGCGGATGGTCCGGGTTGCCGGCGAGCCAGACCTCCAGGTCCGCCTGGTAGCCCGACTCGAACTCCTCCCACTCCTGGGGGCTCGCCGTCTCGGTCCACTCCGGGCGGAAGCCGGCCGCGACCGCGAGGTCGAGCAGCGTACCGAGGTCGTCGTGGTCGTCGGGGGCGGCGCCCGGCCACATGCCGGACAGCTCGGCCTCCGTGGGCGGCCGCTGCCAGAAACCCTCGCCGACCAGCACCCGGCCCCGGTCGGTCACCAGGCGCCGCAGCGCGCGCAGGGCCTCGGCGGTCGGCGGCTCGGCCTCGCTGAGGGCCTGGGTCGCGCCGAGACAGAGCACCAGGTCGGCCGGGCCCCGCTCGGTGCCCACGGCGGACTCCTCGGCGAACTCCACCCGGTGGCCGAGCCCGCGTTCCCCGGCGTTCCTCCGGGCGCGGGCGAGATCCCGGCCGTTCAGGTCGACGCCGGTTCCCATGGCGTCCGGTACGGCGTCCAGCACCCGGAGCAGCAACTCGGCCCAGCCGCAGCCGATGTCCAGCACGGTGCGGGGGCGGTTCGCCGCGAGCCGCCGGACCATGGCGGTCGCGCGGGCCTCGGAGAGGGGGCCGTGGAAGGTGAGCCGGGTGAGCCGGGGCAGGTCGGCGGTCATGTCGGGCAACGCTAGAAGGTCGCCCCGGCCGCGACCACCGAATTGCCGGTGCCCTGAATTCCCCTCCGGGGAAAGGGCGGTACGGCATCACAGGTTCGACGGCATCATCAGGGCATCACGGCGCCACAGGGCCGTGACGTCATGGCGTCACGACGTCACGGCGTCACCGCGAAGTTGCGCAGGATGGCCTCCGCCAGATCCTGGTCGCCGTCCGTCTTGACGCGGTCGGCCACCGCCTCGGGGGTCACCCGGCCGCAGGCCAGCCGGACGTAGGTCTCCCAGTCGAGGGCGAGGGAGGCCACCGGGCCGAGCGCCGGGGCGGTCTCCAGGGTGCCGCGGCCCTGGATGTCGACGCGGATGGTGCGCAGGAACTCCACGGGGCCGTGCACATCGAAGACGACGGCCGAACTGCGCGGTGCGTCCGCGTTCTTCGCGACGATCCTCGGCAGCGCCTCCAGCAGGAGGTCCCGCGTGACGTACGCGCCGGGCGAATCGAGGTTGCCGGGGCGGCCGAGGGCCGTGCGCAGATCCTGCTCGTGCACCCAGACGTCGAAGGCCCGCATCCGGTAGGCGTGTTCGAGGGTGATCTCGGTGCCCAGCGGCCCGCGCACCATGTGCTCCGGCCCGCGGTTCTCGTTGCGCATCTGGCGGTTGCGGCGGATGACGGTGTACTCCAGTTCGGCCGTCATCTCCGGCGCGGTGTGGTGGCGGCGGACGTCGACCTGCATCTCCATGTAGCGCTGGTGCTCGTTGGTGACGTGGAAGAGGTCGCGCGGCAGGGAGTGGATGGGGCGCGGGTCGCCCAGCAGCTCGCAGTCCAGGCCGATGACGTGCGAGACGACGTCGCGTACCGACCATCCAGGGCACGGTGTCCGCCGGTTCCACTCGGACTCGGCCAGTGGCTGCACCATCTCGGATATCGCGTCGACGGAGTGCGTCCAGGCGTCGGCGTAGGGCTGGAGGGTGGGATGCAGACTCACGGAACGGGACCCCTCGGCGGTCGGTACACGGGCAGGTTGCGGCGGCGGTGCCAGCGGGCGGCGGCTGCACGTCGGCGGGTGTCTGGGAAGCTAAGTTACGCTGCTGGCAGGCACCCCGGCAGTGCTTTCGCGTGACGATCGTAGGCCCGTATGGACGACTCGAATGCCAGGACGGTGGTAGTGTGCGCGCCTCTCTGATCCAGATCGCCGTCGACGAGGGCGAATCGCCCGCCTCGCGCAGACAGCGCGCGGCCGCGCTGGTCCGGGCCCGGGCCGGGGCCGATCTGGTGGTGCTGCCCGAGCTGTGGACCACCGGCGCATTCGCCTACGAGGACTTCGGCCGCGAGGCCGAGCCGCTCGACGGGCCGACCTGCGAGACGATGGCCAAGGCGGCGGCCGACGCGGGCGTGTGGCTGCACGCCGGGTCGATCCCCGAGCGCGCGGCGTCCGCCGACGGCAGCGGGCCGGACGACGGGACCCTCTACAACACCTCCCTCGTCTTCTCCCCCTCCGGTGAACTCGCCGCCGCCTACCGCAAGATCCACCGCTTCGGCTTCGATCAGGGCGAGGCCGTGCTGATGGGCGCGGGACGGGAGCCGGTGACGGTCCCGCTGCCCGGCACCACGCTCGGCCTCGGCACCTGCTACGACCTGCGCTTCCCCGAACTCTTCCGCGCCCTGGTCGACGCCGGCGCCGAGGTGCTGGTGCTCCCGGCCGGCTGGCCCGAACGGCGGCGCACGCACTGGACACTGCTGGCACAGGCGCGGGCGGTGGAGAACCAGGCGTTCGTGCTCGCCTGCGGAACGGCCGGGACGCACGCGGGAGTTCCCCAGGCGGGTCACTCGATCGTGGTGGACCCCTGGGGCGAGGTGCTGGCCGAGGCCGGCGCCGGCGAGGAGGTCCTCACGGTCGACTTCGACCCGGCGAAGGTGGCGGCGACGCGCGAGCAGTTCCCCGCGCTGAAGGACCGCGTCCTGGGACTGGCCCCACCCCGTCGCTAGCGGAATCCGCGCACGCCCCTCCCCCGTCAGCCGTCCGCTCCCCACGTCAGCCGTCCCTCCGGTACCTCGGCTCGGTACGCAGGCTGCCCTGCCCCTCAGTCGGTCCCCGCCCCTCAGTCCCCTTCCCGCTCCTTCTCCGCGAGATGGATCACGCACACCGCGACCGCGATGAGCAGCGCCGGGTCCGCGTCCTCGCGGACGACGTCCACGCCGTAGGTCTCCCGCAGGTGCATCCAGCGCCGGGAGATCACGGCCAGCACCTCGCCGTCGTACTCGACCACGAACTCGCGGTCGAGGATCTTGCCGCTGACGTCCAGTTCGGAGCCGTCGGCGAGCGCCACGCGGTAGTGGTTGCGCAGCAGGGACAGCCGCTTGCGCCGGATGGTGGCCAGGCCCTCGCCGTCCCGTTCGATCACCATCGTGTCGCGCAGGGCGAACATCTTCTGGTGGATGTCGATCAGGACCCGGCCCTGGGCGTCCTTGAGCTCGAAGGTGTCCCGCAGCCGCATGGCCTTGCCGTCGACGAGGAACACCTTGCGGCCGTGTTCGTCCTCGATCCAGTAATCTTCGCCGATGCCGAGGAGCCGGTCGCGTACCAGGAATCTCATGCCCTGAGCCCTTCCCAGTTCCGGGGATTTCATCACGGCGGGCGCGGGGGGATCCGCCGTGCGCGGACCGCTTTTCCACAGGCGGTACGGGCGGGTCGTCCAGGGTTATCCACAGGCCGAGCGGGATGCCGGGGGCCGGTGGCACTCTTGGGCCATGACCGATTTCGCACCACCCCGACGCCCCCGCGTCCGTGCCCCCGAGCTGATCGGCAAGGGCGGCTGGCTGAACACGGGCGACCGCCAGTACACCCTGGCCGACCTGCGCGGCCGCATCGTCGTCCTGGACTTCTGGACCTTCTGCTGCATCAACTGCCTGCACGTCCTGGACGAGCTGCGGGAGCTGGAGCACCGGCACCCGGACACGGTGGTGGTGATCGGCGTGCACTCCCCCAAGTTCGCGCACGAGGCGGACCACACCGCGGTCGTGGACGCGGTGGAGCGGTACGGCGTCGAACACCCGGTGCTGGACGACCCCGAGCTGGCCACCTGGAAGCAGTACGCGGTGCGCGCCTGGCCCACGCTCGTGGTGATCGACCCGGAGGGATATGTCGTCGCCCAGCACGCGGGCGAGGGCCATGTGCACGCGATCGAGCGGCTGGTGACGGATCTGGAGGCCGAGCACGCGGCGAAGGGCACCCTGCGCCGCGGTGACGGCCCGTACGTCCCGCCGGAGCCGGAGCCGACGACGCTGCGCTTCCCGGGCAAGGCAGTGGCGCTGCCCTCCGGGAATCTGCTGGTCAGCGACACCACCCGGCACCAGCTGGTGGAGCTCGCGCCGGACGGGGAAACGGTCGTACGGCGCATTGGCCAGGGCAGCCGCGGAGCGACCGACGGACCGGAGGGCCGCGCCCGGTTCCAGGAGCCGCAGGGGCTCGCCCTGCTGCCCGACGGCACCGTGGTGGTGGCGGACACCGTCAATCACGCCCTGCGCCGCTTCGACCCGGTCACGGGCCGCACCACGACCCTCGCGGGCACCGGGCACCAGTGGATGCAGGGCGCCGCCACCTCCGGCCCGGCCCGCGAGGTGGACCTCTCCTCCCCGTGGGACGTCGCCTGGTGGCGGGGCAGGGTGTGGATCGCCATGGCGGGCGTCCACCAGCTGTGGACGTACGACCCCGAGGACGGCACCGTCGCCGTCGCGGCCGGCACCACCAACGAGGGTTTGGTCGACGGCCCCGCCGCCGAGGCGTGGTTCGCCCAGCCCTCCGGGCTCGCGGCCACCGACGACCGGCTGTGGCTCGCCGACTCCGAGACCAGCGCCCTGCGCTGGGTGGACCCCGACGGGGCGGTGCACACCGCGGTCGGCACCGGTCTGTTCGACTTCGGGCACCGGGACGGCGCGGCGGAACAGGCCCTGTTCCAGCACCCGTTGGGTGTCACCGCGCTGCCGGACGGCTCGGTCGCGGTCGCCGACACCTACAACCACGCGCTGCGCAGGTACGATCCCGCGACCGGCGAGGTCACCACGCTCGCCACCGATCTGCGCGAGCCCAGCGACGCGGTGCTGGTCGGCGAGGACATCGTGGTGGTGGAGTCGGCCCGGCACCGGCTGACCCGGCTGCGGCTGCCGGAGGAGGCGGTGCGCGTGGCGGCGGTGGCCCACCGCACCCAGCGCGCGGCCACCGAGGTCGCCCCCGGCCGGCTGCGGCTGGACGTCATCTTCCAGGCCCCGCCCGGCCAGAAGCTGGACACCCGGTACGGCCCCTCCACCCGTCTGCTGGTCTCCTCGACCCCGCCCGAGCTGCTGCTCAAGGGCGAGGGTGCGGGTACCGACCTGAGCCGCGAGCTGGAGCTCGACGCGGCCGTCCGGGAAGGGGTGTTGCACATATCCGCGATGGCCGCGTCCTGCGACGACGACCCGGCCAACCAGTACCCCGCGTGCCACGTCCACCAGCAGGACTGGGGTGTCCCGGTCCGCCTTGCCGAGGGGGCGGCGGACCGTCTGCCGCTCGTCCTGGCGGGCATGGACGAGCAGGAGAGCGGGTCTCAGACGCCGTAGCCGTCGGTGTAGCCGTCAGTGGTGTGGTGGTGATGGTGGTGGGGTTCCTCCTCCACGATCGGCGTCGCCGGCGGTACGACGACCCGCCTGCGCCGGGCGATACCGCTGAACGTGGCGACGCCGATCAGTCCGACGGCCATCAGGATCAGGCCGACGACCGTGAGATTGACGCCGTGCATGTGCCAGTCGGTCGCGAACGTGAGTATGGCCCCCACGGCGATGAGGATGATGCATCCGCCGAGCCCCATGAGGCTTCGCCTCCCCTTTCGGTTCCGGAATCTCCGGTCACGTCCGGGTACCCGGCGCCGCCCCGCATAGCCCTGCGCGGGGCGGCCGTCCGAAAGACGCCCCCGCGAGAGGCCGTTCGCGACCGGCCCCTCGCGGGATCGGGACCGGGATCGGGGGGACTAACCCTCCAGGAAGGCCGTCAGGGCGTTGGCGAGGAGGAACGGGTCGTCGGCGCCGCACAGTTCGCGGGCGCTGTGCATGGAGAGGATCGCCACGCCGATGTCGACCGTGCGGATGCCGTGCCGGGCCGCGGTGATCGGGCCGATGGTGGTGCCGCAGGGCATGGAGTTGTGGGAGACGAACGACTGGAAGGGGACACCGGCCTTCTCGCAGGCGGCGGTGAACACCGCGCGGCCCGAACCGTCCGTGGCGTAGCGGTTGTTGACGTTCACCTTGAGGATCGGGCCGCCGTTGACCCGCGGGTGGTGCGTCGGGTCGTGCCGTTCCGCGTAGTTGGGGTGCACGGCGTGACCGGTGTCGGAGGAGAGGCACACACTGCCGGCGAGGGCGCGGGCGCGGTCCTCGTAGGTGCCGCCGCGGGCGAACACCGAGCGCTCCAGGACGGAGCCGAGCAGCGGGCCGTCCGCGCCGGTGTCGGACTGCGAGCCGTTCTCCTCGTGGTCGAAGGCGGCCAGCACCGGGATGCGGGTGAGCGGGGCGCCGGACGTCACGGCGGCGGCCAGCGCGGCGGCGCCCGCGTGCACGGACAGCAGGTTGTCCATGCGCGGCCCGGCGACCAGTTCGCGGTCCCGGCCGAGGTAGGCCGGCGGCTCCACCGGGTGGGTCATCAGGTCCCAGCCGGCCACCGAGTGCGGCTCCAGGCCGGCCTCCTGCTCCAGGAAGGAGATCAGATCGCCGTCGAGCACCTCGTCGCCGAGGCCCCACACGGGCTGGAGGTGGCGCTGCTTGTCCAGCTTGAGGCCCTCGCTGCTGACCGAGCGGTCCAGGTGGATGGCGAGCTGCGGCACCCGCAGCAGCGGCCGGTCCACGTCGACCAGGACGCTGGAGCCGTCGCGCAGGGTCAGCCGGCCGGCCAGGCCCAGGTCGCGGTCGAGCCAGGAGTTCATCAGCGGGCCGCCGTAGACCTCCACGGCGACCTGCCGCCAGCCGTGCGCGCCGCTGTCCGGGCGCGGCTTGATCCGCAGGTTCGGGGAGTCGGTGTGCGCGCCGATGATGTGGAACGGCGTGTGCGGCGCGGCGCCCTCGGGGACGTACCAGGCGATGATCGCGCCGCCGCGCAGTACGTACCGGCCCCCGCTGGTGCCGTCCCAGGCGTCCGTCTCGGCGACCTGCCTGAATCCGGCCTTCTCCAGCCGCTCGGCGACGTTCGCCACGGCGTGGTACGGCGACGGGCCGGCCGCCAGGAAGGTCATCAGGTCGTCGGTGTGGCCGCGGTCGAAGCGGACAGGTGCGCTCATGGGATTCACCTTAACGACGGGCACGGGCCCACTCCCGGTAAGGGGAGCGGGCCCGTGCACGGAAACGGCGGGGACGTCCGGAACGTCCGGGAGCGGCGTCGCGCGACGGCGCCGGTCCGGGTCCTAGAACGCGGCCTCGTCCAGCTCCATCAGGTCCAGCTCGACGCCCGAGGCGACCTTGCGGGCGAGGGTGACGCCCGGCAGGACGTTCGCCGCGAAGAACTTCGCCGCGGCGATCTTGCCGGTGTAGAACGCCTTGTCCTTCGCGGAGGCCGTGGCGAGCTTCTCGGCGGCGACGGCGGCACCCTTGAGCAGCAGGTAGCCGACGATGACGTCGCCGGAGGCGAGCAGCAGGCGGGTGGTGTTCAGGCCGACCTTGTAGATGTTCTTGGCGTCGTCCTGGGTGGCGGCCAGGTCGGTCAGCATCAGGCCGACGATCGCCTCCAGCTCCACGGCGGCCTTGGCCAGGTGCTCGCGGGCGCCGGCCAGTTCCTCGCCGCCGGTGCCGAGCGCCAGGAACTTCTTGATGTCCTCGGCGAGCGAGTTCAGCGCGGCGCCCTGGTTGCGGACGATCTTGCGGAAGAAGAAGTCCTGGCCCTGGATCGCGGTGGTGCCCTCGTAGAGGGTGTCGATCTTGGAGTCCCGGATGTACTGCTCGATCGGGTACTCCTGGAGGAAGCCGGAGCCGCCGAAGGTCTGGAGCGACTGGGCCAGCTGCTCGTAGGCCTTCTCGGAGCCGTAGCCCTTGACGACGGGCAGCAGCAGGTCGTTGAGGGCGTGCTCGGTGGAGGCGTCCTCGCCGTTCGCCTCCTTGATCTGGATCGCGTCCTGGATCGAGGCGGTGTACATCACCAGGGCGCGCATGCCCTCCGCGTACGCCTTCTGCGTCATCAGCGAGCGGCGCACGTCGGGGTGGTGGGTGATGGTGACCTTGGGCGCGGCCTTGTCCATGAAGTTGGCCAGGTCCGGGCCCTGGACGCGCTCCTTGGCGTACTCCAGGGCGTTCAGGTAGCCGGTGGACAGCGTGGAGATCGCCTTCGTGCCGACCATCATGCGGGCGAACTCGATGATGCGGAACATCTGGCGGATGCCGTCGTGCTTGTCGCCGATCAGCCAGCCCTTGGCGGGGTGCCGGTCGCCGAAGGTCATCTCGCAGGTGTTGGAGGCCTTCAGGCCCATCTTGTGCTCGACGTTGGTGGCGTAGACGCCGTTGCGCTCGCCCAGCTCGCCGGTCTCGAAGTCGAACAGGTACTTCGGCACCAGGAAGAGGGACAGGCCCTTGGTGCCGGGTCCGGCGCCCTCGGGACGCGCGAGCACGTAGTGGAGGATGTTCTCCGACATGTCGTGCTCACCGGAGGTGATGAAGCGCTTCACGCCCTCGATGTGCCAGGAGCCGTCCTCCTGCTGGACCGCCTTGGTGCGGCCGGCGCCCACGTCGGAGCCCGCGTCGGGCTCGGTGAGCACCATCGTGGAGCCCCACTGCTTCTCCACGGCGATCGAGGCGATGTGCTTCTGGACCTCGTTGCCCTCCTCGAAGAGGATGCCGGCGAACGCCGGGCCGGAGGAGTACATCCACACGGCCGGGTTGGCGCCCAGGATCAGCTCGGCGTAGGCCCAGATCAGGGAGCGCGGCGAGGTGGTGCCGCCGATCTCCTCGGGCAGCCCGAGGCGCCAGTACTCGGACTCCATGAAGGCCTGGTAGCTCTTCTTGAAGGAGGCCGGGACCGGCGCGGTGTTGGTCTCCGGGTCGAAGACCGGCGGGTTGCGGTCGGCGTCGGCGAAGGACTCGGCCAGCTCGTTCTCCGAGAGGCGGGTCATCTCCTCCAGGATGCTCTTGGCGGTCTCGACGTCCATCTCCTCGAACGGGCCGGTGCCGTACACCTTGTCGCGCCCGAGTACTTCGAAGAGGTTGAACTCGATGTCGCGGAGATTCGACTTGTAGTGCCCCATGGCGACGGCTCCGTTGAGGGATCGGCGAGGCACTGACTCCTCGCAGCTGTTTCACGTACCAATAAGTAGCTACGATGATGCTACCCGCCGGTAATAAGACGCAACCCCAGTCCGGCCAAGTGTGAGATGGGTCTACTCCTGTAGGCCGTTCGGGTCCATCCCTGCGGCGGCGCGGATCTCGGTACGCTTGCGCCCATGTACGGATACGGCCAGCCCATGGACGGCGGCGCCGCGCAGCAGCAGTACACGTCGGGGCAGCAGCAGATGGCGGGCGGGGCCGGCGGATACGGCCAGCAGCCGCCGCTCTATCCGGAGCCGTCCCCGCCCTCGCTCGCGGACGCCGTGCGCGCGTTCACCACCGGTCAGATGTCCCCCGAGGACTTCCAGCAGATCTTCGCCACGTCGAAGGTGTACTGCCCGCGCGGTGACACCCCCGGCTTCCTCGCCCTGCACAACACCCAGCAGCCGGTGATCCCGATGTTCACCTCGCTCAAGGAGCTGCGGCGGTACGCGGGCAAGGAGTCCAAGTACTTCGTGATCACCGGCGCGGAGGTGATCGACCTGCTGCCGACCGGCTACGGCTTCGTCCTGGACATGGAGGGCGAGCACCGGATGGTGTTCGACGCGAAGGCGGTCGAGCAGATGGTCGACTACGCGATGTGCCGCATGTACGGCTGATCGGCCGAGAGGCGCCGTTGCGCGGGCCCGGAGGGAATTCCTTCCGGGCCCGCTCTGTTGTGGGTGGTAAGAAGTTCAACGCTCAACTAAAGTGAGCGCACGAAGGAGGCCGCCATGCCCGCAGTGACCGTCGAGAACCCGTTGACGCTGCCCCGTGTGTCCGCTCCCGCCGACGCGGTGGCGCGCAAGGTCCTCACCGTCACCACCGCGCCGAGCGGCTACGAGGGTGAGGGCTTCCCGGTGCGCCGGGCGTTCGCGGGGATCGATTACCGCCATCTCGACCCGTTCATCATGATGGACCAGATGGGCGAGGTGGAGTACGCGCCGGGCGAGCCCAAGGGCACCCCCTGGCATCCGCACCGCGGCTTCGAGACCGTCACCTACATCATCGACGGGATCTTCGACCACCAGGACAGCCAGGGCGGCGGCGGCACCATCACCGACGGCGACACCCAGTGGATGACCGCGGGCGCCGGGCTGCTGCACATCGAGGCGCCGCCGGAGCACCTCGTCGTCTCGGGCGGCCTCTTCCACGGGCTCCAGCTGTGGGTGAACCTCCCGGCCAGGGACAAGATGATGGCACCGCGCTACCAGGACATCCGGGCCCGCAGCGTGCAGCTGCTGACCTCGCCGGACGGCGGTGCGCTGCTGCGGGTGATCGCCGGCGAGCTGGACGGCCACGAGGGCCCCGGCATCACGCACACCCCGATCACCATGGTCCACGCGACGCTCGCGCCGGGCGCGGAGATCACGCTGCCCTGGCGGGAGGACTTCAACGGGCTCGCGTACGTACTGGCCGGCCGCGGCAGCGCCGGTGCCGAGCGCCGCCCCGTCCACACGGGCCAGACGGCCGTCTTCGGCGCCGGGTCCTCGCTGACCGTGCGCGCGGACGAGCGGCAGGACGGCAACACGCCGGACCTGGAGGTCGTCCTCCTGGGCGGCCGTCCGATCCGCGAGCCGATGGCCCACTACGGCCCCTTCGTCATGAACACCAAGGACGAACTGATGCAGGCATTCGAGGACTTCCAGAAGGGCCGCCTGGGCACCGTCCCGGCCGTCCACGGCATGACCGACGAGGGCCCCGGCGCCTGACCCTCACGGACGGGGCGCCCCTGCGGCCGGCGAAGCCCGCGGGGGCGCCCGTTCGGCCGGACGGCGCTCACCCGCCCGGACCCGCGGGGCGGGACACCCGGCGCCCGGCGTGATCGGCTGGGGGCGTGCCTCTGTTGCCCGAGCCCGTGAGGCGGTTCGCCGCGTGGTGCGCCGTGCTGCTGCTGGCCGCCGGGGTCGGATGGGTCGCGGTGCGGCTGTGCGGGGAGTTCCGTACGGCCGTCACCGCGGTGCTGCTCGCCCTCCTCGGCACCGCCCTGCTCGGCCCGCTGCACCGCCGCCTGGTGCGGGCCGGCGTCCAGCGCTCGGTGTCGGCCGGGCTGACCTGCGTGGCGGTGGTGGCCGTCGTCGGCGGCGCCGTCTACATCGTCGTCGCCGCCCTCGTGGACAGCGGCGACGAGATCATGACCTCCCTGCGCAACGCCGCCAAGAGCGTCTCCCGGCACTTCGGGGCCGCCGGAACCGGCTTGGAGGACCTCACCACCAACTCCGGGGAACTGCTGCGCCGATTCGGCGGCACAGCCGCGTCCAACGTGATCAGCGGGGTGAGCGTCGTCGGCGAGAGCATCGCCCTGGCCGTCCTCGCCCTCGTCCTGGTCTTCTTCTTCCTGCGCGACTCCCACCTGGTGACGGGCGCCCTGCGCTCCCTCGCGCCGCAGGGCACCGCCGACACCCTGGAGGCCGTCGCCCGGCGCGCCTACCGGGCGGTCGAGGGGTTCATGCGCGGCACCACCCTGATCGCCCTGATCGACGCCGCCTGCATCACCGTCGGCCTGCTGATCCTCCGGGTGCCCGGCGCCCTCGGGCTCGGCGCGCTGGTCTTCGTCGGCGCCTACATCCCCTACCTCGGCGCGTTCATCTCCGGCGCGGTCTCGGTGCTCGTCGCCCTCGCCGACCGGGGCTTCGTCATCGCGCTGTGGACGCTCGGGGTGGTGCTCGCCGTGCAGGTGCTGGAGGGGCATGTGCTCCAGCCGGTGATCCAGAGCCGTACCGTGCAGATGCACCCCGCGGTGGTCATGGTCACCATCACGGCCGGCGCCTCCGTGGCCGGCATCCTCGGCATGCTCCTGGCCGTCCCGCTGACCGCGGCCGCCTTCGGCGTCGTACAGGAACTGCGCGACCGCTACCCGCCCGCACCCGCCGGGGACGCCCCGCCACCCGGCTCCCCCGACCCCTCGTAGAGCTCGAACCAGATGCTCTTGCCCTCGCCCTGCGGGTCCACCCCCCAGGCGTGCGCCAGGAGCCCGATCAGCAGCAACCCGCGCCCGGAGGACGCCAGTTCGCCGGGCCGGCGCTTGTGCGGCAGGTCGTCGCCGCTGTCGAAGACCTCCACCCGCAGCCGCCGCCGGCCGTCCTCTCGGGAGACCTCCACCAGCAGCAGCGCGTCCGCGTCGGTGTGCACCAGGACGTTGGTGACCATCTCGGAGACCAGCAGCTCCGCCGAGTCGACCTGGTCGGGGCAGGCCCAGTCGTGCAGCACATCGCGCACATGCCGGCGCGCCACCGCGATCCGCTCCGGCTCGTCCTGGCCCACCGACAGCAGCATGCGCCGCATCCGCGGCCGCGCCGGCACGGTGTCGTCGCAGCCGCAGCCCGGCCCCGGACGGCACAGGAGCAGCAGCGCGATGTCGTCCTCGCGGCGGTCGGCCAGCGGTCCCGTCGTGTGGTGCGAGGACGGCCCGTGCACGCCCTGCACCAGCGCGTCGGCCAGCGCCTCCAGGTCGCCCTCGTGCTGCTCCAGGATCGCCCGCAGCCGCTGCCAGCCGCTGTCCAGATCGTGCCCGCCGGTCTCGATCAGCCCGTCGGTGCACAGCATCAGCGTCTCTCCGGGCTGGAGCGCGAACCGGGTCGTCGGATAGTCCGCGTCCGGGTCGATGCCCAGCGGCAGCCCGCCCGCCGTCGGCCGCAGCATCACCGTGCCGTCGGCCATCCGGATCACCGGGTCCGGATGGCCCGCGCGGGCGATCTCCAGCCGCCCGCTCACCGGGTCCACCGCCACGTACAGGCAGGTCGCGAAGCGCGGGTCGGAGATCTCCGCGTCCTGCGTCATCCCGTGCAGAAAGCGGGAGGCGCGCGAGAGCACGGCGTCCGGGCGGTGCCCCTCGGAGGCGTAGGCACGCAGCGCGATCCGCAGCTGCCCCATCAGCCCGGCCGCCCGCACATCGTGGCCCTGCACATCCCCGATGACCAGCGCGAACCGGCCGGCCGGCAGCGGGATCATGTCGTACCAGTCGCCGCCCACCTGGAGCCCGCCGCCGGTCGGGATGTAGCGGGCGGCGATCCGCACCCCCGGTACCTCCGGGCCCAGCGAGGGCAGCATGGAGCGCTGGAGGCCCTCGGTCAGCTCCCGCTCCGACTCGGCGGTCTCCGCACGGGACAGCGCCTGCGCGAGCATCCGGGCCACCGTCGTCAGCACCGCCCGCTCGTCCGGGGTGAACGCCACCGGATAGGCGAAGCCCGCCATCCAGGCGCCCATGGTGCGCCCGCCCACGGTCAGCGGCAGGAACGCCCACGAACTGCGCCCGAAGGGCCGGGCCAGCGGCCAGGTCACCGGATAGCGCTCCCGGTACTCCTCCGGCGAGGAGAGGTACACCGCCCGCCCGGTGCGCACCACCTCGGCCGCCGGATAGTCCAGGGCCAGCGGCATGCTGGTGAACGGGCCCATCTCCTCGGACTCGTGCCCGTGGTGGCCGATCATCGTCAGCCGGTCGCCCTCCACCCCGAACACCACCAGGCCGTTCGGCGAGAACCCCGGCATCGACAGGCCCGCCGCGACCCGCAGCACCTCCGCGGTGGACCGCGCCTCGGCCAGCGCCCGGCCCGCGTCCAGCAGGAACGCCTCCCGCGAGCGCCGCCAGGGTCCCGTGACCGCGGTGCGGCCGCCCACCGGGTCGGGGCCGTCCGGACCCGGCTCGGCGACCTCCTGGAGGGTTCCGGTCAGGACATAGGCGCGCCGCTCGGCGTCGTACGACGGCTTCGAGCGGCTGCGGACGACGCGCAGGACGGTGCCCTCCTCGTCCATGATCCGCACCCGCACCTCGGCGAGCGTGCCCTCGGCGACCGCGCGCTGCACCACCGCGGTGATCTCGTTCCAGTCGGCCGGATGCAGCCGGGCGCGGGTCTGCTCCTCGGTGAGGGTGGCCGGCGCCGCGGGCAGCCCGAGCAGCCGCGCCGCCTCCGCGTCCACGGTGACCAGCTTGTCCGCGGTGTCCCAGTGCCAGAGCCCGGTCGCGAGGGCGGCGAGGACGTCTCCGACGGCCGGGAGCGGCTCACCTGTACGCATTGCCCTAATTTAAGGAGATGCGACCGGTGCGTGCCACCGTACGGCCGGGGAAGGGGCCGGGCTGCAAAACACGGGGAGCCCATCTTGGGGTGGCCGGTACCCTTGGACCAGCCGGGGTCGGCAACCTTGGCGATCACCACTCGAAACCCACGAAGGACGATGAACGACGATGCATCGGTACAGGTCCCACACCTGCGGCCAGCTCCGCGCCTCTGACGTCGGCACCGACGTCCGGCTCAGTGGCTGGCTGCACAATCGGCGCGACCTGGGCGGCATCCTCTTCATCGATCTGCGCGACCACTACGGCATCACGCAGCTGGTCGCCCGCCCCGGCACCCCCGCCTACGAGGCCCTGGACAAGCTCTCCAAGGAGTCCACGGTCCGCGTCGACGGCTCCGTTGTTTCACGTGGAACCGAGAACGTGAACCCGGACCTGCCGACCGGCGAGATCGAGGTCGAGGTGACCGAGGTCGAGCTGCTCGGCGCGGCCCAGCCGCTGCCCTTCACCATCAACGCCGAGGACGGGGTCAACGAGGAGCGGCGCCTGGAGTACCGCTTCCTCGACCTGCGCCGCGAGCGCATGCACCGCAACATCATGCTGCGTACGGCGGTCATCTCCGCGATCCGCCACAAGATGACCGCGCTCGGCTTCAACGAGATGGCGACGCCGATCCTGTCCGCGACCTCCCCCGAGGGCGCCCGCGACTTCGTCGTCCCCTCCCGGCTGAACCCCGGCAAGTTCTACGCGCTGCCGCAGGCCCCGCAGCAGTTCAAGCAGCTGCTGATGATCTCCGGCTTCGACCGCTACTTCCAGATCGCGCCCTGCTTCCGCGACGAGGACGCCCGCGCCGACCGTTCGCCGGGCGAGTTCTACCAGCTCGACGTCGAGATGAGCTTCGTCGAGCAGGAGGACGTCTTCCAGCCGATCGAGAAGCTCATGACCGAGCTGTTCGAGGAGTTCGGCGGCGGCCGGCACGTCACCTCCCCCTTCCCGCGGATCCCGTTCCGCGAGGCGATGCTGAAGTACGGCTCCGACAAGCCGGACCTGCGCGCCAAGCTGGAGCTGGTGGACATCACCGATGTCTTCGAGGGCTCGGAGTTCAAGGCGTTCGCGGGCAAGCACGTGCGCGCGCTGCCGGTGCCGGCGGTGCAGGACCAGCCGCGCAAGTTCTTCGACCAGCTCGGCGACTTCGCGGTGACGCTGGGCGCCAAGGGCCTGGCCTGGGTCCGCGTCGGCGAGGACGGGACGCTGACCGGCCCGATCGCGAAGTTCCTCACCGAGGAGAACGTCGCCGAGCTGACCAAGCGCCTCTCCCTCGCCCCCGGCCACGCGATCTTCTTCGGCGCGGGCGAGTACGACGAGGTCTCCAAGATCATGGGCGCGGTCCGCGTCGAGGCCGCCAAGCGCGCCGGCCAGTTCGAGGAGAACGTCTTCCGCTTCTGCTGGATCGTCGACTTCCCGATGTACGAGAAGGACGAGGAGACCGGCAAGATCGACTTCTCGCACAACCCCTTCTCGATGCCGCAGGGCGGTCTTCAGGCCCTGGAGACCCAGGACCCGCTGGACATCCTGGGCTGGCAGTACGACATCGTCTGCAACGGCGTCGAGCTGTCCTCCGGCGCGATCCGGAACCACGAGCCGGAGATCATGCTGAAGGCGTTCGAGATCGCGGGCTACGACCGGGAGACCGTCGAGGAGAAGTTCGCCGGCATGCTGCGCGCGTTCCGCTTCGGCGCCCCGCCGCACGGCGGCATCGCCCCCGGCGTGGACCGCATCGTCATGCTCCTCGCGGACGAGCCCAGCATCCGCGAGACGATCGCCTTCCCGCTCAACGGCAACGCCCAGGACCTGATGATGGGCGCCCCGACCGAGCTGGAGGAGTCCCGGCTGCGCGAGCTGCACCTGAGCATCAGGAAGCCGCAGCCGAAGTAGTTCCCCCGCGTGCGCGAGACGCCCGGAGCCCTCGGGGTTCCGGGCGTCTTCGCGTCACTCGCCCTCCTCCCGCCCGTTCTCCTCCAGGTCGGGGAAGGCCAGGTCGGGGGAGGCCAGGTCGGGGGAGGCGCCGTCCTCCAGCAGCCGCTCGGCGATGTCGTCCGACCACCGCTGGGCCCAGGCCCGCAGCCCGGCGATCTCCGCCTCGTCCAGGCCGTACCGGGTGAACTGGGTGTCGGGGTAGAAGTCGGTGCCGGTCAGCCGGGACTGGAGGGTGGGCAGGTCGAAGGCGTCATGGGCGTGCCGGCGGCCCAGTTCCTCCAGGTCGGGCAGGGAGAACCGGTCCGCCGCGGCCCGCGCGTCGATCAGGTCGACGGCGGCGCCCCGGTCGTAGAGCGCGCGGATCTTCGTGCCGACGGCGTCCTCCAGGCACAGCGCGGGCCCGTACGCGGTGAGCTCCGGCGGCCCCCACAGGCTCTCCTTGTGCAGGCCGAGGACGCCGGGCTCGCCGGTCGGCGGGTCGGTGACGGTGAGCCGCGCGGTGCGCGCGGTCACGTCCCCGGCCCGGACGGTACGGCCCCTCGCCTCCAGGGCGGCCGCGACCGCGCCGGCGAGGTGCGGCATGTCCTCGGCGCTCTCGGTGGCGAGGTCGACATCGCCGTGCGGGCGCCGCAGGAGCGCGTGCGCCTCCAGCGCGTATCCGCCGGCGAGGACCAGACCGTGCGGTCCGCCCGCCGTGACGGCGTTCGCGATCAGCCGCCGGTGGGGTTCGGGAAGGTTCACGACATCCGTACTCTGCCAGAGGAAGCGGGCCCGGAGGACACGGACAGGGCCCGGAAGCCATGATGGCGTTCCGGGCCCTGGTGTGCCGTACGAGGGCGGCTCAGGCGGTCGGCTTCTCCTCCAGGCGGGGGAAGAGGACCGCGCCCTTGGTGACGGTGGAACCGGCCGGGAGCCGGCCCCAGTCGCCCGCCTCCTGGACACGCTGCTCGGCGAGCGCGCCCAGCGTGGCCTCGGCGCCCAGGGAGTCCCACAGCTTCTGCGAGGTCTCCGGCATCACCGGGTTGAGCAGGACGGCGACCGCGCGCAGCGACTCGGCGGCGGTGTAGAGGATGGTCGCGAGGCGGGCCCGGCCCTCCTCGGAGTCGTCCCTGGCCACCTTCCACGGCTCCTGCTCCGTGATGTAGCCGTTGACCTGCTTGACGAAGTCGAAGACGGCCAGGATGCCGCCCTGGAAGTCCAGTTCCTCGCCGATCTTCCGGTCGGCCTCGGCGACGGCCTTGGCCAGGCCCTCGTGGACCGCCGTCTCCGCCGGGCCGTCGGCCGCGGCGGCGGGCAGGGTGCCGCCGAAGTACTTGCCGACCATGGCGGCCACGCGGGAGGCGAGGTTGCCGTAGTCGTTGGCCAGCTCGCTGGTGTAGCGGGCGGAGAAGTCCTCCCAGGAGAAGGAGCCGTCCTGGCCGAAGGCGATGGCGCGCAGGAAGTACCAGCGGTAGGCGTCGACGCCGAAGTGCTCGGTGAGGTCCTGCGGCTTGATGCCGGTCAGGTTGGACTTCGACATCTTCTCGCCGCCGACCATCAGCCAGCCGTTCGCGGCGATCTTGCTGGGCAGGGGCAGGCCCTGGGCCATCAGCATGGCCGGCCAGATCACCGCGTGGAAGCGGAGGATGTCCTTGCCGACGAGGTGGACGTCGGCCGGGAAGGTCTCCTGGAACTTCTCCTGGTTCTCGTTGTAGCCGACCGCCGTGGCGTAGTTCAGCAGGGCGTCGACCCACACGTAGATCACGTGCTTGTCGTCCCAGGGGATCGGGATGCCCCAGTCGAACGTCGAGCGGGAGATGGAGAGGTCCTGCAGGCCCTGGCGGACGAAGTTCACGACCTCGTTGCGCGCGGACTCGGGCTGGATGAAGCCGGGGTTCGCCTCGTAGAGGGCGAGGAGCTTGTCGCCGTACTCGCTCAGCCGGAAGAAGTAGTTCTCCTCGCTGAGGATCTCCACGGGCCGCTTGTGGATGGGGCACAGCTTCTGGCCCGCGTACTCGCCCTCGCCGTCGAGGAGCTCGCCGGGGAGCTTGTACTCCTCGCAGCCGACGCAGTACGGGCCCTCGTAGCCGCCCTTGTAGATCTCGCCCTTGTCGTACAGGTCCTGCACGAATTCCTGGACGCGGTCCGTGTGCCGCTGCTGGGTGGTGCGGATGAAATCGTCGTTCGCGATCTCCAGGTGCTCCCAGAGCGGCTTCCAGGCCTCGGTGACGAGCTTGTCCGCCCACTGCTGGGGCGTCACCCCGTTCGCCTCGGCCGTGCGCATGATCTTCTGACCGTGCTCGTCCGTGCCGGTGAGGTACCACACCTTCTCGCCGCGCTGGCGGTGCCAGCGGGTGAGCACGTCGCCTGCGACGGTCGTGTAGGCGTGGCCCAGGTGAGGAGCGTCGTTGACGTAGTAGATGGGCGTGGAGACGTAGTACGCCTTCCCCGCCTGCTTCTCGGATCCAGTGGCCGCCATAAGGCGGAATCCTACTGGTCCCGCGGTGCTGGGCTCACACGCGTTCCGGGGGGTGGACGCGGTCGTCCACCCCCCGGTCGCCTCGTGTCCTACGGCCTCACGGGCGCCAGGTGGCGAGGACGCCTTCGTAGAGTTCCGTGTCCGTCAGTTCGCGGGGGGTGGGGCCCGCGTGGAAGAAGGCGGTGTTGGGGGTCTTCAGCTTGCGGAGGTAGTCGAAGGCCTTGTTGTCCGTGTCACCGAACGCGACGAAGGAGAAGAACACCGTGGGGTGGGACGTCGCGGCGGCGGTCAGGGCCTGGGTCGCGGGGGTCTTGGCGTCGGGGGCGCCGTCGGTCTGGAAGACGACGAGGGCGGGGGTGCCGGGGGCGACGTTGGCGTCGTAGTGGGCGAGTACGGCTGCCACGGCGGCGTGGTAGCTGGTACGGCCCATCCGGCCCAGGCCCGCGTGGGTGTCGTCGATCCGCGTGGCGTGGTCCGGGGTGAGGGTGAGGTCGGTGGTGCCGTCCACTTCGGTGGAGAAGAAGACGGTGTGGACCGTGGCCTCGGGGTCCAGGTGCGCGGCGAGGGCGAGGGTCTGGTCGGCGAGGGCCTGGGCGGAGCCGTCCTTGTAGTACGGCCGCATGCTCGCGGAGCGGTCCAGCACGAGGTAGAGCTTGGCGCGGGTGCCGGTGAGGTCGGTCTTCGCGAGGGGGGCGGTGGCGGCGGTGTAGGCGGTGGCGAGGGCGGGGGCGTGCTTCTTGAGGGCGGGGAGGGGGGTGGCGGGGGTGCGGGCGCGGTCCGTGCGGTCCGCGTCTTCGCCGTCGGCGGCTTGCGGGTTGTGGGGGGTGTCGTGTTTCCCGCCCGCGCCACCCGTGCGGGTTGTGTTGTCGGGTGCGGGTGCCGCCTGCGGGGCGTCTTCGCCGTCGGCGGCTTGCGGGTTGTGGGGGGCTTCGGCGGTGGCGGTGGGTGCCTGCGGCTCGGGGTCGGTGGGCTCGGCGGTCGCCGTGGACGCGTCCGGGGCCGGGAGGGTCGGGGGCTCCTCGTCCGTGGGCGCGGCGGCTGCTTCCGGCTGCTCGTCGGCAACCGGTTCCGGTTCCGGGTCCGCTGCGGGCTCCGCCTCCGTGGCCGTGGGCTCAGGAGAGACGGACTCGGTCTCCGCCGCCGGCTCCGGTTCCGCCTGCGCGGTGGGCTCAGCCGCGGTGTCGGTTTCCGGCTGGAGGTCCGCCTCGGTGGCCTCGATCGCGGGTTCGTCCTCGGCCGCTACCGCCTCGGCCTCGGTCTCCGGCTCGGACTCAGCCTCGGTTTCCGGCTGGAGATCCGCCTCGGGAGCCGCTTCGCTCTCGGCTTGCGGCTCGATGTCCGCCTCCGGCTCAGCGTTCGCCTCGGCGACGGTCTCGGTCTCCACCGCGGCCTCGGCTGCCGCCTGCTCAGCCTCGGGCTCCGGATCGGTGCCGGCCTCCACCGCGGTCTCGGCCGCCGCCCGCTCGGGCTCCGGTTCGCCGTCCGTCTCGGCTTCGCCCTCTGCCGTCGTCTCGGCGGTGGTCTCGGTTTCCAGTGCCGGCACAGGTGCGACTTCGGTCACCGTCAGCTCGGCTTCGGGCTCGGGCTCGATGTTCGCCTCAGCCCCAACCGTCTCCTTAGGCTCAGCCTTCTCCCCGGCTTCGGTGCCTACCGCAGCCGTAGGCACAGCCTCGGCCTCGGCGCTGGCCTCAGGCTTCTCCTCGGCCGCACGCTCGATGCCGACCTCGGCTGCCGCCCCCTCGGACCCGGCCTCGGCCTTGGTCTCCACCGCGGCTGCGACCTCGGCCTCGGCCGCCGTCCGCTCGGCCTCGGTGTCCGCCTCGGCCTCAACCGGCGGTCCAGCCTCGGCCTTGGCTTCGGTGTCCGCCCCGGTCGCAGCCGCAGCCCCGGCCTCCCCAGGCTTGCCCTCGGTCTCAAGCTCCCCCGCCTGCCTCGGCACCCGTACCTTGTCGAACGCGGCCGCCACCAGGTCGTGTTCCTCGGTGGTCGGGGACTCGCGGGGCTCGGGGATCACCGGGGCCGGGGCCGGTTGGGGCGTCGCACCCTCTGCCTCGGCGGCCCGGAGTTTGCGTGAGCGGCCGAACGCGTTTCGCAGGAGAGTGAGAATGCCCATGTGTGCAACCCTTCGCTGAGGTGACACCGTCAATCGCTGGCCAGGACGGACACGTAAGGTTAGCGGCCCTGGATGCGGTGCCCGGTCCGCGTCCGTGCCTACGCGGTCCCGTCCACGCGAGTGAGGAAGGCCGCCAGCGCGCGGTTGAACTCCTCGGGACGTTCCAGATTCGGCAGATGCGCCGCGCCCTCGACCACCTCGACGGCGGAGTCCGGCAGCACGGCGTGCAGGGCCTCGGCGTCCGGGACCGGCGTGTACGTGTCGTCGGCGCCGACCAGGATCAGGGCCGGAGCGGAGACGCGGGCCAACACCGGCCGGTAGTCGGGGCGTTCGGCACGGCCCCGCAGGGAGGCCGCGGCGCCCTCCGGCGGCGTTGCCGTCATCATGCCGTGCACCCGGGCCTTCACCCGCGCGTCGGCGTAGGGCGCGACCATCCGTTCCAGCACCTCGTCGGCGTACCCCCGCATCCCCTCGGCGAGCAGCCGGTCCGCCATCGCGCGCCGGCCCCGCTTCCCCTCGGGTGTCTCCGGGGTGGCGAAGGTGCCGGCCAGGACCAGGCCCCGGACCCGGTCGCCGAACCGGGCGCAGCACTCCATCGCGATCTGACCGCCCATCGAAAGCCCCACCGCCACGAACGCGTCCACGCCCAGGAAGTCCAGGAGTTCCGCCAGGTCGTCGGCATGACGGGCGAAGGGGACCGTGCCCGGCGTCACCGGCGAGGCGCCGTAGCCGCGCAGGTCCGGGGCGATCACCCGGCGCTCGGCCGAGAACCGCGCCACCTGCGGGTCCCACATCGCCCGGTCGAAGGGGTGGCCGTGGAGGAGGAGAAGAGGGGCCGGGTGCGTTGTTCCGGGGCCTTTGTCGGTGTAAGCGAGGGAAGGGGGCATACGGGTGACCCTAGGGGCCGCCAATTCCTCGGTGCAATAAGATCTTTGCCCTCGGTGCAATCCGGGGTGGGAGCGACAGGGGGACTCGTGAACGACTTCCGGCGCATCGCCGACCGGATAGCCGCCGACATCGCGAGCGGGCGGCTGCGGCCGGGCCAGCGGCTGCCCCCGCAGCGGGCGTTCGCGCGGCGGCACGGGCTGGCCCCCTCCACCGCGGGGCGGGTGTACGCCGAACTCGTGCGCCGGGGGCTGGTGGTGGGCGAGGTCGGCCGCGGGACGTTCGTACGGGCCGGTGCGCCGGACGGGCAGCCGGGGCGCGCCCTGACCGAGTCGGCGGGCGCCGAGCCCGTGAACCTGGAGCTCAACTACCCCTGTCTTCCTGGGCAGTCGGAGCTGCTGAGCCCCGTCCTCGCCTCGCTCGCGCGGTCCGACGCGCTCGGGGACGTACTGCGGCCCGCCGCGGTCGCGGGGACGCCGGCCGCGCGGGAGGCGGTCGCCGGGCTGCTCGCCCGTGGCGGGGTGCGCGCCGAGCCGGAGCGGATCCTGTTCACCGGCAACGCCCGGCAGGCGATCGCCGCCACGCTCGTCTCCCTGGTCCGGCCCGGCGGCCGGATCGGCGTCGAACCGCTGACGTATCCGATGGTCAAGGAGATCGGCGCCCGGCTCGGCCGCACCCTGGTGCCGATCGGCACGGACGAGGAGGGCCCCCGGCCGGACGCCCTCGCCGCCGCCCACCGCGCCGCGCCGCTGTCCGCCCTCTACCTCCAGCCCACCCTGCACAACCCGACCACGCTGACCATGAGCGCGGGCCGCCGGGCCGAGCTGGCGGACGTCGTCCACAGGCTGGGGATACCGGTGGTCGAGGACCGGATCTGGTCCTTCCTCCATCCGCCGGGCGGCACCGGCGCGCCCCCGCTCGCGGCCCTCGCCCCCGACCTCGTCCACCTGGTCGACGGCCTCTCCAAGCGCGTCGCGCCCGGACTCACCGTCGGCTTCGTCGTCGTACCCGAGGACCGGACCGAGGCCGTGGCGCGGGCGATCAGGGCCGGGGGGTGGAACGCGGGCGGGTTCGCGCTGGAGGCGGCGGTGCGGTGGATCGGCGACGGCACCGTGCAGCGGCTGGTGGCGGCCAAGCGGCATGATGCCGCGCGGCGCCGGCGGCTGCTGACCGCGGAACTGGACGGATTCGCCGTACGGTCCGACCCGGCCGCGTACTTCGCCTGGTGGCAGTTGCCGGCGCCGTGGCGGGCCGACACCTTCGCGGCGGCGGCGCGGGAGCGGGGGATCGCCGTCACGCCGGGGACGGCGTTCGCGGTGGGGCCCGGCGGGGCGCCGGACGCGGTCAGGCTTGGACTCGGGTCGGCTCCTGAGCCGGAGCTGGCGCGGGCTCTTTCGGTCCTCGCAGCCGTCGCACGAGACGGGCGGGACGCAGGTTCCGGGTCAGCCAGGTGGTGAGGGCCACCGTGAGGCCGAGCCCGAGCAGCAGCCAGGAGACGGTGCGCAGGGTGCCGGTCAGCGCGTCGTAGACGGCGCCCGCGGCCGCGCGGGGCACGTCGGCGGGCAGACCGGCGAGGGTCAGGGTGCGGCCGACGGCGACCGCGAGCCCGAGCAGCGCGCCGCCGAGGGCGGTGCCCAGCGCGGTCGCGGCGATGGCCCGGCGGCGGCGCACGGCCAGGGCGATCCCCGCGGCGGCGAAGACCACGGCCGCGAGCGGCAGCCAGAATCCGGCGACTTCGAGCACGTGGAACCCCTTTCGGAGCGAGGACAGTTCGTCGGCCGGGAGCACGGCGACCGCCGTGTGCTGCACCGGGATACGGGTGGCGAGCGGTATGTGCTCGTCGCTCAGCTGCTGTTTGACCTGGGCGGTGACGGGCGCGAAGTCCACGGTGACCGGCTCGGCGGCCGCTTCGTCGCGGTCGTCGCGCAGGGCCCGCAGCACCGCGTCGTGGGTGACCCGGTTGCCCGCGTCCCAGGCGAGCCGGAAGGCGCGGGTCTGGGTGAAGGAGCGCACGGCGTCGTGCACGAAGGGCCGTACGGGGCCTTGCAGCGGTCCGGCGTCCAGCCGGTGGCCGGCCTCGCGGAGCAGGCTGTCGCCGACGGCGTCCGCGACGGCCTCCCGTACGTCCGGGTCGGTGGCGAGCGGGGCCATCGTGGTGACGTACCGGCCCGTGTCGGTGAGTCCGTACGTCGCCCACAGTGCCAGCGCGCCGAACGGCACGAGCAGGCAGGACAGGGTGATCAGTACGGCCGACAGGGCGCTCCTCATACGTGGCGGCACCCTCTCAGGCAACGGCCCGCGGGGCCGGTGCGCGAGCGGAGTGCGTCCGCTCGGGCGATGGCGGCGGGGCGCCGGCCTCAGTGGATCCGCCGTCCGAAGGCGTCCTCGCGGGTGTAGTACCGGTAGAAGAAGGCGATGAAGGTGGCCCCGGCGATCAGCAGGGACATCAGGAGGGACCGCACGATCGAGTGGTCGCTCTGGCTGTAGATGAAGCCGAAGGCGATGCCGACGAACGCCGTCCACAGCAGTGCGTGCACCTCCCGGATCATCCGGGGGGCCAGCGCCAGCAGGGCGACGCAGACCACGGCGAAGACGAGGGCGCTGGCGAAGCCGAGCAGCAGGTTCCAGCCGGTGATGGGGCCGCCCGCGCGGTTGATGGCCGCGACCCAGTAGCCGTAGATCAGGGCCAGCACGACGGGGACCGCGATCCGGGCGATGCGATGGGTGCGGGCGCCGAGGACGTCGGGTGTCCGGCGCCGGTCCGGGGACGTGCCGGCCCGCACCTCGGGCACCGGGGCGCGCCGGGGGATTCCGCCGGATGTGGGTGCCGCATGAGCCATGGGAGCACTCCTTCCTCCTCGCCCCCGTTCCGCTATCCAATGCACACCCGGGCGCACGCTCCGGCAACTCGGCCGGCGCGCCGGGCCCGCAATCCCGGCGGGTCCGGCGGGTCCGGGGCGGCCGCGGGGCTCGTACGGGCCGCGGGTTCCCGCAGGCGCGCCCCCGATGGATGTAGCGCGCCGGTGTGTTACCGGGGAAGCTGGAGACTCGGACCCCGTGACCGGGACGACGTACCAGCGGTGGCGTCCGCCGCGCATCTGCGGACGGGGCTACGCGTGGCTGCTGCCCTCGCTGACGCTCGTCGGCATCGCGCTGCTGGACTTCAACACCGGCGCGCAGTACCGGTTCGTCTCCTGGGTCGTCCTGGTGCCCGGCATCGCCTCCGCGGTCTGCGGGGTGTGGACGACGGCCGGTTTCGCGGCGCTGTCCCTGGTGACGTACGTCCTCGTGGACAACGCCTGGCCCGACCAGTACCGGGCGGGCCTGCCCGACTTCCTGCTGGTCGCCCTCGGTGGTGTGCTGGCCGTGTTCGCGGCGGTGGTGCGCACCCGGCGGGAGCGGCGCGTGCTGCACATGCAGGACATCGCGGAGACCACGGTACGGGCCGTGCTGCGGCCGCTGCCCAGACGCTGGGCCGGTGTGGAACAGGCGGGCGTGTATCTCGCCGCGGACGTGGAGGCGCAGGTCGGGGGCGACTTCTACGACATCCAGCCCGGTCCGTACGGCACCCGTGTGCTCGTCGGCGATGTGCAGGGCAAGGGGCTCGGCGCGGTGGAGGCGGCGGCCGCGCTGCTCGGCAGCTTCCGGGAGGCCGGCTACTTCGAGGAGGACCTGCGGACCGTCGCCGAGCACCTGGAGACCCGGATCGTCCGGCACCGCATGCACACCGCCGTGGTCGGCAGCCAGGACGGGGAGCGGTTCGCCACGGCGGTGCTGGCCGCCTTCTCCCGCGAGGCCCCCGGCATGGTCGACATCATCAACTTCGGGCACGAGGCGCCGCTCGCGGTCGGGCCGGGCGGGGTGCGGGAGCTGCCCTGCGGCGACGGGGTGCCGCTCGGCCTGAGCGATCTGACCGGGGGGCTGCCGCCGACGCACCGGGTGCCGCTCGCGCCGGACGAGACGCTGCTGCTGGTCACCGACGGGGTGACCGAGGCCCGTGACCGCAAGGGCGAGTTCTACGACGTGGTCCGCGACGTCGGCGAGGCGGTCGCCGCCGATCCCGCCTGCGCCGAGCCCGGCCGCCTGGTCCGCCGGGTCCGCGACGGCGTGCTCCGGCACAGCCGGGGGCAGCTGGCCGACGACACCACGGCCTTCGGGGTCCGCCGCCTCCCGGAGGACGAGGAGTGTCCGGGCCCCACGCTCCTGCCGGCGGCGGCGGAGGCGCAGCAACTGCCCGGCTGGGGCCGGGGGTGGGGTGCGTGGGGGGTGCGCAGGACCTCCGAACGGGGTTGATCCGCCGCCTGCGGCGCGGCCCGCGGGCCACAGCGGCTACGGTGCTGACGGGAGAGAGCGGATCCGCAGGGACCGCAGCGCCTACAGGGGGAGGGACCATGCCCGGAACCGTGCTGCTGCTCGCGGCCTCGCCGCTGGGCCGGGGACGCCTGGTGGACGCGGCCGCGGTGCTGCCGGTGCTGGCCGCCGTCGCCCCCACCGTGCTGTCCGGCACCGACACCGCCAACGTCGTGGAGCTCGTGGACCCGGTGGACCCCCAGGGCGTCCTCACCCGGCTGCGCGCCGCCGCGGCCGCGCCGGGACCGCTCACCGTGTTCCTCACCGGCCAGCTGCACCTGGACCGCCGGCAGCGGCTGCCGCATCTGGCGCTGGCCCGCACCACCTCGGCCACCGTCCGCTACACCGCGCTGCCCTGGCACTGGATCCGCGAGGAACTGCGGCTGCGCGCCCCCGGACAGACGGCCCTGCTGGTGGACCTGCACGCGGACCCGGAGGCCTGGCGGCACCTGCACGAACACCCGCTGGACTGCGGTCGCGCCACCGCGGTCTACGGCCGGATCGCCCCACCGCACGGGCGCCGGGGCCCGGCCGAGCCGTCGTACATGAAGACGGTGGCCACCCTGCTGCGCAGCGGCCACCGCCCCCCGCTGGACGACCTCCACCAGCAGGCCCTCGCCCGCATCCCGGAGGAGACCGCGACCAACATCCTGCTGGCCCCGGCCCAGGCTCCGGTCCCGGCCCAGGCTCCCGGTCAGGTCCCGCAGCCGTATCCGGCGATCCCGCACCCGGCGCCCGGCGGGACCCTCGGGACCGGGCCGGCCACGGGCGGGCGGCAGACGTACGGCGGCCCCGTCGGCACGGGCACCGGCACGGGGGCGGTGGTGGAACCGGGTACGGTCTCGGAACCGGGCGGGGTGGCGGAGCCGGGCGGGGTGGCGGAGCCGGGCGGGGTGGCGGAACCGGGCGGGGTGGCGGAGCCGGCCGCGGTTGTGAAACCGGGCACTCCCCTCGGCATCCCCCCGCAGTCCGGAACCCCCGCGGACCCGGCCCCCGACCCCCATGCCGCCATCAGTACCGCCGTGCGGGCCGGGCGGCACGAGGAGGCGGACGCGATCGCCGCCCGGTACCAGGAGGCCGCCGCGGACGAGCACGGGCCGGCCTCCGAGGACGCCCTGCACTGGGCCGAGGTGCGCGCCGATCTCGCGATGTTCGCCAAGGACCCGGTGCGCAGCTGCCGGGGGTGGCTGGAGGTCGCCGAGCACCGGCTCGCGGCCGGGCAGCCGGCGGACGCGCCCGCCGTGGAGGCCGCGGTGGACCGGGCGCACCACCAGTGGGGCCGGATCGAGGAGGCGGCGCGCGCCCGCGAACTCGGGCCCGCGCTCGCCCGGTTACGCGCCCGCGTGCCGGGCCGCCGGCAGGGCGCGCTGGAGGACGTACGGCGCCAGCTCAGTCAGCTCCAGCAGACCTGAACCGGCGCCGCGCTCGGGTGGCGGCGACGACCGCTGCCCACGGGGGCGGGGATGCGACGACCAGGTCATGCCTGCGACAAAAGCGCCAGCGCCCCCGAGACCAGGGTGCGCACGCCGGGGGCGACGGTGGCCAGGTCCGGGGCGAAGTGGGGGCTGTGGTTGCTGGGGACGGCCGCGAGCTTCTCCGGGAGGGTGTCGCCGGGGGCCTTGTCCCAGATGTCGTGGGGCGTGGTGGTGACGAACCAGTACGCGTAGGGGATGGCGCCGTCCAGGGCCAGCTCGGGGAAGTCCTCGCTGCCCATCGCCGGACCGGGGTCGAACACCGTCTCCGCGCCGAAGAGTTCACCGTGCACGGCGGCCACGGCGGCATCGGTGGCCGCGTCGTTCACGGTCAGCGGGAAGGAAGTGGCGATGGTCACCTCGGGCTCGCGGGGGCAGCCGGCGGCCAGGCACTCGCCCCGCGCGATCCGGCGGATGGCGGTCAGCATCCGCTGCCGTACCGCCTCGGACTGGGTGCGCAGGTTCAGGGCGATGCGCGCCTCGTCGGGGATGATGTTGTGCCGGGTGCCCGCCTCGATGCGGCCCACCGTGAGGACGGCGGACTCGCCCGCGGCGACCTCGCGCGAGACCACGGTCTGGAGCCGGGTGACGAGGTAGGCGGCGGTCACCACCGGGTCCACGGTGGCCTCGGGGCGCGAGCCGTGGCCGCCCCGGCCGTACACCACGATGTCCACGTCCGTCGCCGCGGACATGATCAGTCCCGGTGCGTGCGGGTACGCGCCCGCCGGACCGGGCACGGCGTGCTGGCCGAGCAGCGCGTCGGGCCGTCCGAAGCGCTCGTACAGGCCGTCGGCGAGCATCCCGCGGGCGCCCTGTCCGCTCTCCTCGGCGGGCTGCCCCACCAGCAGCAGGGTGCCGCGCCAGGTGTCCCGGCCCGCGGCGAGCGCGGCGGCGGCCCCGGCCAGCCAGGTGACGTGCAGGTCGTGCCCGCAGGCGTGCATCACACCGTCGGTGGTGGAGGCGTACGGCAGCCCGGTCGCCTCGGTGACGGGCAGCGCGTCCATGTCGGCGCGCAGCAGCACGGTGGGGCCGTCGCCGTTGGCCAGCCGCCCGACGACACCGGTGCCGCCGACGCCCTCGGCCGTCTCGAACCCGGCGTCCCTGAGCCGCCCGGCGAGTTTCTGGGCGGTGCGGTGTTCGCGCAGGGACAGCTCGGGATGCCGGTGCAGGTCCCGGTAGAGGTCTTCAAGACCGGTGAGCGGGAGGTCGGCGGTGAGGTCCCGCGCGGTGCGGGCGGCGGCGGAGGTCATGCGGGCAGGTTAGGCCGGTGGTGGAGATGGCGGTACCGGTGGCTTCTGTGAGTCCTGTGGTCTGTGTCACCCGGCCGCCGGTGTGACCTGGGGGTCAGTGGTCGGCCGCCGCCGGTGCCGAGGCGGTGATCCGGGCGTCGGGCACCGCCGGGGTCGTGGCGCGGGCGGGCCCGGCGTTGGCCGCGAGTATCAGGGACGCCGCGGCGGCCACGGCGGCGGCGACGGCCCTCCGCGCGGTGGAGTATCCGTAGGCAGCGGATGGACGTCCGTACACGGCGACCTCGCAACACGACAGCGGCGTATTAAGCGGGTTTGACCCGCAGTCAACTTAGAGGCATTCCAGAACGAACGGCAAGAGCGGGCGGGGCGGTTGGGGAGGGCCGCGGTGCGCGAGCGGGACGGACGTCTTGCGTCTCTCCGTACCCGCCTGCCTACGGTGATCCCGCTTGCCCCCGGATGCGGCTGACCACCGCTCGGACAAGGGGGCGCGTACCGGCGGCGGGGAGAGCCGCTTACGACGGAGGGGGAGAAGCGCATGGGTCTGTACCGCGTCTTCGAGAAGTACGTCTTCGAAAAGTACGTCTTCGAGAAGTACTACGCGCCGATGCGCGATCACGCCTGATGAAGGGCCTGCGGTCACTGTGGCCGGCGTTGCTGGTCAACCTCCTCGTCGGGATCCCGGCCCTGGTTCCGCTGTACAGCCTGTGGTGGCTGGCCGCACGCCGATGGGGTGGGACTGTCATCGATCGCTCCAGCACGATCGTCGGCGTGTGCGGGGCCGACTGCGACAAGGCCGGTCTGGCCACGTGGACGGCGACCGCGTCCGGGCTGCTGGTGGTGGCGCTGCTGGTCGTGGCGGACGTGCTTGTGCCGCTGCACCGTGACCGGCCTCCGGGGCCGTGGCTGAAGGCCACGCCGGTCGTCATCGTCCCCTTCCTCGTCTTTCAGGCCGTCTCCTCGGCCCTGTGACGCCGAGCCTCCGAACGTACGGGCAGCCTCCCCGCCGCGCCCGCCCTACACCTCCGCCCGCCCCTGCCTGCGCACGTCCGTCAGGCGTAGTGCGCCCACCTGGACGGCGGCCTGGGTGGCGTCGTTGGGGGCGTCGCCCAGGCCGCCGTTGGTGAAGGCGAAGGCGTCGTCGCCGACGCGGACCGCGGCGACGTCCAGGGTGAGCCGGATGTCCTGGTCGTCCTCCGTGGTGGCGGAGACGGTGATGTGCAGGCCCTGGCGGGCGTCGCCGACCTCGGGCAGGGCCAGCTCCGTGACCTGGACGTCCTCCTGGAGGTCCTGCTGGGTGACGGCGGTGAAGCGGGCGCAGTCCGCCGGCATCGTGCGCAGCCAGTCCAGCGTGGCGTCCACGTCGGACGGGCGGCGGGCGCCGATCTGGTAGCGGAGCTGAGCGCCGGCGCCGGGGTCGTCCAGGCCGACGGCGACACGGGCCGGGCCGCCGAGGAGCCGGTCGGTGTAGAGGGCGTCGAGGAGCTTCTGGCACTCACCGGCCGACGTGCTCGCCTTCAGCATCCCGTCCCGCCAGGTCGCCGCGCCGCTCGTCGCGGTCCAGGCGGCACCGAGGTCGCTCTGGCCGATCAGCGCGGCCTGCGCCTGCGCGTCGGTGAGCGAGGAGCCGTCGGGCCGGGCGGGGGCCTTCGAACTCGCGGCCGGCCGGTCGATCGTCGGCAGCGGCTGCCGCGCCGTCTCCGGCTGCTTCAGCGTCAGCGCCGCGCACCCCCCGATCCCGAGCAGCCCGAGCCCGGTCAGGAACCTCGGCAGGCGTCCGCGCGGGCGTATCCCCTCGTACCTCACGCTGCCTCCCGTCCCTGGTGCCTCCTCCCACGGCACCACCGCCCCGGCCGCCCCACCAGCGCGGGGAGCCGGACGGGTGAGGGCGGAGGTCCAGGGGAGGCGGGGCGGGCGGAGCCCCGGAAAAGGCGTCGCGCGGGCGGGGGAGGCGGCGCTAGCCTTCCGGCCATGCAGCGCGCCCAGCAGTGCCCCGTCCCGTGCCCGTGCGGCACGACGACGCCGGAGACCGTCCCGGCGCGCTGACATCCGACCTGTCCGAAGCTCCGGGGCGAACGCCCCGGAGCTTCGGCGTGTCACGGGGTGTCGCCCCCTCCCACGGAGGAGCCCCCTCATGAACGACCACCTGAAGAATCATCTGGACCATCAGGTGAACGACCACCTGGACGACGACCAACTGCCCGACCACCGCCGCCTCGGCCGCGAACTCGGCCTCTTCGGCACCGATCCGCTGATGGGCGCGGGCCTGCCGTACTGGCTGCCGGACGGCGCGGTGGTGCGGCACACTCTGGAGGAGTACATCCGCGAGGCCGAACGCCGGGCCGGGTACCGGCACGTGTACTCGCCCGCGCTCGGCAAACGCGAGCTGTACGAGGTCTCCGGGCACTGGGACCACTACCGCGACGACATGTACCCTCCGATGCGGCTGGGCTCGGAGGAGGTCGTGCTGCGGCCCAGCCTCTGCCCCCACCACGCCCTGATCTACCGCTCCCGCTCCCGCAGCTACCGCGAACTGCCGCTGCGGCTAGCCGAGTTGGGCGCCATGTACCGCGCGGAGCTGTCCGGCGTGCTCGGCGGGCTGACCCGCGTACGCGCCATCCAGCTCAACGACGCCCATGTCTTCTGCACCCTGGACCAGGCGGTCGAAGAGGCCCGCGCGGCCCTGGAACTGATCGCCCGCGCCTATGCCGACCTCGGCATCCGCGCCGTACGCCACCGGCTCTCCCTGCCCGGCGAGGGCGGCAAGTACGTCGCCGATCCGAAGCTGTGGCGCCGGGCCACCGCGCTGCTGCGCGAGGTGCTGGACGCGTCGGGCGTGGCGTACGAGGAGGCGGCGGGCGAGGCCGCCTTCTACGGGCCCAAGATCGATGTGCAGATCGCCGACCCGGCGGGGCGCGAGTCCACCCTCTCCACCGTGCAGATCGACCTCCACCAGCCCGCCCGCTTCGGCCTGCGCTACACCGGGCCCGACGGCGCGAAGCACCGCCCCGTGATGGTGCACCGCAGCGTCATCGGCAGCGTGGAGCGCGCCGTGGCCCATCTGGTCGAGGCGCACGCCGGCGCCCTTCCCGCCTGGCTGGCGCCGGTGCAGCTGGTGGTGCTGCCGGTCGGCGCGGAGCAGGAGGAGCGGGCGGCGGCCGTCGTACGGGAGGCCCTGGCGCGGGGCCTGCGCGCCGAGCTGGCCGGGCCCGCCCGGGGCACCCTGGGCGCCAGGGTCCGCGCCGCGCGCCTGGTGCCGTACCAGGCGGTGATCGGGGCCCGCGAGGCGGCCGCGGACCGGGCCGCCGTCCGGCTGCGGGACGGGCGGCGGCCCGGTGGGTTGCCGGTGGCGGAGCTGCTGGACCGGATCGCCGGGCGGGTCGCGGCGAAGGGAACCGAACTGTGGGGCGAGCCGGTACCGGGCCTGCCGGCCTGAACTAGTGTCTGAGTCCCGCGCCCCAAGCCGCGCCTCCCGCCCCGAAGGAGCCCCCATGCCCGGCCGCCCCGTGCCCGTGATCATGGACTGCGACACCGGGGTGGACGACGCCCTCGCGCTGCTGTTCGCCGTGCGCCACCCCGGCATCGAGCTGCGGGCGGTGACCTGTGTGGCCGGGAACACCGATGTGGACGGGGTGGTGCGGAACACGCTGACCGTGCTGGAGCAGGCCGGCGCGCCCGAGATCCCTGTGGCGCGCGGGGCCGAGCGGCCGCTGCTGGAACCCGCCCGGCCGGCCACGCATGTGCACGGCCGGGACGGCATGGGGGGCCTGGGGCTGCCCGCCCCGGCCCGCCGGCCCGCCGAGGTGGACGCGGTCACCCTGCTGCGCCGCGAGATCCTCGCCGCGCCCCGCCCGGTCACCCTGGTCCCCACCGCGCCGCTGACCAACATCGCGCTGCTGCTGCGCACCCACCCCGAGGTGACCCGCAACATCGAGCGGATCGTCTTCATGGGCGGCGCCGTCGGGACCGGGAACGCCACGCCCGTCGCCGAGTTCAACGTCTGGCACGACCCGGAGGCGGCGGCCGTGCTGCTCACCGCCGGGGTGCCGATCACGATGTACGGCCTGGACGTGTTCCGGCAGGTGGTCGTGGCCGCCGGGGAGGTGGAGCGGCTGCGGGCGAGCGGGGACCGCGGGGCGCGGCTGGCCGGGGAACTGCTCGCCCACCGCCCGGCCGCCCAGGGCGAGCCGCCCGAGGCGGAGGAGGCGGGCGGGCTCGGGGACGCGGGGGCGGTGTGCGCGGTCGCCGATCCGGGCGGCCTGACCACCCGTGCGCTGCCCGTCGAGGTGAGCCTCGCGCCCGGCCCGGCGCGCGGACAGACGATCGTCGACCGGCGGCCGGGGCCGGGCGAGGCCGAGATCCACCACGGGCAGCGCCAACGGCCCCTGATCGACGTGGCGTTGGACGTGGACGCGCGCCGGTACGCACGGCTGTACCTGGAGACGGTCGGACGGCCCTGACGCCGGACCCGGTTTCCAAGGTTCGCTTTCCGGGCAATGTGGACAGATTCTCTACGTCGCGTCCGTCGCGTCCGTCGCGTCCGTCGCGTCCGTCGTGTTCGTCGCGTCCGCTTCGTCCGTCGTACCGAAGGGAAACCCGTATGGCAGACCTCTCCTCCAGGAACCCCGACTGGTGGCGGCAGGCCGTCATCTACCAGGTGTATCCGCGCAGCTTCGCCGACGCCGACGGGGACGGGCTCGGGGACCTCAAGGGCATCACCCGGCGCCTGGACCACCTCGCGGCGCTCGGTGTGGACGCCCTGTGGCTGAGCCCGTTCTATCCGTCCGAACTCGCCGACGGCGGGTACGACGTCGCCGACCACCGGGACGTCGATCCGCGCCTGGGCAGCCTGGACGACTTCGACGCCCTGGTCGCCGAGGCGCACCGGCTGGGCCTGAAGGTCGTGGTGGACCTCGTGCCCAACCACACCTCGCACCAGCACCCCTGGTTCCAGGAGGCGTTGCGGGCCGGGCCCGGATCGGCCGCCCGCGAGCGGTACGTCTTCCGCCCCGGACGCGGCACCCACGGCGAACTCCCGCCTTCCGACTGGCAGTCCGTCTTCGGCGGCAGCGCCTGGCGGCGGGTGCCCGACGGCGAGTGGTACCTGCATCTGTTCGCCGCCGAACAGCCCGACCTGGACTGGGACAACGAGGAGGTGCGCGCCGACTTCCGCACCACCCTGCGGTTCTGGTCCGACCGGGGTGTGGACGGCTTCCGCGTGGACGTGGCGCACGGCCTGGCCAAGGAGCTGACCGAACCGCTGCGCGACATCGGCGACATCGGCGCCACCGGGGAGACCGCCCTGCTCCGCGTCGCGCCGGGCGACCACCCGTACTGGGACCGCGACGAGGTGCACGAGATCTACCGCGACTGGCGCAAGGTCTTCGACTCCTACCGGCCACCGCGCAGCGCCGTCGCCGAGGCCTGGGTCCCCGGTCCCCGCCGCGCCCTGTACGCCCGCCCGGACGAGCTCGGGCAGGCGTTCAACTTCGAGTTTCTGGAGGCCGGTTGGGACGCGGAGGAGCTGCGCCGTGTGATCACCGAGGAGCTGGCCACCGCGCGGGCCGCCGGTGCCGCCGCCACCTGGGTGCTGTCCAACCACGACGTCGTACGCCACCACTCCCGGCTGATGCTCCCGCCCGGCACCGACCCCGGCGCCTGGCTGCTGTCCGGCGGGCGTGCGCCCGAGATCGACACGGAGGCCGGGCTGCGCCGGGGGCGGGCCGCGACCCTGCTGATGCTGGCGCTGCCCGGCGCGTCGTACCTCTACCAGGGGGAGGAGTTGGGGCTGCCCGAGGTCGCCGATCTGCCCACCGAGGTGCTCCAGGACCCGATCTGGGAGCAGACCGGGCATGTCCGCAAGGGCCGGGACGGATGCCGGGTGCCGCTGCCGTGGACGGTGGACGGGCCGTCGTACGGCTTCGGGCCCGGCGGTGCCTGGCTGCCGCAGCCGTCCGGCTTCGCGGCGTACGCCGTCGAGGCGCAGCACGGGGTCGAGGGCTCGACGCTGGAGCTGTACCGCACCGCGCTGCGCCTGCGCCGCAAGCTGCTGGACGGGGAATCGCTCACCTGGACGGCGAACTCCCCCGACGGAGTACTGGACTTCAGCCGCTGCGCGGGGTGGCGGTGCGTCACCAACCTGGGGGCACAGCCGGTGGCGCTGCCGGCCGGTGAGGTGCTGCTGAGCAGCGGGCCGCTGCCGGGGGACGGGCGGCTGCCGCCGGACACGACGGTCTGGCTCGGCTGACCGGCGGGGCCGGTCGCGTGGCGGCCGGCACCCGCGCCGGAGGGGCCCGGCCGCCCGCGGGCCGGCCCCACGTCGGAGGGGGGGCCGGTCACCCGCGGCCGGCGCCATCGCCGCTTTCCGCGGGCCGGTCCCATTGCCGGGTTTTGGTGTACATGACACACGGTTGGGGAAACGTTGACCGGTCGCCGGGAGATGGCGGGGAGAACGCGGGCCTAGATTCGCCGCATGCCCCCACAGCCACCTCCCGGGATGCCCGCGGCCCGCACGCCGGGCGCGCTGCCCGTGCTGCCCTACCGCAAACCCACCAAGGGCCGCGACTACTGGGTCCTGGACGACGTCCTGCCCGACGTGGACGCCGTCCGCGCCCGGTGCCTGGCCAAGGACGACTGGGTCGAGGGCTACCCGTACACCTCCGAGACCTGGCCGGGGCTGCGTGCCATGCCGGGGCTCGAACCCGCCGAACTCGCCGTCATCGAGCGGCTGGTGAGGAAGGCGACCGGCGCCAAGGAGCTGTGGGTGCAGAAGGCGCCCGGCGGCGGCACGCTCAACCACAACTGCGTGCAGGTCGTCGGCGCGGGCGAGAGCGAGCCGCGCCCGCACACCGACTCGCGCGCGCTGTGCCGGTACGCGGCCGTGCTGTACCTCAACCCGAACGTCCCCAAGGACTGCGGCACCAGCTTCTACCGCCAGCACCTGCCCGGCGGCCGGCTCGGCGGCAACGTCGTGCAGGCCCCGCACACCAACCTGGTCGAGGCCCTGGGCACCCGCTTCGTCGCCCCGGACGCCTTCGAGGAGGACGTGCGCGTCCCGCACAAGTACAACCGCCTGCTGCTCTACAACGCCAACCTCGTGCACAGCGCGACCGGTTACACCGGCACCACGCTGGAGGAGAAGCGCATGACGGCCGTCTTCTTCTGGATGGCCTGACCCCGCGGGATGCGGCCGGGCCCGGTGTGCGGTACGGATGGTGGACGTGAGCGTTGTCGCCATCGTGGGCGCCGGGCCGGGTCTCGGCGCCGCCGTCGCCCGGCGGTTCGGGCGCGAAGGGTACGGCATCGCCCTCGTCGCCCGCGACCGCGACCGGCTGGAGGCGCTGGCCGGGGAGCTGGCCGGGGACGGTGTGGACGCGCGCGCCTTCCCCGCCGACGTCCGCGAACCGGACCGGCTCACCCGCGCCCTCGCCGACGCCGCGCGGGAACTGGGCCCCGTCGAGGTGCTCCAGTACAGCCCGGCGCCGCACCGGGACTTCATGCGGCCCGTCCTGGAGACCGGCCCCCGGCAGCTGACCGGGCCGCTCGAATTCTCGGTGTACGGGCCGGTGGCCGCCGTACAGCAGGTGCTGCCCGGAATGCGGGAGCTGGGGCGCGGAACCATACTGTTCGTGAACGGGGGCACCGCCGCCGTGCCGCATGCCGAGCGCGCCGGCACCTCCGTCGCGTTCGCCGCGCAGAGCGCCTACGGGCATCTGCTGCACGAACGCCTCGCCGCCGAGGGCATCCACGTCGCGCAACTCGTCGTGCCCGGCGCCATCACCCCCGGCCACGCCCGCAAGGACCCCGCCGTGCTGGCCGAGATGCTGTGGGGCATGCACCGGGAACGGCACGGATTCCGGCACTTCGCGGACGACCTCGACAGCCGGTGACGGATCACGCGAAGGGATGACGGCCCCCCTCGGCTCACCCTGCGCACGGGGCATTTGTGGGCCAATATGGGGACGTTGGCAGTTTTGCTCCTCTCCAAGGGGGCCTTTCATGGCTGTCGAAGTTCCGTCGCTGATCAAACCCTCCACATTGCGGGCCAGAGGCGGCCTGGTGGGCGAGTGCCTGGCGGAGTTCCTCGGGACGTTCGTCCTCATCTGCTTCGGCTGCGGCGTCGTCGCGATGGCCGTCGCCGCGCTGCCCGGTTCGGGCCGTGCCGCCACTCCCACCACGATCTTCCTCGCGGCCGGCGACTGGCTGCTGATCACCTGGGGCTGGGCGATGGCCGTCGTCTTCGGCGTCTATGTGGCCGGTGGTGTCAGCGGTGCCCACATCAATCCCGCCGTGACGCTCGCGATGGCGGTGCGCCGGGGCTTCCCCTGGGTCAAGGTGCTGCCGTACTGGTGCGCGCAGGTGGTCGGCGCCTTCACCGGCGCGGCGCTGGTGTACCTGGTCTACCACCAGGCGATCGGCGCGTACGACGCCGCCGCCACCGGGCCCAAGGTGAACGGGCACACGAACGCCACGTTCTCCATCTTCGCGACCTTCCCCGCCCAGTACTTCCACGGCGGGATCTGGGGTCCGCTGATCGACCAGATCGTCGGTACGGCGTTCCTGGTGATGTTCGTCGTGGCCGTCATCGACCTGCGCAACCAGGCCGTGCAGTCCAACCTCGCCCCGCTGATCACGGGCTTCATCGTGGCCGCCATCGGCATGTCCTTCGGCGCCAACGCGGGCTACGCCATCAACCCGGCCCGCGACTTCGGCCCCCGCCTGCTCACCTGGGCCGAGGGCTGGGGGAGCCTGGCCTTCCCCGGCAGCGTGGCCGGGGTGTTCAGCGACTACTGGTGGATCCCCATCGTGGGTCCGCTGGTCGGCGGTGTCATCGGGGTCCTGGTGTACGACCTGTTCATCGGCGACGTCCTGGTGGCCCGCGCCGTCCGCGACCAGCCCCAGGAGCCGGGCCGGGCCCGCCCGGAGCCGCCGCGCTGACCCGGCCGGGACCCTGGACGCCGCGTTGGTCCGGCCGGGCCCCCGTGGAGTGCTTCAGCCCTTGGGCGGTGAAGCGAATGCGGTTGCCGAAGGGGTCGCGCAGACCGCAGTCGATGCCGTACGGACGCTCGGTGGGCTCCTCGGACAGCGCCGGGGGCCCGGCTGCTCCAGGAGGATCTGCCGCTCGGGGTGGCCGGCGCCTGACGGGCCGGCGCCCGGCCGCGCGTCACAGCGGCTGGTCGGGCCAGCCCAGCAGGCGGGCGCCGATCACCGCGGTCTGGAGCATGTAGCGGTGTGCCGGGTCGGCCGGGTCGGCGGCGGTGAGCTGGCGGATGCGCTCCAGACGGTAGGTGAGCGCGCGCACGCTCAGGGAGAGCCGGCGCGCCGCCTCGGCGGCCACGCAGCCGGAGTCGAAGTAGGCGACCAGGGTCTCCAGCAGCGGGACCGCGCCGCCGCGGGCCGCGGTCAGCGGGCCCAGGGTGTGCTGCACCAGGTCGGCCATCGCCTGCCGGTCACGCGCGAGCACCGGGTAGACCAGCAGGTCGGCGGAGCGCAGCACCGGCCCCGGCAGCCCGAGCCGCTCCGCCATCTCCAGCGCCGCCAGCGCCTCCTCGTACGACTGCACGACGCCGCCGGGACCGGTCCCCGGGCGCCCGATCGCCACCCGGCCGCCCTCGGTGGCGGCGGTCGCCTGCCGGGCGAAGTAGGCGAGGACCTCGTCGGTGTCGCCGGGCGCGATGCACAGCAGCCGGCCGTTCTTGGTGGTGAGCAGGATGCTGTGGGAGTCGAAGCGGGCGAGCACCGCGGCCTCCACCCGCCGGGCGACGGGGCCGCCCTCGCCGTAGGACTGGGGGCCCTCGGCGACCGCGACCGCGTGCGCGCGCGAGAGCCGCAGCCCGAACCGTTCGGCGCGCTCGGCGAGCCGGCCCAGGTCGCTGCGGCCGTAGAGCAGGTCGTCGATGAACTCCCGGCGGGCGGCCTCCTCCCGGCGTACGGTCAGCCGCTGGGCGCGCTCGTAGCCTTCCGCGAACACGTCGACGGCCTGCTCCACGGCGGCCAGCGCGGCCAGGGTGCTCTCGGTCGAACCGGGGCCGACCGGCCAGGCGTTACGGGCGGCGGCCAGGTGCGCGACGATCAGGGCGCGCAGCCCGAGCCCCGCCTCGGCGGCCTGTTCGCCCAGCGTCCGACGGGTCTTCAGCTCCTCCCTGGTCAGCCGCCGGCCGGTGCTCGCGACCTCGGCCAGCACCCGCGCGAAGCCGTCCAGATAGCGCTCCGATATCCCCTGCTCGCCCACTCTGCCCCGTTCCCCCGTGATCTTGACGCGCCGGTGACGCTTTCTTAGCGCATTTCCGGCATGCAGACAGTAGTGAACACTGCCGGAAACCGGCAATGCGCGAACGGCCGTCCGGGCCGCACCATCCTCTGCGGGGAGCACTACGGAGGGCTCCGGTGCCGGGCATCGCGGGGGGATGCCCGGCACCGGCGCCTCGGGGGAGCTCCGACCCACCGTCTGACGCAAGGACGTATGCCATGGAAGCCCTCGGCGTGCTCGTCGCCGCCTGTGTGATCCTCGCCCTGCTGTTGCTGCTCGGGTTCTCCCGGCTGTACCGCAAGGTCGACCAGAGCCAGGCCCTGATCGTCTCCAAGACGCGGCGCGTGGACGTGTCCTTCACCGGACAGGTCGTGCTGCCGATCCTGCACAAGGCCGAGGTCATGGACATCTCGGTGAAGACCATCGAGATCAGCCGCTCCGGGCGGGACGGGCTGATCTGCCGGGACAACATCCGGGCGGACATCCGGATCCTGTTCTTCGTCAAGGTCAACAAGACCGTCGAGGACGTCATCAAGGTCGCCCAGTCCGTGGGCACCGAGCGGGCCAGCCACCAGGACACGCTCCAGGAGCTGTTCCACGCGAAGTTCTCCGAGGCGCTGAAGACCGTCGGCAAGCAGATGGACTTCACCGACCTGTACACCAAGCGCGAGGAACTGCGGTACCACATCATCGAGTTGATCGGTGTCGATCTCAACGGCTACCACCTGGAGGACGCGGCGATCGACTACCTGGAGCAGACGCCGCTGACCCAGCTCGACCCGGCCAACGTCCTCGACGCGCAGGGCATCCGCAAGATCACCGAGCTGACCGCCGTCGAGCATGTGCGCACCAACGAGGCCAAGCGCACCGAGCAGAAGGAGATCACCCGGCAGGACGTCGACGCCCGCGAGGCCATCCTGGAGCTGGAGCGCCGGCAGGCGGACGCCGAGATCAAGCAGAAGCGGGAGATCGAGACGTCCCGCGCCCGCGAGGAGGCCGAGACCGCACGGGTGATGGAGGAGGAACGGCTGCGCGCGCAGACCGCCTTCCTGCGCACCGAGGAGCAGCTGGGCGTGCAGCGGGAGAACCAGGCCCGCGAGATCGCGGTCGCCGCGAAGAACCGCGAGCGGGTCATCGCCGTCGAGAACGAGCGCATCGAGAAGGACCGGCTGCTGGAGGTCATCGCCCGCGAGCGGGAGACCCAGCTGACCCAGATCTCCGCCGAGAAGGAGGTCGAGGCGGAGAAGCGGGAGATCGCCGAGGTCATCCGGGAGCGGGTCGCGGTGGACCGTACGGTCGCCGAGCAGGAGGAGTCCATCAAGAAGCTGCGCGTGGTCGAGGAGGCCGAGCGCGAGCGGCAGGCCCTCGTGATCGCCGCGGAGGCTCAGGCGCAGGAGAAGCTGGTCAAGGACATCAAGGCGGCGGAGGCCGCCGAGCAGGCCGCGACGCACCGGGCCGCCGAGGAACTCACCCTGGCCGAGGCCCGGTTGAAGACCGCCGACCTCGACGCGCGGGCCAAGCTGCGGCTCGCCGAGGGCGTGCAGGCCGAGTCGGCGGCCGAGGGGCTCGCCGCGGTGCAGGTCCGGGACAAGGAGGCCGAGGTCACGGTCAAGGCCGGGCGCGCGGAGGCGGAGGCCACCGAGGCGCGGCTGCGGGCGGAGGCCGAGGGCACCCAGGCGAAGGCGCTGGCGGAGGCCGAGGGCGCGCGGGCCAGGGGGCTCGCGGAGGCCGAGGGTGCGCAGGCGGCGGCCGCGGCGACGGAGGCGCGGCTGCGGGCCGAGGCGGAGGGCGCGCGGGCGAAGGCGCTGGCGGAGGCCGAGGGGGCGAAGGCGGCGGCGCTCGCGGAGGCCGCCGGTATCGGCGAGAAGCTGCGGGCCGAGGCGGCGGGGCTCACCGAGAAGGCGGCGGCGATGGCCGCGCTGGACGAGGCGTCGCGCGGGCACGAGGAGTACCGGCTGCGGCTCCAGGCGGAGAAGGAGATCCGGCTGGCCGGGCTGGAGACGCAGCGGCAGGTGGCGCAGGCGCAGGCGACGGTGCTGGCGACGGGGCTGGAGAACGCCGACATCGACATCGTCGGCGGGGAGTCCGTCTTCTTCGACCGGCTGGTCTCGGCGGTCTCCTTCGGCAAGGGGGTCGACGGCTTCGTCGCCAACTCCCGTACGGCGCAGACCCTGGCGAAGCCGTGGCTGGACGGGTCGGGGAGCTTCACGGAGGACCTGGGCCGGGTGCTCGGTTCCGTGGGGACGGCGGACATCCAGAACCTCACGGTCTCCGCCCTGCTGATGAAGCTGATGAACGGCGGCGGCGCGGACGCCTCCCAGTTCCGCCAGCTGCTGGAGAAGGCCGGGGAACTGGGCCTGGCGGACACCCCGGTCGCCTCCCTGAACGGCTCCACCCACAACTAGCGGGACGGAGCGCCCCGCAGGGGCGCGGGGAACTGCGCGCCAAGCCACCACGCACCCGCACCCGGCGTCGTCCCCCGCGCCTCTCACGGCGACCCCGCCTTCTCACCGGCGAGGAGAAGCGCCCCGCAGGGGCGCGGGGAACTGCGCGATCAGCCACGACGCACCCGCACCCGGCCGACGACCCCCGTGCCCCCCACAGCGACTCCGCACCCCACCCCCCGATCCACGAAAGGCGACCATGGCCACCGAGACCGTCGACGCCGGCACCTACGACGTCCTCCGCGACCGGCTGGCCGCACACGCCGCCGAGCTGGCACGGCGAGCCGGGGAACTGAACACCCGCCGCGCGGAGGAGTTCGGCTCGACCCGGCTCGCCCTCTCCGCCACCACCACCCTCAAGACCCCCCACGCCTGCCTCCGCCAGGACATCGTGGCCGTCGGCGACCGACTCCTCCTCGGCAGCACCGGCCGCGGCGGCGAGAACACCGGCGTCGACGACGTACTCGCCCTCTACGACCGCGACGGCAACCGCCTCCCCGAGGACGACGGCTTCCTCGCCGACCCCGCGTTCGTCCGCGAGTTCACCGCCCTGACCCGCTACTACCGCGACGCCCACCTCCTGCGCCTGCGCCGCACCGACGGCCGTCTCCTCGCGGTGTTCCGCACCGGCGAGAAGGCCGACGACATCCGCGCCCTGCGCTGGACCCTGACCGAGGACGGCCGCGCCGAGTTCCTGGACGCCCGCGGCGACCGCGACGACGCCGTACCGCCCGCGCAGGACGTGACCTGGACCGACACCGGCCGCGCGGACCACGTCCTGGGCCGGGAACCGTACGTCGCCGTACCCGGTGGCCTCGGCGTCGCCGCCCTCGGCGGCACCCTCACCGTCCGCGGCGAGGACGGCGCGGAGCTGTACGCCGAGCCCGTCGCGGAACCCCTCCAGTCCCTCGCCGACGCCGCCGTGGCCCACGCGCGGGTCGGCCCCCTCACGCTGCTGCGCGTGCGGCCGTACAAGGAGGACACCGACCGCTACCTGGTCTTCAACGCCCTGACCCGGACGGTCGTCCGCCTCGACGGCCTCGGCCAGGCGTGCCGGCGGCTCCCCGAGGAGCAGGGCGTCGTCTTCCCCGGCGGGTACTGCCTGGCGAGCGGTCGCCACAAGGTGTACGAACTCGACGTCACCGGGCTGGAGTTCGAGCAGGAGATCCGCGCGCCCAACGGGGAGGACGTGCTGTACGCGTTCCGGGACCGTTCCGGCGGCGGCACGCTCCTGCTGTCGTACAACACGCTGCGCAAGGAGGTCGAGACCCCGCTGCCCTGCCAGGGCTGGGCGCTGTTCGAGGACGGCGCGCTCGCCGTGCTGCGCGCCGGGAGCGACGAGCCCGCGCACACGCACCCCCTCCAGTGGTGGACCTCGCCGTACGTCTCCGACACCCACGCCGCCGCGCTGCGCACCGGCACCGGCCCGCTCGCCCGCGTCGGCAACGCCGACCTCGTGCGCGGCCTCGCGGACTGCCTGTCCGTGGCCCGGCTGGTGGCCGACGGCATCACCACCGGCGAGGGCTACCGCGCGCTGACCGCCGCCTGCGTCCGGGCGGCCGACACCCACCACTGGCTCTCCGATCCCGAACTCGGCGATCTGCACGCGCCGTTGGCGGACGTGCGCGCGACCGCCGAGCAGGTGCTGGCCGAGTTCGAGACCGTACGCGAGCTGACCGAAGGCGCCGCCGGGGCGCTGGAGGAGGCCGCGGAGCGGATCGCGGCCGTGGTGCGCCGGCTGCGCGGCGAGGCCCCGCGCGAGGCCGCCGCCTGGGTCCGCGGACTGACCGAACTCCGCCGCGCCCACGGCCACGTGCTCACCCTGCGCGAGCTGCGCTACGTGGACCTGGACCGGGTGGCCGCGCTCGCCGCCGAGGCGGAGTCCGACCTGGCCGCCTTCGGCAAGCGCGCGGTGACGTTCCTGTCCCGCGAGGACGCCTTCACCGCCCAACGGGCCGAGGTGGAGCGGCTGGTGGCGGACGCGGACGCGATCGGCACCGTCGCGGACGCCGGACCGGTCGCCGAGCGCCTGGACGAGCTGGCCGACGGGCTGCACACCGTCACCGAGGTGGTCACCGGCCTCGACATCGCCGACGCCACCGTGCGCACGGCCGTACTGGAGCGGATCGCGGACGTCCTGGGCGGCGTCAACCGGGCCCGTGCCACCCTCGACGCCCGCCGCCGTGCCCTCCAGGACCAGGAGGGGCGCGCCGAGTTCGCCGCCGAGACGGCCCTGCTCGCCCAGGCCGTCACCGCCGCGCTGGCCGGTGCCACCAGCCCCGAGGCGTGCGACGACCAACTGGCCGCCGTACTGGCCCGGTTGGAGGACCTGGACGGCCGGTTCGCGGAGTTCGACGACTTCCTCGCCGAACTCGCCGCCAAACGCACCGAGATCTACGAGGCGTTCACCGCCCGCAAGCAGTCCCTCGCCGACGTCCGGGCCCGCCGGGCCGAGCAACTCGCCGTCTCGGCGGGGCGGATGCTGGAGACGGTGACCCGGCGGGCGGCCGGCCTCCCCGACACCGACGCGGTCACCGCGTACTTCGCCTCCGACCCGCTGGTCGCCAAGATCGTCCGCACCGCCGGGGAGCTGCGCGACCTCGGTGACAGCGTGCGCGCCGAGGAACTCGACGGCCGCCTCAAGGCCGCCCGCCAGGAGGCCGCGCGCGCCCTGCGCGACCGCGCCGACCTGTACGCCGACGACGGCCGCACCCTGCTGCTCGGCGGCCACCGCTTCGCCGTCAACACCCAGCCGCTCGACCTCGCCCTCGTGCCCGCCGGCGACGGCCTCGCCCTCGCCGTCACCGGCACCGACTACCGCGCCCCGGTCACCGACCCCGAGTTCACCGCCACCCGCCCCTACTGGGACCGGCACCTGCCCTCCGAGTCGCCCGAGGTCTACCGCGCCGAGTACCTCGCCGCCCGCCTCCTGGCCGAGCACGGCCCCGCCGCCCTCGCCGCCGCGGACGACCTGGCGGGACTGGTCCGCCGGGCGGCGCAGGAGTCGTACGACGAGGGCTACGAGCGCGGTGTCCACGACCATGACGCGACCCTGATCCTGACCGCGCTCCTCCCGCTGTACGAGGCCGCGGGCCCGCTGCGCCACGAACCCGCCGCCCGCGCCGCCGCCCACCTCTTCTGGACCCACGGCACCACGGAGCCGGCCCGCGCCGCCTGGCACCGCCGCGCCGTGTCCCTGGCCCGCGCCCGCGACGCCTTCGGCCCGACGGCGGCGCTGGGAGACCTGGTGGCGGAGCTGGCGGCGGCGATCGGGGAGTGGAACGGGGAGTGCGCTGGGGGGTGCGCCGGGGAGTGCGCCGGCGGTTCGTCCGGGGCGCCCGGAGAAGGAGCGGGGGCCGTGGTGGGAGCGCGCGCCGGGGCCGCCGCCGCATACCTCTTCGACGAGCTGACCGGCGGCCCCGACGGCTTCGTCCTCGGCGCGGCCGCCCGCACCCTGCTGGACAAGTTCCGCCAGGCGACGGCGGGTTCGGGCTACGGCCGGGACCTGGAGGGGCTGACCGGGCTGCGCGCCCGCCGGCAGGTGGCCGAGGCGTGGCTCACCGCGTACGCCGGCGCGAGCGGCGGCGACGCCGCCCCCGGCGAGCTGGCGGAGGCGGTCGCCGCCGAACTGTGTCCCGCGCTGCCCCGCTACGACGGCGACGCCCGGCTCGGTACGACCGTGGAGGGCCTCCTCGGCGCCCACCCCCGCGTGCCGGGCGGGCGGCTGGAGCTGCGGCTGGACGAGTTCCTGGCCCGTACCGCCCGCCACACCGCCCACGACGTGCCCGGCTTCCGGGCCTACCAGCGCCGCCGGGGCGCCCTGCTGGCCGCCGAGCGCGAACGGCTGCGCCTGGACGACCACCGCCCGCGCGTGATGCCGGCGTTCGTCCGCAACCGCCTCGTGGACGAGGTCTATCTGCCGCTGATCGGCGACAGCCTCGCCCGCCAGCTGGGCACCACCGGCACCACCAAGCGCACCGACACCGGCGGCCTGCTCCTGCTGGTCTCGCCGCCCGGCTACGGCAAGACGACGCTCATGGAGTACGTCGCCGACCGGCTCGGCCTGATGCTGGTCAAGATCAGCGGCCCGGCGCTCGGCCACACCGTCACCTCGCTGGACCCGGCCGACGCCCCGAACGCCACCGCGCGCCGGGAGATCGAGAAGATCAACTTCGCGCTGGCGGCGGGCAACAACACGCTGCTGTACCTGGACGACATCCAGCACACCTCGCCCGAACTCCTCCAGAAATTCATCCCGTTGTGCGATGCGACGCGGCGCGTGGACGGCGCCTGGGACGGCGAGCCGCGCACCTACGACCTGCGCGGCAAGCGGTTCGCGGTGTGCATGGCGGGCAACCCGTACACGGAGTCGGGGGAGCGGTTCCGGATCCCCGACATGCTCGCCAACCGGGCCGACGTATGGAACCTGGGCGACGTGCTGACCGGCAAGGAGGACGTGTTCGCGCTGAGCTTCGTGGAGAACGCCCTGACCGCCAACCCGGCCCTGGCGCCCCTCGCCGCCCGCGACCGCGCCGACCTGGACCTGCTGGTCCGCCTGGCCGCGAACGACCCGACCGCCCGCGCCGACCGCCTGTCGTCCCCCCTCCCCCCGGCCGAACTCGGCACGGTACTGGCCCTGTTGGGCCACCTCCTCGCCGTCCGCGACACGATCCTCACCGTCAACGCGGCCTACATCGCCTCCGCCGCCCAGTCCGCGGACGCCCGCACCGAGCCGCCGTTCCGCCTCCAGGGCTCGTACCGCGACATGAACAAGATCACCCAGCGCCTGCGCCCGGTCATGAACCCCGCCGAGCGCGAGGCCGTCGTCCAGGACCACTACACGGCCGAGGCCCAGACCCTGACCACGGGCGCCGAGGCGAACCTCCTCAAACTCGCCGAACTGCGCGGCACCCTGGACCCGGCCCAGTCCGCCCGCTGGACCGCCATCAAATCCGCCCACCTCCGCACCCGCACCCTCGGCGGCCCCGAGGACAACCCCCTGACCCGCGCCGTCGCCGCGCTGACCGTGCTGGCGGACCGGGTGGCCGCCGTGGAGACGGCCATCAACCGTGCCACCGGCCACACCTCCACCTGAACCGGCTCAGCGCGCGGACCTGGGGTGATCGCGGAGGTGCCGGAGGCGTTGCCAGGAGGCGGGGTCGGTGCCGTCGCCGAGCGGGTAGTGGAGGGCGGGCCGCGCCACGGGGCCGAGCCGGACAGGCCGAACCGGCCCCGCTTCGGCCACCGCGGCACCTGTGAGACGTACCGCCTCGCAGCCCAGTGTGAAGGAGAGCGGCACGAATGGCGGCTCGCGGTACGGCGGGGTGGTCAGGTCGGCGCGGGCGGTGCGCAGGCTGGCGAGCATGGACGTGAGGCGGTGGCGGGTGGCCAGCGTCTCGGCCAGCCCGGCGAGGGCGCGCGGAGGCGCCTGGCCGCCGCGGTAGCCGAAGGCGAGGGTGATCTGCTCCTCCACACCGGCCGGGGTGCGCACGACACGGCAGGTCGCGATCGCCGGGCGGTCCGGGGCCCCGACGGCGACCAGCCAGGTGCCGGCGGACTTCTCGGCACGGGCACGGGCCAGTTCGGTCAACTGCCGTGGCGACCAAGGCAGGTTGACGGGCTCGGCGGTGGACCAGCCGGCGGGCGTGTCCCCGGTGAGGGCCCGCCACGCGGCCTCCAGGGCGCCGCCGAGGACAAGGTTGTCGTCGGCCGGGTGAGTGGTGCGGATGGTCAGCTGGAGCTGCCGCTCACCGTGGGCGGCAGCGGGCGCCTCGAAGGCGCCGGCCACCTTCGCCCCGCCGTCCGCCGCCGGCACGGGAGCGAAGCGGCCCTCGTGCCAGTGGAGTACGGCGCCGGTGAGCCCGTCGTAGTAGCCGCAGGCGGGGTCGCGGACGACCCAGCGGACGGGCAGGCCGGTCATCAGGGTGCGGGTGGGCAGGGTGAGCCGGGTGCCGGGCGGGGTGAGGATCTGAAGCTCGCGTCCGGAGGGGATGGTGGCCCGCAGGAGATCGGTGAGCCAGGTGGTCGCGGCGACGACGGGACGGTCCTGGACGAGTACGGCCGCCCGGTCGGTGAGGAGGTCGACGCCGAGGGCGCTGTCATCGGAACTGCCCTCGATGCCGGAGGGAAGAAGGACGACCTCCGTGTGCGCGGCCTCGGCCGGCCAGGTGACCCCGCCCAGCACGGAGGCGAGCCGCCCGGCGACCGACCCGGCCAGCCGCCCGGCCTCCGCGACCGCGGCGGTCGCCCGCACCTCGGTCCACCACACCGGCGCCTCGCCCCGCACACCCACCCCGAGCAACCGGCCGACCTCACCGGGCACCTGCACGAACAACGGCACTTCGACATCCACCAGGGGCCACCCACCAACCGCACACAACCGAACGGCGGCCCCCTCGGAGACACGGTCCACCCGTAGACCTGGGCCACCGGCGAACAGCCCGGCGAGCAAGGTCCGGACATCTGGCGCCTTCGGGGTGAGGGCGATCACGTCATGCGTCATGGGACCAGAACTCACGTTTCGAACTCGTTGAGCCAGCTTCCCCGCAACAGGTGTTTGGGCAGGTATTCAGATTCGACTTCGATCGGGAACCCCGCATCATGGGCGAGGCAGGCCATGGCGAGCGGTCCTAGAGCAATGAAGCCGGAAGGGCTAGTGATTCGTTCTTCGTCCTGGGTCCAGTATTCCTTGTGCCAGCGAATTGCGTCGAACAGAGCTTCGTTGAACTGGTCCGGCTGTCGGGCGATATACCTGTAGAACAGGTTGATCGGTGGGTAGAGCACCTTCAGGACGGTGTCCGAGTCTGCCACGTGGATAGCCTCCGGGGCGGTGCCGTCCATTGCGGCGGTCAGTAGCCCACCGATGTCACCTCCTCGACGCCAAGCCGATTGCAGAGCCCCCACCCAAGGGTAAATATATTCATCGAAGACGGCACCCGAGTCGCGTAGCAAGGTCACCGGTACGGTCGCTAGCCTGTTCATGCGGTCCTGTTCGCGGCAGACGACCGCCAGCCAGAACGCGGTCAACCAGTTGCCCGCATCCGTGTAGTGCTGCGGACCCGTGGTCTGAATGGTCCTTACCCTGTCGGCGATGCGGCACGACACTGTTCCCTCGGTGGAGGTCGCGGCCGCGAACAGAGCGGACCCCACCTGCATGGCGGTGACCCATGCTTCCCAGGTGGGGAGGTTCGCGGCCCTGGGGTCAGCGGCGCAGTAGGTCTGGGCGGCGAGCACGGATGTGCCGAACGCCAGGTTGAAGTTCTCCGGAGATGACTCCAGGGTATCGATCCTTTGATGAGCGCGTTCGTCCAGCTTCCTCGCTCGATTCTCCATTTCATCCAGAGGGAAATCGTGCCGCGGCACGGTGGTTGTCATTTCTATGTCCCTTTTCGAATGTCGAAGTACTTCAAGACGTAACCATTATACTTATCGCCCTTGGGGTTCGCCCTGACTTCGATATAGTCGAGGTTTCCCTCGTCGAGGGCGGTGGTCAGGTTTTCTGCCAAATCAAATTCTCCGCGTGCCTCCATCTTGAGGATCGTGGCTTCGAAATATTGTCGGGTCCCCTGTTGGTATCTTCGGCCGCCGAGGTCTCGCTCGCCCAGATCGGTTGTAAGCGAAGCTTTTGCCTCTACCACTATTATTTTTCCAGAGGGGGTGCGCCATATCTGGTCGAACTTGAAGCGCCCGCGGGTTCCGTCGTCCAGTCGGGTGGAGCCTCGGTAGTTATCCGGGATGGCGTGATATTCTGCTGCCTTTTCTCCCAGATCTTCGGCGCCGTCCCGAGCGGCGGTATGGGATTCTTTGTATTCCTTCACCGCTTTGTGCAGAGCGGCCTCGTTAGCCGGAGACTCGTGCGCATCATATGCGGCTTGCGCGGCTAGTTTCTTCTTCTCGGTGGCCAGGTCTATGTCGATAAGATGCCGACGCTTCGCAGCGGTCTCGTCCAGCAGAGGGCGATGTTCCGGGTTGACGGATGCGGGATCTCCGATCACCTCGCCGGGATGGTAAGTGGCTCGAACCAGCGGGGGCTCGTTGGCAGACCATGGCCGATCAGGGTTTCCGGTGGCGTGCAGCTGCGCGAGATCATTGCCGTACTCGTCCTTGCCTTCGACGGAGAGACGTCGGCCGTTGGAGCGGTAGTGCTTCTTGAACCACTCCGGGTTGTTGTTGGCTTTGTCGACCTGCTCCCGGAGTATCTCCTCGTGGGATTTCCCGCTTTGGTGAGAGTTGCCGCTGCCACTGTCATGGCCGCTGCCGGCACTGTGCCGACTACCGTCAGCACTACCGTGTGCAGCAAACCCCTCAGCTCCACTGTGCGGTCCGGACAATTCGGCAACGCCATGGGCCGGGGCCGTTCCGACGTGAGACCCACCATGTCCTGCGCCGACCAGTTCGTGTTGGCGCTCCGGCGTCGAGACCGAGCGTGTCCGGTCCTCGGCCGCCGGTTCGTGGGGCGCCGCTGAGGTGTCGTCGGCGCCGTGCTTGCCGTGGATGAACTTGCCGTCCTCGATGCGCAGATGGGAGCCGTCGGGCAGGCGGAGGAAGCTGTGGGCCTTGTCTGCGGTGGTGGCGGCGTCCGTGGCCGCCCGGACGCCCGAGACCAGGTCGGATACCTTCGGCAGGGTGCGGGCGGCGACGCCGGCCGTTTTGGCTGCCGCGCCGATCGGGTCCAGCGCCTCGCCGATCTTTGCCGCGGTGCCGGCCACCCGTGCCACGGCGCCCGCCTCGCCCGCCGCAGAGCCCGCCCTGGAGGCGGCGCCAAGGGGGCCCGCGCCCAGGGTGAGGGCGTTGAAGACGACCGTGCCGAATGCCTTGCCGGGGTTGGTGGACCAGTCGTCCCAGCCGACGAGGGATTTGGCGAACTCCTTGGCGTAGGGCTTGTTGTCCTCCATGAACTGGTCCGCCACCGGGCCGAGGTGGCTGTTCCGGTCGCCGTTCGGGTCGAGGAGGTAGCCTTCGGCGCCGACGATGACCCGCACCAGGCCCTCACGGGTGGTGCTGCCCTCGCGACCGGGGCTGAGCAGGTCGATCAGTCCCGTGACCGAGCCCTTTGCGTTGTCCCAAATGCCGATCCCCACCTGCTCGAGGTGGTAGTCGATGCCGAACGGCAGCATCTCCTCGTGCTCCGGGCTGCCCCACGGCAGCTTCTGCGCATGGGCCAGCTGGTCGGCGCTGAAACCGTAAGTGTTCTTCTGGTCCGGCTTGCCGTTGGCCATGTGCCACTGGGTACCGCCCACCAACGCGGTGATCTTGTCGGCACAGCTCACCTCGGCTTGCTCGAAGGCGGCGACCGCCGTGTTCACTCCGTCCCAGATCGCCTGGTACTCGGCCACCTTGTCCGGGTCCTTGCGCCAGGTCTCCATGCCGCTGTCGTGACCCTTGACCGACGCCACGAACACCCGCGCCTGCTCGCGCAGCGTCTCCAACCGCTTGACGATCTCGGCGACTTCGACCATGTACGTCTCCAGCGCACCGGCCACCGAGTTCAGCTTGTCGCCGAAATCCGCGGAAGTGTCCCGCACCGCCTGCGTGGTGCCGAAGAGTTGCGCGGCCTCGGGCGCCTTGTAGAAGGCGTCGAGATGCTGGAAGCGGGTGTGGACGGCGCCGCCGTGTTCGCTGATCGCCTGTGCCGCCTGCCGCAGGGAGATGATCTGCTGGTGGAGCCGGACGAGGTCACCGGTGAACGTCGGGATCTTCTCCGGGCTGATCACCGCTTGCTGTCCGCCTTCCGGCGGGCCTTCTCCAGGAACGCCGCCACGTCAGGCGGCAGCGTCGCGTGATGCTGGGCGTTCCACGCCTGCTCCAAGTCCCCGGCCAGGTAGGCGTTGGTCGCCTCGATCGCGCCGTTCGCCGAGTCGCTGGCGCGCAGCGGGAGGAACGCCACGTCCTTCTCCGTGCCTTCGACGAACTTCCCGAGCGCAACCGCCACCAGCCCACCCGCCTGGCCGGCCCCACCGCCGCCCTCCCCGCCGAAGGACAACGTGCCCGCCGCCTCCATCGCACCCTGCACGCTCCCCCCGTACAGCGTGATCCCGGCGCTCATCTCTCCGGCGGCCTCCCTCACCTTGGAGATCACCGACTGCACGCCTCCGGGAGAGATGTCCCACCCCGTCACGCGACCCCCTAAATCCTCTGCTCGCAACGCCACTTCAGTGTCGCCGAGCATTGCACACCTCACTGACAGCGGAACTTCATTATGGTCAGCCGGTCATGTGCGGCAGCAACGCGGGCAGAGCGGAAGGCGTCCTCAAACGTGGTGGTGGCTTTGCCCCCCGTGCCCCCCGGCGCCTTCCGGCGTTCCGCCCATCGTCCGCAGCATCGCCCTCCCGCCCGTGCGCAGGAAGCGGAGGACGAGGGTGGCGGCGAGGAGGAGGAAGGCCAGGTTGAGCCAGGTCGTGTAGTTCCAGCGGATGCCTTCCTCGGGGAGCCGGGCGGTGACGTGGCCGGGGATGAGGCCGAGGCCGCCGAAGAGGTACTCCACCGCGTAGCCGGCCACCGCGATGGCGGTGAAGAAGGTGGCCAGCAGGAACGCGGCCATGCGCGGCCCGTAGTACTTCCGGTAGATGTTGAGGATCGGGAGGATCAGCAGGTCGGCGTAGATGAAGGCGATGACGCCGCCGAAGCTGATGCCGCCCTTCCACAGGACCACCGCCAGCGGCACGTTGCCGATCGAGCAGACGAACGTGGCGACGGCGACGACCGGGCCGATCAGCGGGCCGGTCAGCTTGGCGGCGAGGGGGTGGCCGGCCAGGAAGAAGGTGTGCCAGAAGTCGTCGGGCACCCACGCGGCGATGGCCCCGGCGATCAGCAGTCCCGCCACCAGGTCGCGCAGGATCGCCGCCCACTCCATGACGAAGATGTGCGACACGGAGGTGAACCCGGCGCGCGAGAGGAGCCGGCGCAGGAAACCGCCCTCGCCCTGGACCGACATGTCCATCGCCGCGTGGCCCTCCATCGACCCGGCGACGCCCCGTTCGGCCTGCTCACGGGCCCCGCGCAGCAGCCGTTCGCGCAGGAGGACGCGGAACAGCGCCGCCAGTACGACGATCATGATCGGGCCGCCGGCGAACTCCGCCGCGGTGAACTGCCAGCCCATCAACAGGGCCAGGATCACGCCGAGTTCGATGACGAGGTTGGTCGAGGCGATCTCGAAGGCCATCGCGGCGGTGAAGTTCGCGCCCTTGCGGAACAGGGAGCGGGCGAGGGCGACGGCGGCGTACGAGCAGGAGGACGACGCGGCGCCGAGGCCCGCGGACAGGGCGAGCGTGCGCGGGCGGTCGTCGCCGAGCAGTCGTACGACCGTCTCGCGGCGCACCACCGCCTGCACGACGGCCGAGAGCGTGAAGCCGAGGATCAGTGCCCAGGCGATCTCCCAGGCCATCGATCCGGTGATGAACAGCGCGTGCCCGATCGCGTGCATGCAGCGCACTCCCTCCGCGGTGGTGCGTTTCCGCCACCCGGCGAGAGTACCCCCGTGGGGTATCGGGAAACGTGGGAAAGGCCCCGTTCGGCGAATCGAGCGGCTGGTGGCCTGCGGCGCCGACACGGTGCTCGTCGCCCGTGCCCCCGAGGCGATTGTCGGCACCCTGGTCCTGGTGCTGCTGCCCCTGCCGTCCGGGCTGCGGGGCCGGATCGAGGACGTGGTGGTCGACGGCGCGGCGCGCGGCCGGGGGGTCGCCGGGCTGCTGATCGAGGAGGCGGTGCGGCTCGCCCGTGAGGCGGGAGCGCGGACGCTCGACCTCACCTCACGTCCGGACCGTGCCGCCGCGAACCGGCTGTACGAGCGGATCGGCTTCCGGGCGCGGGAGTCCGCCGTGTTCCGGCTGGGGCGGTAGGTCCCTTTCGGCGTACCGCCATCCCGTGCGGTACGCCGGGAGGGTCAGGACGGCTGTGACGTCAGCAGGGGGCGCAGGGCGCCCGTGCGCAGGCGGTCCACCAGTGGCGGGGCGGTGCGGCGCAGCACGAGGACGGCGGCGAGGGAGACGACGCTGCCGACCAGGGCGCCGACGGCCACGTCGTGGGGGTAGTGCGCGCCGACGTACACCCGCGAGGCGCCCATCGCGATCGCGGTGACGAGGGCGAGGGCGCCGAGGCGGCGGTTGATCAGGAGCAGGGCCACCGCGAAGGCGAAGGCGACGGTGGTGTGGTTGCTGGGGAAGGCGTAGTCGTCGGGCGCGGGGCACGCCTCCAGCAGGAAGTCGTGGGGGAGCGCGCGGCACGGGCGGGGCTCGTCGAAGACGTCCTTGATCCCGCTGTTGACCGCGTACGCGAGGAGGACGGCGATCGGCGTCGCCAGTACGGCGGCCATGGCGGTGCTGCCCTGTCCCCTGGCCCGCCACCACGCCACCAGCAGATACACCGCGAACAGGCCGATGCCGAAGGCGCTGAACAGCGATGCCGGCTCGTTCAGCCAGTGCGTGTGCCGGGCGAAGTCGGTGACGTCGGTGTACAGGCCGCCGTCTATCGCCGCGCCGTCGAGCGCCTGGGTGGTCGGGGAGGAAGTCGTCATCAGGTGGGTCTCCGGGCCGTGCTGCATGTGCCGCGGGCGCCGGGAAACGGGCGCGGGCACCGATCGGACGTACGGATGAAGCGCGGACGTCCCCGAGGTGAACGTCTACAAGTATGTAGACGATATCAGGTGACGACATGAGATGCCGACCCGCCCGCGCCGGCCCCTGCCAGACCCGCCCGCGCCGGCCCCTCTCCGACCCGCCCCTGCCTGCCCCGCCCGACCCGAACGGCCCCGCTCTGCTCGCGCCCGCGCGCGGAGGGCGGTGCGCTGGTGACCTGTACGGCGAGGAGGTGCCAGTGACGAACGGCGCGACCCCCGACCATCCCGACCACGACCCGGACCGCCCACGCCAGGACTGGGACCGCCCCGGCGACCCCGGCCGTCCCGGCGACCCCGGCCGTCCCGGTGACCCCGGCGACCCCGGCCGTCCCGGCGACCCCGGCGGCCCCGGCGGTCCCGGTGACCCCGGCGACCCCAGCCACACCGCCCACCCCAGCGACCCCGACCACCCCGACCACCCCGACCGCTCCGAGCTGGACGATCTGCGTGCCCGGCTCGCCGCCCTCGAAGCCGAGCGGCGCGCACGGCACGGCGGGGCGGTACGGGCCCGGCGCCGTCCCGTCTCCGCCCTCGCCGCCGTCCTCCTCGTCCTCGGCTGCCTCCTCGTCCCGCTCGCCGTCGTCGCCACCTGGGCCGCCGATCTGGTCGGCGACACCGACCGCTATGTCGCCACCGTCGCCCCGCTCGCCTCCGACCCCGCCGTGCAGGACGCCGTCGCGAACCGAACCACCGACGCGCTGATGGACCGGATCCACCTGCCCACGCTGCTCTCCGACGTGGCGCCCTCCGACCGCCCCCTGCTGGAGAAGGCGCTGGGCGGGCTGGGCGGTGGCCTGGAGAACGCCGTACGGGGGTTCGTACACGATCAGGCCCGCGACGCCGCCGCCTCGCCGGCCTTCGCCACGGTCTGGACCGACGCCAACCGCGCGGTGCACGCCTCCCTGGACAAGGCGCTGACCGGCACCGGGGGCGGCGCGGTGCGGCTGACGGACGACACCGTGACCCTCGATCTCGCCCCGCTCATCGAGGACGTCAAGAAGCGCATGGCCGGCGCGGGGATGACCTTCGCGAGTCATATCCCCGCCGTCCACGCCCGGTTCACGCTTCTGGAGTCCCGGCAGGTGGCCGAGGTGAGGACGTACGTACGGCTGCTGCGCATCGCCGGCAACTGGCTGCCGGTGCTCGCCGTCCTGCTGATCGCCGCGGGGGTCCTGCTGTCGCTGCGCCGCCGCCGCGCCCTCGTCGCGGGTTGTCTCGGCGCGGCCCTCGCCACCGCCCTGCTCGGCATCGGGCTGCGCGTCTTCCGCGCGTTCTACCTGGACCGGCTGCCCGCCGACGTCTTCCCGGACGCGGCCGGCGCGGTCTACGACACCCTGACCCGCTTCCTTCAGACCGCGGTGCGGATGGTGATCGTGCTCGGCGTCGTCATCGCGCTGGGCGCCTGGCTGAGCGGCTCCGGGCGGCGGGCCGCTCTGGTGCGGGGCCTGTGGACCGAGGGCATCGGCGCGGCCCGCGGCACCGCCGGCCGCGCGGGCCTGCGCACCGGCCCGGTCGGCCCCTTCGTACGCCGGCACCGCCCCTGGTTCACCTGGCTCCTGGTCGCCGCGGCCGTGCTGGTCTGCCTGCTGTGGCCGTACCCCACGGGCTGGGTGATCCTCGTCATCGTCCTGTGCCTGCTGTTCGCCCTGGCGGCGGTCGAGTTCCTGGCGACGGGCGCCGCGTAGACCGTGGTCGCGCCAGGCAGCCTCACCAGCCCCCGGCCGCCGCCCCGTGAACCACTGCCCCGAAGCCCACCCGCCGCTGCCCCCTCCCTCCCCCTCCGCTGCTCCCCGCGCCGCTCACCCCCTCGACCCCACCCCCCGTATTCCTGCTCCATCAGCTTTCCGCCCGTGCAGTGGCTTTCCGACTCCGTCCGCAACCGCCGTGAGACCGGAGAGCCGCATGTCCCGAGAGGCGCCCTACCTCGCCGTGGCCGACGCGCTGCGGGCGCGGATTCTCGCGGGGGAGTGGCGGCTCGGCGGGCGGCTGCCGTCGCGGGCGCGGCTCGCGGTGGAGTACGGGGTCGGCCGCAATGTCGCCCAGCGGGCCGTGGACCGGCTGATCGCCGAGGGGCTGCTGGAGGGGCGCGCGGGATCGGGGACGTACGTACGGGCGCCCCGCGAACGCCTGCCGATGATCCGGGCGCGCCGGCGCGGGAGCCCCGGACACCCGGCCACCAGCGTGGCCGAGCGCGGCCGGGCCGGCGCGTGGGACTTCCATACGCGGGTGCGGGTCCCCGCCCCCGCGGCCATCGCCGGGCGGCTCGCCATCGCGCCCGGCGACCCGTGCGTCAGCACGCACTACGAATTCCTCGCCGACGGACAGCCCGTCCAACTCTCCGACTCCTGGGAACCGTTGGCGATCACCGGCGGTACCCCGGTCGTGCTGCCGGAGCGGGGGCCGCTCGCGGGCAAGGGCGTGATCGCGCGGATGCGCTCCCTCGGGGTGCGCGTCGAGACCGTGGCCGAACTGCCCCGCCCGGCCCGTGCCACACGGGAGCAGGCCAATCTGCTCGGCATCAGCCCCGGCGACCTGGTCCTGCGGATCGAGCGGACCCTCTACGACTCCGGGGGCCGCCCGGTGGAGACCGCCGACATCGTCGTCCCGGACGCACGGCGCGAAGTGCTCTACGAGTTCGCCGTCGACCGGGGGTAGCCGCCGATGCCCCCGCTCCCCGCCACCCGGTCCGGTCTCCTGCGCGACCGGGACTTCCGCCTCCTGTTCGCCGCCACCGCGCTCGGCCAGCTCGGTGACCGCGTCGTCTTCCTGGCGCTGCCCCTGGTCGCCCTCACGGTCCTGCGCGCCGACGCGTTCCAGGTCGGCCTGCTGACCGCGGCCACCACGGCGGGCTCCCTGCTGGCCGGTCTCCCGGCGGGCGCCTGGGTGGACCGCGTGCGCAAGCGCCCGGTGCTGACCGGCGCCGACCTCGCGCGCGCCGCCGTGCTGCTCTCGGTCCCGGCGGCCCGCTGGTCCGGCCTGCTGACCGTCGAGTGGCTCTACGGCACCGCCCTCGCCCACGGCCTGCTCACCGTCTTCTTCGACGTCTCCTACGCCAGTTACCTGCCCCACCTGGTCGGCCGCGCGAGGCTCCTGGAGGCCAACTCCACGCTCTCCGCGGTCCGTTCGGCGACCAGTATCGGCGGCCCGGCGCTGGCGGGCCCGCTGGTGGGCGGCTGCGGACCGGCGACGACCCTCCTGGCGAGCGCGACCGGGATGACGCTGTCCGCGCTCCTCGCGCTCGCCGTCCGCCGCCGCGAGGACAGGCCCGTACGGCAAGACGCCCGGCCCCGGCTGCGCCGCGAGGTGCGGGAAGGGCTGCGCTTCGTGCTCGCCCACCCGGTGCTGCGCGCGACGATCCTCGGCGACGCGGTCTTCAACCTCTTCCTGGCCATGTACCAGGCCATGCTCCTGCTCTTTCTGGAACGGGAGTCGGGTCTCGGCGCGGCCGGTGCCGGGCTGGTCCTCTCCGGGATGGGGTGCGGCGCTCTGCTGGGCGCGCTGTCGGTGACCTGGCTCGTGCGGCGGTTCGGGCAGGGGACGGTGGTCTGGCTCGCCCCGCTGGTCACCTGCCCGCCGACCGCGCTGACCCCCTTGGCCCGTACCGGAGCCGGCCTCGGCGTGGCGGCGGTGGGGCTGGCGGCGCTGAGCTTCGGCGGGGTCGTACGCGTCGTCGCCCAGACCGGCTTCCAGCAGTCCCTCACCCCGGACGGGCTGCTCGGCCGGATGAACGCGACCGCCCGGTTCGTCTCCTGGGGCGTCCTCCCGCTCGGCGGTCTGCTGGGCGGTGCCGCGGGCACGGCCTTCGGGGCACCGGCCGCCCTGCTGGTCGCCGCGGCCGGTATGACGCTCGGCTTCCTCCCCGCCTTTCTGTCCCCACTGCGCACAGCCGAAAGGAATAAATCGCCTGCCTGCAAGCCGAATTGAGGTTTCCCGCCGCCGACTTGTCCGGACATGTTTTCGCCGTCCGGCCACGGTCCGCTCCACCGGCGTTCTTCCGGGCGTACCCGCGCGCCCCTAGGTTCCCGCTGTCATGTACGCGCCCCGCTTCCGGTCAGGGGCCCACTTCCAGCAGGAGAGCGCATGGTCTCGCGTCGTACCGCTACCGCCCTCACCGCCACGGCGGCCGCCACGCTCCTCGGGTTCGCCGGGTACACGGCACCCGCGGCCAGTGCGGCGGGCACCGGCACCAGCCTGTCGGTGTTCGCCTGGAACGTCGACCTCGGCACCGCGATCGTGGACAGCACCCAGAACGAGAAGGCGGCCCAGCGCACGCCGGTCATCGAGTCGATCGTCCGGGCGCACGGCGCGGACGTGGTGGTGCTGGACGAGGACTTCAACAACACCTCGACCGCCGACATCGTGAGCAAGCTGTCGGACCTGTACCCGTACCACACCCCGGTGGTCGGCCAGACCTGCTCCGGCGGCGGCTGGAACGGCATCAGCGGCGACTGCTCCGACTCGCCGTTCGTCATCAACGGCGGCACGATGATCCTGTCCAAGTACCCGATCACCGCCCAGTACGCGCACGTCTTCAGCAACTCCACCTCCGGCACCTGGGACTACCACGCCAACAAGGGCGCGGCGCTGGTCCGCATCGCCAAGGGCGGCACCCAGAGCTGGGTGGTCGGCACCCACCTCCAGGCCGACGAGTCCGGCACCTCCACCGACACCACCCAGTCCACCCGGCTCGCCCAGCTCCGCGAGATCCGCTCCTGGGCCGACTCCATCGCCGGCACCAGCGCCCCGGTGCTGATCGGCGGCGACATGAACGTGGAGTACTACGGCGGCCAGTCCCGCGGCGACTACGCCAACGCCCAGACCGCGGTGAACGGCGTCCTCGGCACCCCCGCCACCGACCCGGCCCAGACCCTGCGCACCATGGACTGCCCGGTCTCCGCCTGGTGCCAGTACATGTCCGGCGTCGAGAGCTTCCCCGAGGACTACCGCGACGACGTCGACTACCTCGGCTACCTCAACGCCCCCGGCCGCCCGGTCCCCTCGGCCGTCTCCCCGGTCAAGGTCGACTTCGACCCCCAGCCCGGCTGGACCACCGGCCAGACCGACACCAACGCCCCCAGCGACCACTACCCGGTCGAGACGACGTTCCAGCTCGGCTGACGTCAGCGAGCGGCCGGCGATCCCGCCGCCGCGGAGCCGCCCGCTCCGCAGCGGCGGGCCCCGTCCTGCCGCGGAACGAGCCTGACCTGGTCGGCGGTGACCCCGAAGGAGATGTACGGCCGGCCGGGTCTCAAGGCCCCGCCTTTCTCGGTGCGTTCGCCCGGCCGCACGACCGGCACGACGCACATCCACTCCGGGGTGACGCCGAAGTATCCGGGAGGTGCGGTGCCGTGCACGGCTGCCCGCTTCAGGTGTGCGGCGGCGGTGGCGGGCGACTGAAGAGTGGTCGAGACGGTCAGGGTCAGGGCCGCGACGACGGCGAGCGCGGCCAGGACGGCGGCGGAGACACTGCGCGGGCGGATGAAGTGGAAGTGGCGCAGGATGCCCCAGCCGGCGGCGATGAACAGGAGGACACCGAGGATCGGCCAGAGCAGCCGCACCGTGGCCGCCAGCTGCCAGAGGCCGCTGACGCTCGTCTCACCGGGCTCCAGGGCGAGTTCGTCCGCGTAGAGGTCGTAGAGGAAGTGACTGCTGAAGGGGAGGGCCGCCACTGCCACGGTGACCAGCAGCGGCACCACACCGGCGGTCAGCGCCTGCCACTTCCAGCGGCGGCCGAGCAGCACCAGGCCGATCGCGTAGTAGGCGGCACCGGCCGGCGCGAGTGCCTCTGCGGCCGTCATGCCGGCGCCCAGACCCGGCAGGCCCGGCACGATGACCGACACGAGTGCCGTGACCAGGAGCATGGCCAGCGCGGAGCCGGTCCGGGTGGCGGCCACGGGCAGGGTCAGCGCCGTCCGCCAGGCGACGCAGAGGCCGGCCAGCGCCACGACGCAGCACAGGGCGACGCCGAGGGGTGCCGCGTGGCGGGCCAGGTCGAGGAAGAGCAGCGCCGTGAACAGCGGGCCGAAGATCAGCGTGAGAGCCCGGTCGAACGCGTCCTCACGGTGTCGCACGGACCCCGGACGCCCCCGCCCGTCGAGCGGCCGCACATCGATGTCGGTCCGTGCGGTCATGCCCCGGACGAGGCCGAGGACGGCGGACCTGCTGCCGTGCAGCCGCGTTCCGATGTCGTACCGGCCCTGCCGGACCGCCGTGCGGTACAGGGCCTCGCGCAGCCTGCGGAACGGCATCGACCGCGCCGGCGTGGTGTGGGCCGGTGTGCCGGTCGAGTACGCCTGCCACGCGGGCTCCATCGTCCGGTCGGCCTCCTCGGGCCGGAGCATACGGTCGTGGACGACGACCTGTGTCGCCTTGCGCAGGGCGGCCACCCGCCACGAGGCCGCCCGGTCCGCGCGCCAGGCGGAACCGGCGACCGGGACGTCGACCCAGAGGAAACGGGAGTCGGCGGGGTCGGTGCCGAAGGAACGGCGGGCGGTACGGCGCTCCTTCGGCGAGGGGGCCCGGTAGGACCACGCCTTCTCCCGCAGATGCTGTTCGACCTTCTCCCATTTGACCGGGCCGCCGCGTATCTCCAGCAGCACGGTGACCAGGACGCCGGGGTCCGTCGCGGCCATCGACTTCCTTTCGCGGGTGTGGAGTTCATTGCTCCGGGGCCGGCGTGGGTCCCAGCAGGTCGATGCCGCACAGGGCGGCGAGTTCGCGGGCGTCCGAGAGCAGGGGGGTGCGCAGGGCGGTCAGGTCGGCGCGCAGGGCGGGGGAGCGGGGCCAGCGTCTCTCGTGTTCGACGGCGCTGACGTCCGGGGGACGGGTGGCCTCGTGTTCCTGGAGGGCGGGGTGCCAGACGGAGAGGAACGGGCGCAGATGGAGGTTGGTCAGGCGGGTGGCGATGGCCGGGAGGGACAGCGGGGCCGAGGACTCGGCCGCGACGCGGTGGAGCAGGTCGCGGGTGGTGGCGAAGAGGGAGTGGAGCGAGGTGAGGGCCTCGCGCAGGGAGCCGTGGTCGGGGGCGAGGGGCTGGACGCCGACGCGGGTCACCAGTTCCACCTGGAGATCGAAGGCGGCGGTGCGTTCCACGGGTCCCGGACGGGGAGCGGACCCGGCCGGCGGGGCATCGGGACGGTGGGCCGCACCCGACGGACGCGGGGCCGGGAAGGCGGCGGCGGACGGGTCGCACAAGGCGGCGTCGGACGGTATGCCCGCCGGGGCCAGGGTGTGCAGAAGGACCCGGCGGAGGTCCTCCTGCCGCGCCATGTCCGTGTCGTGGCGGTGGACGGCGCGGGCCAGCAGCGGATGGACGGTCCAGGAGCGGTCGTGGGCCGGGTCGCGGCGCAGGGCTCCGGAGCCGCGCAGAGCGTCGACGGCCTGGGCGACCAGGGTGCCCGCCTCCCACGGGTCGTAGGGGCCGACGGCGGTCAGCACCCGTTCCAGCGCCGGCTGGGACAGCGGTGCGGGGCAGGCCAGCGCCAGCAGCCGCAGGACGTCGTCGGCCGGATGGGTGCCGGTCAGCGGTCCGGGCAGCAGCGCGCTCGCCAGGGGCCGGCGGTCCGGCCCCCCGGTGCCGTTGGTGAGCCGGCGGGTCGCCAGGACGTCCGGGGCGTGCGCGTGCAGCCGGTTGCGCACGTCGGCGAAGCTGCCCGTCGCCGCCTCGTCGGCGAGCAGGTCCAGCGCCTCGGGATGACCCCCCACGTCGCGGACCAGCGCGAGCGCCGCGGCCCGGTCCCGTTCGCTGCCCGGCGCCCGCCGGGAGGTGAGCACCCGGAAGCCGTCGGCCTCCGACAGCGGCGCGAGGTCGACGCACTCGGCGAAGCCCGGATAGTGCGCGGAGCGGGTGGTGATGAGGGTGGAGGCGAGCAGGTGCGGGCCGCGCAGCAGGTGCAGCCGGTCCGCGGACAGTCCGTCCGGCACCCCGTCCACCACCCACAGGCAGGCCGCGTTCCGCTCCCCCAGCACCACCGCGAGCCGGCTGAGCAGCGCGGGCAGCGAGGACGCGGAGGTGTCCACGCCGAGCGCGGTCAGCACCGTGCCGACCTGTTCCGCGTACGCGTCCATGGTTTCCGCGGCGCCGACGCGGTCGTACGGGTGCAGGTCGAACCAGAAGACGCCGCCGGGATACGCGGAGCCGAAGTGCAGCGCGTACTCCTGCGCGAGCAGCGACTTTCCGATGCCGGGCATGCCGCGCAGCTGCGCGCCCCGGCCGCCTCCGGAGTGCGCGACCAGCGGCGCGCGATGGCGGTGCAGCGCGGTGTGCACGCGCCACTGCTCGGCCAGCCGGCCCGCGAACCGGACCGAGCCGGTGCGCGCCGGGGCGGGCAGCCAGCGGACGAACGGCGCCTCGGCGGCCTCGCCCATGCCGCCGGCGACGGTGCGCACATGGCCCGCGACCCGTTCGGCGAGCCGGTCGACGCTCTCTCTGGTGCCGGGCCACGGCCAGTAGCGGGCGTCCCGGAGTTCCACCGGGTGCACATGGTCGGCGCTCGGCTCGGGATTGACCACCAGCGTCCGCCGGCGCGGATCGCCCTCGCGCTGGCCGGCCAGATACGCGTACGTCAGCTCCCACTGGCAGGCCCGCCGTTGTGGATAGTCCGCCGAGTACAGGGCGAGCAGCACACGGGAGTGGGCCAGCGCCTCGGCGATGGTGGCGGTGATGGAGGCGAAGTCGTCCACGGCGGTGTCGTCCACGAAGACGCGCAGTCCGCGCCCCCGCAGCGCCTCCACCAGCACGCCGACCCGGCCGGCGTCGGACCGGCTGTAGCTGACGAAGACGTCCCACTCCGGCGCGGCGGCGAAGGATCGGGTGGGGCCAGGGAGAGAGATCGTCACTCCGCCATCATGCGATACGGCGTATGGCGGCCGCCGGGGTCACCCGCCCGCGGACGGCTCCTGCCGTCCGGGCTGCACGTCCGGCACCTGCTGCCGGGGCACCGCGCCCGCGGACGGCGGGAAACGGCCGGACGGGCGCAGATGCCGCTCCGGCTCCCGGATCCCGGCGATCTCGCCGAGCCCGATGACATAGGGCCGCAGGCGTTCCTGCAACGCGCGCAGTTCCGCCCGGAACACGGCGTTCTGCGGCCACGCGGACTCCTCGCCGCCGCGCTCCTCGTACTCCTTCAGCCGCGGGTGCCACTTGGCCAGGAAGGGCGCCAGCTCGAAGTTGAGGATCTCCAGGGCGAGTTCGTACACCGAGTCGCCCTTGGCCGGTGGCGGCGGGGTGGTGTCCGCCTCCAGCGGCTCGCGGTAGAGATCGAACAGCGTCTTCAGCGAGGTCAGGGCCTCGCGCAGATTTCCGCTGCCGTCCGCCAGGGGCCGGGTGGCCACTCGGGTCGCCGCCTGGAAGAACATCCGCTGGGCCGCCTGGCGCATGTCCGCCTTGGCCGCGAACGACATCTCGTTGCCCAGGACGACGAGCTTGACCTGCGTCAGCCGCCCGGACCTGCGGTACAACTCCAGGCCCAGGGCGATGCCGACGCCGAGCAGCGCGCCCACGACGACCGACAGCCGCTGCCCGCCCGTGCGGCTGATCGAGTAGCCGGCGATGCCGATGATCCCGCCCATGACCCCGAAGAACACGGCACGCAGCGCCGACCACGCCATGCCGTTCCCGCCCCGCCTAGCCACCGAAGGCCCCCCTCGCAGACGCCGGACGCTCCCACTGTAATCGGGTGGCCCCCCGCCGCACGCCGACTCCGGTGCCGGCGTGGCGAGTTGGCGAACTCCCGTCCCGTGTACCGCTGTTCACCCACTGTTCGGACACCGTCACCGGTACCCGGCGTGGCCTTCACATACCGTCCTGCTGCCGACGGGCGATCACCGGTCGCCGGAGTCGCCGGAGTCGCCGGGGGCGTCGGGGTCGCCGGGGACGCCGGCGAGCCTGCGCGCGTGCCGGGGTCCGGTCGTCACGGGGCGGCCGCGCACCGGGCCGGGATGCCCGCGGCGCACAACACTCACTTCCGGGGGGCTCGTCGAACTCTCGTACCCGTTGCCACCTCGCGACGCTCACCTCGGCCGCCTCGCTGGCGGCCGGACTGTTCAAGAGCTACATCAACGCGCTCGACCCGAAGTCCACCAAGCTGGTGACCGTCGGTTCCAACGCGGACCAGGCGATGCGGCACACGGCGCTCTACCTGAGCCAGGAGGCAGCGAGCGTCCAGGCCGTGGAGACCTTCGGCGGCAACTCCTCCCACCCGCCGGCCAACCGCACCGCCATCGGCGACGCGATCGCCGCGAGCAGCGCCTGGACGTCCACGGTCTGGGCGGCGGGCGGCGACCTCCCGGCGGCCTCGCCCCGCGGCATCAAGGCCCCGGCGCCGGCCGCAGGGGGCGCCACCGCACCCGTCGGCCGCCCGGCGCCCGGCACCGGTCCCGACCGCACCCACCTGCCCGCTCCGGACGCCCGCACCGCCCGCTGACCGGGCACACCTCGCGAAAGACCGGTGACCCACCGATCGCCGGTGACCCACCGCTCGTCAGTGGGTCACCGGCCCCGATATCCGGGGCGGTCGGCCGGTTCCGGGGGCTAGGATCCCGGCCATGGCCCTGACCGCGGACGACGTGGACCGGTTCGAGGCGTCCAGGCACCGGCTGGAAGCCATCGCCTATCGCCTGCTCGGCTCGGCGAGCGAGGCGGAGGACGCCGTACAGGAGACGTACCTGCGCTGGCAGGGCGCCGACACCGGGCGCATCGAGGTCCCCGAGGCCTGGCTGACCAAGGTGCTCACCAACCTGTGCCTCAACCAGCTCGCCTCCGCCCGCGCCCGCCGCGAGACCTACGTCGGCGCCTGGCTGCCCGAGCCGCTGCTCGCCGGGGACCCGATGCTGGGCCCCGCCGACACCGCCGAACAGCGCGAGTCGGTGTCGTACGCCGTCCTCACCCTGATGGAGCGGCTCACCCCGAACGAGCGCGCGGTGTACGTGCTGCGCGAGGCGTTCGACTACCCGCACCGGGAGATCGCGCGGATCCTCGACCTCACCGAGACCGCCAGCCAGCAGATATTCCACCGCGCGAAGAAGCACGTCGCCGCCGGCCGGACGCGCGCCGAGATCGACGAGGCGGCGGCGCGGCGGATCGTGGACGAGTTCCTCGCCGCCGCCACCAGCGGCCGTACCGAACCGCTGGTACGACTGCTCACCGAGAACGCCGTCGCGATCGGCGACGGCGGCGGCAAGGTGCCGGCCCGCGCCCGCGCGTTCGAGGGCGCCCGTGCCGTCGCGACCTTCATGCGGGGCCTGTTCAAGCCCGGCAAGGCCAAGCGCAACCTGGTCGGCGGCTCGCCCGACCTCCACGTCTGCCCGGTCAACGGCGCCCCCGCGCTCGTCGTGGTGCTCGACGGGCGGGTCATCGGCATCACCTGCCTGGAGATCACCCGGCAGGGCATCGCGGCCTTCCGCAGCCAGGTCAACCCGGACAAGCTGGAGCGCGCGACCCGGCGGTGGGCGGCCGGCGAGCACGGCGAGCCCGTGCTCAAGGTCTTCTGACCCGCACCCCTCGCGTATGTGACGCGGGTCACAGCCTGCTCCTGTCAGAAAACGGCGGGCCGCCCGGTTCAAGGGGCGAACCGCCTGGGATCCCTCCCACGAGCGACAGGAGCAGGCCATGCAGCACCGCGTCATCGTCCTCGGCGCCGGGTACACCGGAGCCATCGCCGCCGGCCGCCTCGCCCGCCGGCTGCGCCGCGAGGACGTCGCCATCACCCTCGTCAACGCCGGACCCGACTTCGTCGAGCGCGTCCGGCTGCACCAGCTCGCCGCCGGACAGGACCTTCCGCCCCGGCCGCTCGCCGCGATGTTCGCGGGCACCGGCGTCACCCTGAGGCTCGCGCGGGTCACCGCCGTGGACGCCGACCGCGGGACCGTGACCGTCACCGGGGAGCGGGAGGCGCGGGAGGAACTGCCGTACGACACCCTCGTCTACGCCCTCGGCAGCGGCCGGCACGACCAGGGCGTGCCGGGGGTCGCCGAGCATGCCCACGACATCGCGAGCCGCCCCGGCGCGCTGCGGCTGCGCGCCCGCCTCGCCGAACTGGCGGCCGGGGCGCCCGTGCTCGTGGTCGGCGGCGGTCTCACCGGCCTGGAGGCCGCGACCGAACTCGCCGAGGCCCGCCCGGATCTGGACGTAGCCCTCGCCGTGCGCGGCGCCCTCGGCGAGCAGTTCTCGCCCAGGGGCCGCCGCCATCTGCGCGCCGTCTGCGACCGGCTCGGCATCACCGTGCACGAGCACACGGCCGTCGACGCGGTGGCCGCCGACCGCGTCACCACCGCCGACGGCACCTCGATCCCGTCCGCGGCCACCGTGTGGACCACCGGGTTCGCCGTCCACCCGATCGCGCGGGCCACCACCCTGGAGACCGGCGAGAGCGGCCGGATCGTGGTCGACCGGTCGATGCGCTCGGTCTCCCACCCGGACGTGTACGCCGTCGGCGACGCGGCGCTCGCCATGGGCCCCGGCGGCAAGCCGCTGCGGATGTCGTGCGCCTCGGGCGTGCCCATGGCCTGGCAGGCGGCCGACGCGATCGCGGCGCGGCTCAGCGGGAGCAAGGTGCCGGTGACGCCGGTGCGGTACTACCAGCAGTGCGTCTCGCTCGGCCGCGGGGACGGCCTGATCCAGTTCGTCACCGCCGACGACCGCGCGGTCGACCGGGCCCTGACCGGCCGACTCGCCGCCCGCTACAAGGAGTTGATCTGCAAGGGCGCCACATGGGGCGTCGTCCACCCGCTGCTGGTACCGGTCCGGGCGCGCCGGGTGGTCGTGCCGCGCGGGCAGTGCGGCGAGCGTGCGGAGCGGGCGGGGGACGCGGTGGCGGAGACGGCGGCCTGAACCCGCTGGGAAAACCGTCCCGTTGACCCTGCGGGGTGCGGGGTGCGGGGTGCGGAGTGCGGGGTGCGGGGCGTGGGGCGTGGGGGTGAACGCGGTGTGAGCCGCACCGGCGGGACCCGCGGAAAGCCCTCCGTCACAAGGGAGTTGCGCCGTGTTCACCCGCTCTTGGCGCGGCTTCACACCGGCCGCGCTCGCGCACTACGTTAGGGATTGAACGACCGGTGCCGCCGTGGACCGAGCCGTGCAGGCGGCCGCGTGCGTGCCGTCCCGAGCGCGCAAGGAGCCGCATGCCGCCCTCGTCCTCGCCCCCGACCGCCCGCCAGATCACGGGCGCCGACCGGCTGCTGGCCGCCGCCGTACGCCTGTCCGGCACCCTTCCGGTGACGCGCGCCACCCTCGGCGTGGTCCGGGGCCGGCACCCGTCGGACCGCGAACGCGCGGGCGCGCTGCGCGCCCTGCTGACCGAACGGGGCCTGCCGTGCCTGGAGTTGGGCCCGGCACCGGAGCCGGGCGAGCGCGGCGGCGCCCAGCACGGTCTGCCGCCCCGGTCGGTGGGCCTGCTGGTGCACACGCCGGGGGTGCGGCCGGAGCAGGCGATGCGGGCGGCGGCGTTATGGCGGCTGCCGCTGCTGATCGACCGGCCCGACGGGGTGATGGGCGGCGGAGTACCGGGCACCGCGCTGGTGGGTGCGGGAGTGGCGGGTGCGGGGACCTGCCGCAGGGACGTCATCGGCATCCACCTCGCGGGCCGCGGCTACGAACTCGCCTTGCGCCACGCTGACTTGGCACCCTTGCGCGCCGATCCGGGTCCCATCCGCCTCATCCTCGACAACGAGAAGATCACCATGCCGGACGGCCGGCGCCTCAGCGTCGCGACGACCGGGACGGGGCTGCTGGAGGTGCGGGGCGAGTCCTTCGGGGTGCGGCGGGTGCGCCGGCTGCGGTTCGAACGGGCCTGGGGCGCCCACCGGTTGGCCGTGGACGGCACCCCGGTCCGCGAGGTGCGCGCCCCGCTGCGGATGGAGGCGGATCCGGGGCGGCTGCACCTGCTGAGCCCCTGAGCGTTCCGCCGCGATCAGTAGGAGGCCTCGGCACCCGGTGTCCGGCTCGTACGGCGCCTCACGCCCTGCGGCGGCGCAGCAGGAGGCCCGCGCCCATGACGGCGCCGGTGAGGGTGGGCAGGCCGTGGATGTCGCGGAAGGCGTTGTCCGCGACCGCGCCGACCAGCACCGCGGCGCCCCAGACGCGGACCCGGACGAGCAGCGGCTTCGGCCGGCCCCTGTCCTGGGCCGCCAGGAAAAGCCAGGCCACCAGGCCACCGGCCAGACCGAGTACGGCGATGGAGTTGCCGGCGCCGTGCGGCTGCCAGACGTAGCCGAGCCCCTCGCCGACGGCCGCGGGCACCAGGTACAGCGCGAGCGTGCCCCACGCGCCGTAGATCCGTTCGGCGGGGATGCCGAGGGCCGCGATCGCCGGCACGGTCACCAGCGCCTGCCAGCCGGGGGACTGCACCAGCAGCGGGGACAGGGCCCGCCACCACTCGCCCGACCGCAGCGCGCCGGGGTCGCGGCGCAGCGCCCCGAGCACGGCGGGGAAGGCGAACTGGGCCGCCGTCACCGTCCCGGTCACCAGGAACAAGACCGCCGTCACCGGCGGCACCCGCCGGCGCCGGGCGCCCGGCCGGGGCTCTGGGGCCGGTATCCGCTCCTCGTCCCGTGCACCGGTCGCCATGCCCAACTCCCGTCCCTGTCTTGGCCGTTCCGGTCCGGCGGGCAGCCCGCGCGGCCGGTCCGTGCCGAGTCCGGGCCGCCCGCGTCCGGCGCGAGCGGCCTGCCGGAGGCTATCGCGAGCCACCGGGGGCGGGCGCGACCGGCCGCGCGGACCGCCGTCCCGCGAACTTCTCGACGGCCGCCGGGGTGACGGGCGTGAAGAAGTTGACGAGGTTGCCGTCGGGGTCGCGCAGCAGCAGCGACCGGTTGCCCCAGGGCATGGTGGTGGGCCCGGCGACGAAGTCGGTGACGAACCCGGACAGGTCCCGGTGGACGCGGTCCACGTCGTCGACGAGGAACTCCGTGATCACGCTGTGGTTGTCCGCCGGGCGGGCGGAGCCCGGTGCGAACAGCGGGACCGTGCGGGTGCCGGCGATCGCGAGCGTCGCGCCCGCGGTGCCGACCTCCGCGAAGTCCTCGGTGGCCCACGTTGCCGCCGTACCCAGGGCCCGTTCGTAGAAGCCGACGAGACGTGCCACGTCGTCGGTGATGACGCGGATCGAGACGAAGTCCATGGGATCTCCCTTGCCGTACCGGATGCGTTGCCGCGTCTCGCAGGCTAGGAGCAATAGAGGACGGAATCGGTCCACTATCGGCGTTAGATTTGTGCGCGTGACCAGACCAACCGGCCGCGTGACCCGGCCCACCGGCCGCGTGCTGACACTCCTGGAGCTGCTGCAATCGGGCGGCACCCGCACCGTGGCCGAACTCGCCGACCGGCTCGGCGTCGAGGGGCGCACCGTGCGGCGGTACGTGGAGCAGCTGACCGACCTGGACATCCCCGTGGAGTCGGTGCGGGGCCGCTACGGCGGTTACCGGCTCGCCCCCGGATACCGCCTGCCGCCGCTCATGCTCGGCGACGACGAGGCACTGGCCGTACTGCTCGGCCTGCTCGCCGGCCGCCGCGCGGGGCTGACGACGGCGGAGCGCACGGCGAACGAGACGGCGGCGGCCAAGATCCGCCGGGTGCTGCCCCGGCACCTCGCCCGCCGCCTCGACACGCTCCAGGAAGCTCTCGCCTTCACGGACGGCACCGGCGGGCTCGACGCCCCGGACAGCGGGGTGCTGCTCACCCTCGCCGACGCGGTGCGCCATCGCCGGCCGGTCTCGATCCGCTACACCGACCGCGAGGACCGGCGGAGCGAGCGCGTCCTGCACCCGTACGGGATCGTCGTCCACGCGGGCCGGTGGTACGTCACGGGCGAGGACGCCGGACGCGCCGGGGACCGTACCTTCCGCCTCGACCGCGTCGCGGACGCGCGGACCCTGCCCGGCACGTTCGCGGCGCCCACCGGCCCCGGTCCGGCCGAGCGCGTGCTGTCGGGCTTCGCCACGGCCGACTACCGGCACCGGGTCACCCTGCGGATCCAGGCCACACCCGACGAGATCCGCGCCCACTTCCCCACCACCGTCGCGACCCTCCACGACCCCGGCCCGAAGCGGGGCCAGGATTCGGATGCGGACCGGGATTCGGTGGCGAGCGAGGACCCGGCGGCGGGCCGGGATTCGGTGGCGGGCGAGGACCCGGCGGCGGGCCGGGTTTCGGTGGCGGGCGTGGGTCCGGGTGCGCGCCTGGATGCGGCTGCGGGCGACGACCGTACGGCGGGACGGAGTCCGGAGGCGGTCCAGGACCCGGCGACGGCTCAGGGCCCGGCGACGGGCGAGGACCCGGAGGCCGGCCAGGGCTTGGAGGCCGGCCAGGGCTTGGAGGAAGTCCGGGGCCGGACGGCGGCTCAGGGCCGGGCGGCGGGCGAGGACCCGGCGGCGGGCCTGGTTTCGGTGGCGGGCGTGGGTCCGGGTGCGCGCCTGCATGCGGCTGCGGGCGACGACCGTACGGCGGGACGGGGCCCGGAGGCGACTCAGGACCGGGCGGCGGCCCAGGGCCCGGAGGCGGGCCGGGACGGGGCGGCGGCCCAGGGCCCGGAGGCGGGCCGGGACCCGGCGGCTGGAGGGTGGCTGCGCGTCGAGCTGCGCGCGGAGCGGCTCGACTGGCTGCCCCCGCTCCTCGCCGCGCTCGACCGCCCGTTCGTGATCGAACGCCCCGGCGAACTCCGCGACCTCGTCATCGCCCTCGCCGACCGCCTCAGGGCCGGCGCCGGCCGGGCCTGACGGCGAGGAGGCGGCGCCGGGAAGGGCGGGAGGAGCGTTCGACGCGCGGAGCCGGCCCTGTTACCCCATCGGGGTGCTCGGGGTCCCTCGGGCTACGCGGCCGGGATCAGGCGTTGCCGGTGCTGCTCCGCCGGACGCCCCGGCGGGCCGGTGCTCCGCCGCGCGTGCTTCCACCGCGGCCGGGCGCGCCCTGGCCGCCACCGCTCGCGCCCTCGCCACGGGCGGCGGCACCCTGACCGCCCCTGCTCCGGCCCGTGCTCTGCCCGCTCGCGCCACCGCGGCCGGCGCCCTGGCCGCCCGCGCCCCCGCGCCCGCCCCGGCCCCTGCGGCGCCGGCCGCCGGAGCCCGTGCCGTTCTCGCGCCGCTCCTCGACCACCGGTGCGGCGAGGACGACCGGTATGCCGGAGGGCGTCCGGGCGCCGGTGATGCGCTGGAACTCCTCCTCGCCGGGGCGCACCCGCGCGCTGCGCGGGGTGATGTCGGCGTCGGCCATCAGCCGGTCCATCGCGCGCCGCTGCTGCGGCAGGACGAGGGTGACGACGGTGCCGGACTCGCCCGCCCGCGCGGTACGGCCACCGCGGTGCAGATAGTCCTTGTGGTCGGCCGGGGGATCGACGTTCACGACCAGGTCCAGGCCCTCGACATGGATGCCGCGGGCGGCGACGTTGGTCGCCACCAGGGCCGTGACCTGCCCGTTCTTGAACTGCGCCAGCGTACGGTCGCGCTGCGGCTGGGACTTGCCACCGTGCAGGGCCGCGGCCCGCACCCCGACGGACAGCAGGTGCTTGGCCAGCCGGTCCGCCGCGTGCTTGGTGTCCAGGAACATGATCACGCGCCCGTCGCGGGCGGCGATCTCGGTCACCGCGGTGTGCTTCTCGGTGTCCCGCACATGCAGCAGGTGGTGCTCCATCGTGGTGACCGCCCCGGCGGACGGGTCCACCGAGTGCACGACCGGGTCGTGCAGGTAGCGCCGGACCAGGAGGTCGATGTTGCGGTCCAGGGTGGCCGAGAACAGCAGCCGCTGCCCACGCGCCGGAACCTGGTCGAGCAGCGCGGTGACCTGCGGCATGAAGCCCATGTCGGCCATCTGGTCCGCCTCGTCCAGGACGGTGACGGCGACGTGGTCGAGACGGCAGGCGCCGCGGTCGATCAGGTCCTTGAGACGGCCGGGCGTGGCGACCACGACCTCCGCGCCACCGCGCAGCGCGCTCGTCTGGCGGCCGATCGACACACCGCCCACCACGGTGGCGAACCGCACGTGCAGCGCGCGGGCGTACGGGGCGAGCGAGTCGGTGACCTGCGTGGCCAGCTCGCGGGTCGGTACGAGGACCAGGGCGAGGGGCTGCCGGGGCTGGGCCCGCTGCCCCTCCAGCCGGGCCAGGACCGGCAGGCCGAAGGCGAGCGTCTTGCCCGAGCCGGTACGGCCCCGGCCCAGCACGTCCCGGCCCGCGAGCGCGTTCGGCAGCGTGGCCGCCTGGATCGGGAAGGGCGTGGTCATGCCCTCGTTGACCAGCGCGGTCAGCAGCCGCTCGGACATGTCGAGCTCGGCGAACGCCTCGACCGCGGGCAGCGGCTCGGTGAGCGTGGCGGGCAGGGCGAACTCCTGCCGGCGCGCGGCGGGCCGGGCGCTCTGGCCGGTGGTGCGGCCGGTGTTCGGACGGGGGCGCGCGGACCTGCGGGGCGCGCGGAGGTCACCGGTGGTGCCGCCGGTGCGACGGGTGCGGTTCAGGGGGGAACCCTCCTCGATGCGGCGCATCGAGGAATTCCGTCCGGGCGGCGTTGACCGCGCGAGGATTCGCAAGAATGAGCCGAAGAAAATGGTGGAGAGCCGGGCCGCTCCCGGCACTGGAGGCGTCCAGTGGCACTGGAGTCGTCCAGGAAAAGGCGAGGGCCCGGAAAAAGACAATGAGCTGGGACCCGCACCCCGAGAGCGCGGGCCCCAGCCTCATGATGTGCGAGCCGCTCGGCTCGCGACGACGCGGGTGAGCGTCAGGCGACCGGAACGATGTTCTCGGCCTGCGGGCCCTTCTGGCCCTGCGTGACGTCGAAGCTGACCTTCTGGCCTTCCTGAAGCTCACGGAAGCCGGAGGTGGCGATGTTCGAGTAGTGGGCGAACACGTCAGCGCCGCCGCCGTCCTGCTCGATGAAGCCGAAACCCTTTTCCGAGTTGAACCACTTCACGGTGCCAGTTGCCATGATGAATCTCCCTTTGGGGGCAGTGCCGGACTTCGCACCTTGCGAAGCCGAGTCGCCGCTGTGATCACCCCTCCGGAAAGATCCGGAAAGCTCTGCAAAGAAAAGTCTCTGGCAACCAAAACTGCAACGCCTATCACGCTAACACACCTCGCTCGGCGGCGCTGGTGCCGTTTTCCGGCCGCCCGGCCAATTCTCGCCCGGTCGCGTAGGGTAATTCTGCACTGGCCGGAGCAGGTATTCGCCTCGTGTCCGGCCAGCTTTTGGAGGGGCGGGGAGACGCCGAGGAGACCGGTGCCCGCCTCCGGGCATCCGACAGCGGCCGCGCGTACGACCACACGGCGTACGGCCCGCCCCCGCCCGCCGCGACTATGTGTACCGGCCGCCACAGATTTTCGACGCACGCGCGGCCGCGCGTGCCGCCGTACGTTGGTGAGACGGAGGAGACGTTGGTGAGACGGAGGAGGAAGGAGACGGAGACGTGCCCGAGCTCCCGGACGTCGAGGGATTCCGCCGGGTGCTGGAGTCCTGCGCGCGGGGGCGGGTCGTACGCCGTGTCGCCGTGCGCGATCCGGGTGTCCTGCACGGGACCGGCGCGCGCGGGCTGCGCGACGCGCTGGAGGGGCGGCGGTTCGCCGCGCCGGAGCGGCACGGGAAGTGGCTGCTCGCGAGCACGCCGCACGCAGCACCACGGACCGGCCACCGACCACTGGGACGATCGCCCGACGGGGACGCTCAGCTCACCGCGTACGCAACCCACCCAACTTCGAGCCCCGCCACCACCCCGGTGCGCACGGCATCGTGGTGACCGACCTGTTCCGGCGCCCCCGTCACGACCGTGGCAAGCTCATGCGCCAGGGCGCGGACGCAGGCGCGTGATTCACTCCGCCGCTTCGGCCGTGTTCCCGAGGTGGCCGGTTTCGGCGAGGGCCAGCATTCCCGCGGCGGTCAGTGAGTTCTCGGGGTCAGCGGCGGCGGCCAGCAGCCGGGCGGCCGTTCCGACGGGTTCCTCTGGGGGTACGACGAGGAGCACCCAGCGTCCCAGGGCGCCGCAGTCCACCGTGATGGCATGCGCCTGGCCGCCGGTGCCGGTCTGCTCCACGGCGATCTCCCGGCCGGGCGACATGACCGCGTGCGGGGCGTCGGGCCATTCGCCGGGGTACACGGAGACCCGTACCGCCGTCTCCGGATCCGGCTCCAACGAGCTGACGAGCGATGGGAGTTCAAGCTCCAGCGCGTCGCAGCGGGGCCACCAGGCGCCGTCCAGCGGGCCGTGGCCGGCGTCCGGAGTGAGGGCCACGCGCGGCAGGGGCATGCGGTACGTGTGCCTGTCGGCCGGCGCACTGCTGGGTTCCATCTGCGGTCCGTTCCGGGCGCCGCCGGGCGACCGCCCGTTTCGTCACTCGCCGGGAACGGCACCGCCGGTCGCGCTGCGCGAAAAGCCCTCGGTACGGTCAGGGTACTCCCGGCTGCTGGTGGTGGCGCCGGTCCGGCGTACCGGATGCGTGAGATCCGGCCGACTCGATCCCCTCGCCGCCGCGCGACCTGCCGCCGTCCCCATCCACCGCCGTCCTCGTCCACCGCCGTCCTCGTCCGCCGCTGTCCTCATCCACCGGGGCTCAGCATTCACCGGGGCCTCAGCATTCACCGGGGCTCAGCCGGTGCCGGGGCTCAGCCGGTGCCGGCGCTGCCCGCTGCCTTGCCGGCGGCGCGGCGGTACTCGGCGTTGATGCGCTGCGCTTCCTCGAGCTGGTCCTCCAGGATGACGATGCGGCACGCCGCCTCGATCGGGGTCCCCTTGTCGACGAGCTCGCGCGCCCGAGCGGCGATCCGCAGCTGGTAGCGGGAATACCGGCGGTGTCCTCCCTCCGAGCGGAGAGGGGTGATCAACCGGGCTTCGCCGATGGCCCGGAGGAAGGCCGGGGTGGTGCCGAGCATCTCGGCTGCCCGCCCCATCGTGTATGCGGGGTAGTCGTCGTCGTCCAGACGATCATTCAGTGGGTTGTCCGATGTCATGTCACCTCGCTGTGCAACGCGTCGAGGGGCCCTGGTGCCGTACGGCACCAGGGCCCCGAAGGAAATTCAACACCATCTGTCGGCCCTACTGCTGTGCCGACCTTCTCTTTTCCGCTACCCGGCCCTGCAGGGCGGAGCGGGGGATCGCAGCTGCGTGACCGGGGACCACCATCCATTCCGGGGTCTTGCGGTACCCGAACCGAGTGATGCCCGGTCCGGGCGATCCTGATGGCGTCGTTCCTCCCTTGCTCCGTCGCCGCTCCGGCGACACTGGACTCTCTCTCGTACGAAAAGAAGCATACTCACGCCAGGGAAAAAATGTCTAGTGGCGACTGTAGATTTCACTCTCTGGGTGGAGGAAGGTCTCGGCGGTGGCCGGCTCTCGTCATCCGGTCGGCAGCCCCCTGCCGCCGGACGGGTGGCTAAGCTCTGCTGCATGTCGAACCCTGATGAGCTGCTCGTCGCCATCTCCGCCGCGGTGGAGTCCGAGCGAAGCAATCAGATGGCGCTGACCGTGGTCGTCGGCGGCGCCGTTCTCACCGGCCGGCTGGCTCCCGAGGCGGTATGGAGGGAGCGGGTGGCGGAGGTCCTGAAGGACTCCGACCGGCTCGGCGTCTTCTCCGACGTCTTCGCCCGCGGGCCACGCGGGTACCGGCCCGGCCGCGGCGAGTCGCCCACGCATCTGCACTTCCATCTCGCCCGGATCCTGCAAGGCAGCCTCGGGATCCCGGAGACGGGCGGTATGTACCGAGTCGCGATCAAGGACGTCAGCGCCTGGACCGTGGGCGATCTCAGCTACTTCGACCAGTGAAACGCCGCCGCGCCCCTCTTCGGCCCGGCGTTTTCCGGGGAAGAGGGGCGCGGCGGCGGAACCGGCCCCGCCGAGCGGTACGGACGCGGCTCGGCGGCGGGACGGGCGGTCTGCGGGCTCACCCGTGACCGACGCGGGGTGCGGCGGGTCAGCCGTGCGAGGGCGGCGCTCCACTGAAGAGGTCGCGCAGACGGATGCGGTCCGTGTACGCGGCACTGTCGCGCAGCGCGGCGAGCCGGCGCCGGGTGATCGAACCCGTGCGCTGGTCGTCCCCGTCGCACACGGTCAGGTACTCGACCCGCGCACCCGCCATGACGGCCAGAGCCACCTCGACGGTCATGTCGTCCCACACCCGAGGCCCGCGCCCTTCCCCGTCGTCGGTCATGACGACGGGGAGCGGCAGGAGGGGCAGTGGGACAGGGCCGGCACCGCGGTACTGCGGCCGCGTCGGAGCCGAGGTTCCGCTGTACTGCGTCTGTGTCCGTGCCGGCGTCAAGTGTTCTCCTCGGGTCGGGCTGCCAGGGGCTGAGGCGAGGGGCTGGAGTCGGTCTAGGCGGCCGAGCCGCTGCCGGTCTCCGGCCGGGCCCCGCGCCGCGCCCGCCCGCCCACGGGCCGTCCCTGACCGCCGCGTCCCCGGCTGGCGCGGCGGCCCTGAGACTGCGCAGACGTACGGCGGGGGCGCTCCACGACCGGCGCGGTGATGACCACCGGAACACCGGAGGGCGCCTGGGCGCCCGTGATGCGGCTCAGCTCCGCCTCGCCGGAGCGGACCGGGGTGATGCGCGGGGCGATGCCGGCCGACGCCATCAGCCGGGTCACGTCGCGGCGCTGACCGGGCGTCACCAGGGTGACGACGCTGCCGGACTCGCCTGCCCGCGCGGTACGACCGCCACGGTGCAGGTAGTCCTTGTGGTCGCTCGGCGGATCCACGTTGACGACCAGGTCGAGGCTGTCGATGTGGATGCCGCGGGCCGCGACGTTGGTGGCCACCAGGACGGTCACGTGTCCGTCCTTGAACTGGGCCAGGGTCCGGGTGCGCTGCGGCTGGGACCTGCCACCGTGCAGGGCCGCGGCGCGGACGCCGTTGTCCAGCAGGTGCTTGGTCAGCCGGTCCACGGCGTGCTTGGTGTCCAGGAACATGATGACCCGGCCGTCCCTGGCCGCGATCTCGGTGGTCGTACGGTGCTTGTCGGCGTCGTGCACATGGAGCACGTGGTGCTCCATCGTGGTGACGGCACCGGCCGAGGGGTCGACGGAGTGGACCACCGGGTCGGTCAGGTGGCGCCGGACCAGCAGATCGACGTTGCGGTCCAGGGTGGCCGAGAACAGCATGCGCTGGCCGTCCGGGCGCACCAGGTCGAGCAGGGCGGTGACCTGGGGCATGAAGCCCATGTCGGTCATCTGGTCCGCCTCGTCGAGAACGGTGACGCCGACGTCGTCGAGCCGGCAGTCGCCCCGTTCGATGAGGTCCCTGAGCCGGCCGGGCGTCGCGACCACCACCTCCGCGCCACCGCGCAGGGCACCGGCCTGCCGGCCGATGGACATGCCGCCGACGACGGTGGCGAGCCGCAGCCGCACCGAGCGGGCGTAGGGGGTGAGCGCGTCCGTGACCTGCTGGGCCAGCTCGCGGGTGGGCACCAGGACCAGGGCCAGCGGCCGGCGCGGCTCGGCGCGCCGGCCCGCCGTACGGGCCAGTACGGCGAGGCCGAAGGCCAGGGTCTTGCCCGACCCGGTGCGGCCGCGGCCGAGTACGTCGCGACCGGCCAGCGAGTTCGGCAGGGTGGCCGCCTGGATCGGGAACGGGACGGTCACGCCCTCGTGGCCGAGCGTGGCCAGCAGCGGCGCCGGCATGGCGAGGTCGGCGAACGACTCGACAGCGGGCAACGCGGGCGTGTCGGTCTTCGGCAGCGCGAACTCCCCCGGCCCGGACTGCCGTTTTCCGTAGCCGTGGGAGCGGGAGCGCGGGACGCGGGAACGGTCCGCCGCGGAATTTCCTCCGAAGCGGTCGTATGTGCGAGCGGTACGTGCGCGGGTGGAACGGGTGCGGTTCATGCGGAACCTTCCTCGATGCGGGCGCGTATCAAGGAATTTCCGCAGCAGAATGAGCGGCGCAGAGAATCGCGAGAACGAGCCGGAACGGCTGGGGTCGGAATAACCCGGAAAAAAAGCGAGCTGGGGCCCGCACCCCAAGGTGCGGGCCCCAGCTGCGAAGTATGCGTCAGTGCCGCATCGTCACGCGGGAACGATGTTCTCGGCCGTCGGGCCCTTCTGTCCCTGCGCGATGTCGAACGACACCTTCTGGCCCTCCAGGAGCTCGCGGAAGCCCTGGGTGGCGATGTTGGAGTAGTGGGCGAAGACGTCGGCGCCGCCGCCGTCCTGCTCGATGAAGCCGAAGCCCTTTTCCGCGTTGAACCACTTCACGGTGCCAGTAGCCATTTTGTTTCTCCTTCGGAACGGTGTCAGAAACACGCCCTGTGCGTATTCCGTGTCGCCGTGATGATCTGCCGTAGGAAAAACCTTCTGGCAACCACACCTGCAACTGATGACGACAGTAGCACGTCGATGCGGGCCGTGCGCGGCAAATAATGCGGCGCCGGCTGGAAACGCAGGAATAGTCACCGTGTGCCGCGTCGATTTCTTATCCCGCGACTACAGATTTCTTTCCCCAAAAAAGAGCGCGGCGGTAGACGGGCGGCCGTACCGGATGACCAGATGACCGGACGACCTGGCCCTGGATCTGGCCTGGGCCTGGACCTGGTCTGGGCCTGGGGAGATGATCACAATGGCGGGTGAGAATAGGGGCCCTGGAACCTGTCGACGAGACCGTGGTGGAGACCGTGGTGGAGGACGACCTCTTCGGTGCGGTCACCGTCCGCCTCGACACGCGGGAGGGCGAGGTGAGCGTCGAGGGCGAGTCGGTACCCCGCGTCGTACTGCGCCGTGCCGCCGGGACCGACGCCGCCGACCACATCCCGATCGGCACCCGCGACAGCGCACTTCTCACCCTGACCGTGGACGGCGCGGAAGCCGTCGTCGCCCCGGCGCGAGGATGGCTCACCCGGCGCTCGTACCGCGTCGACGTCCACCACGCGGGGCACACGCGCCGCCTGGTGCCCGGCTCCGTCCCGGACAGCCGACTGCTCCGGGACGGACGGCATGTCGGGGACTTCTCCTCCAGCGGCGACGGACGCGTCCTCGCCCAGTGGCGCAAGGGCGCCGACCCGGACCCGACCGACGCGTCCCTCGGCTACGCCCTCGCCACCGCCTTCGGCACCGGCGCCCAGCCCACCTGGATGATCACCCTCGAAATGATCGGCGACCTGCTCCCCGGTTGACGAGGAGCGGACCGCTCCGCTGCGGGGTCGGATATCTTCCGGCGCACCGTCACGCCGCGAGCCCCGTCGCGTTGAACAGGCGTGAACTGGATCTTCTCGTCTGCCGAGCGCCCGCTTTCGGCCGAACCCGTCCTCAGCCTTCGGCCACTGCGCGTCGCGCAGCTCACGCGTGGCTGGGCCGTGGACGTCACCGCGGCCGACCTCGTACACGTCGCGGCTCCGGTTGATGCCGCACGCCGACTGTGGGCCGGCCGCGGCGACCTCGGAGCCACCGAGGCCAACAGGGGGCTGGCGCGGATGCTGGAGGACCGGCCCGAGGACTTCGGTGCCGCGGGCCATATCGCGCTGGGCGCGGATGCCGTGGAAGTGCAGTCGGGGCTGCGGCCGTTCGGCGACTCGCTGCACGTCATCGGGCCCGAGTGCATCGACGGTATGCAGCGGCTGAAGGTCATCGCGGACGCGCGGGACCGGCTGTCGTACGACCATCTGCGACGTTCCGTCATCCGCCTCGAGATCTACTGCGGCCCCGAGAGGGAGCGTGCTCGTCGCGTCCACGACGTCGCCGACCGCTACCTCAACCCTTCCACCGCGCAGGACCGCTTGATCCGCTGTCCGAACATCGTCCGCCTGATGCGCGGGGACTGGGAGAAGGGCGACTTCGATCCTCGCCGTGGCGTGACGACAGGGCTCCACGGCCAGCGCTTTTCCATGGCCGACGTGACCTGCGCCCTCGCGTGCCTGTCGGTCGACCCCCGACCGGTCGCGGCGAACCTCGCTGCCACGCCGCAGGGACGTGAGGCGCTGTGGGACGACCGTGGTTCGCCCGTCTACCGGAGTCTCTTCCACGGCCGGATGACCCCGGTGGGCGTGATGCGTGCCGTCGAGGCATGGAGAGCAGCCCACTCGGCGCTGGCGGCGATGCCACGGAGGTCCAGGCAGGGCCACGGCCACTTGATCGAGTACGCGCCGGAGCTGATCTGCTGGAAGGCATGCCGCTCGCTGCCCCAGCCCTTCCCTCTGGCTTCGCTCCACGCCCCTAAGACCGATTTTCCCTGGGAGCGGGTGATCGAACGCGATCTGCCCGCCGTCACCGTCCAGACGGCGGAGCTCCTGGTAGCCCGCTACGAGGCCACCCGCCCCGGACACAGGCGCTCCTACAAGGCGGAATCCCCCGAACTGAGCCTGTGGATGGAACTCGTGGAGTGACCGGCACACCTGGACCGGAGGCCCACGAACCTCCGGCACGGGGATCCTCCGGCGTCAGGTCAGAGCCTCGTGTCGCGGCGGGGCTGCACGGTCACAAGTACGCCATCGACGCCATGCTGTGCGCGACCGCCCTGCAGTATCCCGGCCGGGTGACGATCCTGACTTCCGGCGTAGAAGACGTCGGGCTGCTCACTGCCGGGCATCCACGCGTGAGCGCCGAGAAGGTCTGAGCCGAGGCACCTTGCAGAGACGGCGCCCGCTGGGTGCGAGCGCCTAGGGTCTGTCTCTTTGGTCAGCGTCGGGTCCAAATGAGGATGCCGGCGAGGTGAAGTGCGGCCTCGTAAGCGATGGCGAGCTTGTCGGTTCGT